>NZ_FTMR01000015.1:0-99995 GCF_900156005.1 Rhizobium sp. RU35A | reverse complement strand
CTTCCGCTTCGCGGCGCTATGCTAAGCCTCCTGCGGCGTCCCTTCTTCCGTCAAAACCGTGTCGAGAATTCCCGCTTTCCCGCCCCTGAAGGAGGGGCGGCGCTATGCTGAAAGCTCCGATGCTCTTCATTGTCCTTCTCGGATCTCGGACTGGCGCCGATCGATCCGAGCCGAGCGGCTGCTGCCGCTATCGACACGTTGAATCAAGTTGAAATGGAGAGCTGCCCGAGGAGCGGAGCGCTCATCACTCGGAGCGCAGCGGGCAGATCCGTCGTTTTATAACCTGGTTCAGAAGACGGAGAACCGGCGTCGCCGGTTCGCATCCACAAGGAGCGGCCGGGATCGGCCGCGCATCGACCCTACCCTGTACCGCTCTTACGATAGGTCGCCGATCGCGCCAATGGGCAAGCGCGCAAGCGCTGTCGCTCGTCAGGAAAAACGGTTTTCGCCGTCAAGCCGGCAAACCTTCCGTTTTTCCTTCCTCCCGCCCCATGACCCGATCGGCGTCCTAACGGGAGCGGGCTCAAGCCCTCCCCCTTCGTTCCGCCGGATGTGGGGGCACATCCTTCGAAAACGAAGGCAGAGGCTTCGCCCAGTAGCGGGGCTTGCTCCCAAGGGAAACGGGAAAAACTGGAGCAAGAGACCATGAGCGACATCATCGCGATAGCATTGAACAAGCTGGACGCAGACCCGAAGAACGTCCGGAAGACTTACACCAAGGAGAGCATCGAGAGCCTGTCGGCCTCGATCCTCGCCAATGGCGTCATTCAAAACCTTGTGGTGCGCAAGGCATCCCAGGGGAGATACCTCGTAACCGCCGGCGGTCGCCGCCTTGCAGCCCTCAATCTTCTGGCCGAACGGGGCGAGATCACGGCTGACTACGCTGTAAATGTCATTGTCCGGGAGGCGGGTGACGCCACGGAGTTAAGCCTGACCGAGAACGTGATGCGGGAAGCAATGCACCCCGCCGACCAGTTCGAGGCATTCAGAGCGTTATTCGATGAGGGCAAGTCCATCAAGGACATCGCCGTCCGGTTCCCGTGTTGAGAAGATCGCCGCCTTCATCGGATCAGCCAGGCACGAGCCGGCCCACGCCCTTCGGAAGGCCACAATGCTTTTGGAGTGGCTTGCCGACCGACTCCGCAACGTGAATCGGACCCCGCACGCTTCCGACATAGATGCAAATATGACATGCACGGATGTCGAAAACGACATGCACATACAGATTACAACCCCGAAGCCTTTTGAAGCTCGTAATGATGAACGGCGTTCGGCTGACGCCGAACAAGTCAGTTCGCTAGAGGCTGGCTCCGCCAGCAAGAGGGCTTTTGAAGAAAGCCTGGTGAGCCGTTCGCGCCAAAGCAATAGGCACCTGCAAGTGCGGCCTTCACTTGTGGCGCTGAAAGATGTGTGGCGGGCTACGCCAAGCCTTGCCGAATATGGCTACCAGCCCCCGCGTAGTTGGGCGGACCTGGACCGGATCGCTCCCAAACTTTGCCGCATCGCCGGAGTGTCCGAAGATGCGCGCCAGCGGGCCGTGGAGCGAATGGGGCAGCAGGCGGCCGCTGTTGCTATCGCTCTCACCTTTGAGAAATACACGCGGGCCGAGATCAGCTCGCCGGGTGGGTATTTGCGGGCCATGGCCGACCGTGCCGCGAGCGGTGACCTTCATCTGAACCGCTCCGTATTTGGGCTGGCAGCCCGCAACTCAATGGAGGCACACTCGTGATAGAAAATCGCTTAGTTGGAGCCGCGCTGGCCGCGCTTCTGTTCACCGCGTCTTCTGCAGCGGCCGACTATTCAGGCCGAGCGCGGGTGATTGATGGAGACACCTTCAGCATCCGCCAACAGAGGATCCGCATTGCGGCTATTGATGCTTGTGAGCGCGATCAGACCGGCTTCAAGAATGGCGCGATATGGAGGTGCGGCATCGAGGCACGACGGTTCCTCGCCCGCATGATCGATGGCAAGCATGTCCGCTGCGTTGAAGTCGATCGAGACCAGTACAAACGCCTTGTCGGCCAGTGCTTCATCGACAACTCGGATATTGGCCTCGAAATGGTGAAGGCGGGCCAAGCCAGCCTCCTGTTGCGTTATCTGCCAAGATCCCACCCGATCGATCTGGACCAGTATCGCCGCGCCGAGGTAAGAGCCCGACAGCGAGGCCAAGGCTTGTGGGGCGCTCAGGTTGAATCGCCCTCCTCCTATCGCCGCAGCCATTCCGGCACCTGAACGACTGGCGGCGCTCATATGGGCAAGAGATGGCGAGATCTCATGTTTTGGCGAAACCATCGGTTACCCCAGCCTCTTGTTTCAGGCTGCTGGTTCGGCTGCATTCAACACAATCCCGCCCTTGACCTGTGCCGATGTCCCATTTGTCGAGGTGACGTATTGCTGCAAGCGCTCAGGCCCCACACCTCCAAAGTGGTTGCTCTTGATGCCCGTTCGCACGGCGACGCGGTTGGCGCAAAGCCGTTCGTCTCCAAATTTTCCCCGCCTTCGGCTTCCTCGCGAAACAAAATTTGTCCCCGTCCAGCCTCCTTCGCTGCGCTCCGGCCTACGGTGCGCACCGCTTTTCGCCGTGCCTAATGAACGATCATCGCAACCACCATAGAGGAGTGATTAACATGAGCATGACCAACTTCATTCAGTTCGACAAAGACGACATCGACAACGCCAAGGGAACCGGCCTCATCTCCACGATCGACCGGGACCTGGATATCAAGGTCACACCTTTCGACTCCACCAACGAAAAGGCTCCGACGCATCGCGTCTATGCCAAATCACCTCGCGGCCACGACATCGAAGTTGGCGGCATCTGGAAGAAGACCAGCGGAGAAGGGAAGCCGTACTACACCCTCTCCATCAAGCGCCTCGGCTTCAACGCCAACTTGGGACGCTACCCCGGCCAAGATGACGTGGCACTGCAGGCCATCATCGAATGGGAACCCCGCGATTGATCGCTCTGGGAGGCCCGATCTCTGATCGGGCTCCCACCATAAAAGAGCCGCTTACCCCGCATTCGCTGGATATTTGGCTCTTTTTGTGCTAAGTTGAATAATAACTGGAGGCTCCGCCAATGAACGTTCATGCCCCTCGCCCCGATCGCTCTCCGGAAGCTGTTGCAGCCCGACAGAAAGCCGTCGATCAGGCTCGTGCCGCCAATATGCGGCAGGGTTACACTGGCGATCCGGTTTTGGAAGAAGCAAACGGCCGTTACGTTGCGGGAGACATCACTTCCGAGGAAATGCGCCAAGAGTTGCTGGCCCGCTTCAAGCGGGCTTGATAATCACTTAGATATTTCTCGCGGCCGCCTGTGATCTCAGGCGGCTTTTTTGCATGAGGTTTCGCTTGGCCCGCGATGATGAAGCCAAAGGCTCCTACACCTATCCAAACACTTCAGAGGATAAGGATTTCAGGGATGTTCTGAAGAACAAACTGGATATCAGGAGCCATTCGGCGCTACGTGAGGCCGAATACGCTTTTACGGCTTTGAGGCAAACGGAGCTGGCTGAGGGAAAAGGCCCGACCGGGAATCACGACGCAGCGCATCTGAAGGCTCTGCACGGCTACATCTTTCAAGATGTCTATGAATGGGCAGGACATACGCGAAATGAAAGTCCTGTCGTCGATGGGCATCGGGTAGAGCCGGTAGGCGGGCTTTCGAAGGGCGATACGACTTTCCTCCCCGGCTCGCGCATCGAAATGGGTCTCAACGAGGCGCTGAGGCCTGCTAGAGACGTTCAGGGCTTGCGAGCCGCCACACCTGAGCAGTTCGCCGAGAAGGCCGCTCACGTCCTATCTGAGTTGAACTATGTTCATGCCTTTCGCGAAGGCAATGGAAGGGCAAACGAAGCTCTGGTGGTCTCATTGGGCCGCACCTATGGGCATGACATCGATCTGAGTGTCATCACCAAGCCTCGCATGATCGAGGCATCCATTGAGACCACGAATGATCCGTCCAGTCCTGCTATGAAGCACCTCATCCAGGATGCGATGGATCCTAACCGCCGCGAGGCGATCCGCAGTGCCATGTCCGATCTTGAGCAGGCTGGCGAGAAACCGTTCGAGCATAATATCCGCACGGCCCGCCCGGGCGAAGTGATCGAAGGCCAGGTTCTCGGCCATGACAATCGCGTAGCGAGCCTCGTGACCGAAAAGGGGATTGTGGCCGTAGACCGTGCTGATCTCCCCGAGCGGATGCCTCCTGACGACGAGGAAGTTAAGTTCACCGCTCGATCTGATTTCAAGACTCTGGGTCGGCCGGAACAGGTCCAAGATGCCCATTCGCAGCCAGGTCAGCAAAAGGCCCAAGAGCCTCAGTCGCAGCACATCAATGCCGAGCTTAAGGCTATCGAAGCGCAGCAGCTTGCTGATCGCCAGCGAAACCGCGACCAAGACGACCGAGAACGCTGACCTGCGGCCCTATCGCTGCAGTGAGGGCCTTTGTCGTTGGCGCCGGGGTGCCGGAGCTCTGCGCCCTCCCCTGTCCGTTGGATGATTTGACGGACAAACTACGATAGCCCCTTCCCCATTCAACCGCTTGCGCGGTCCTACACTCCGTTGCGGCCCTACGGGTGCATGGGCTCGTTCCGCTATCTTCGGATCTTTGCCGTCAACCAACGAACAGGAGACGGCAATGCAGAGCGTAAAGGACACCTACCAGCGGATCACCGACACCATCATCCAGCAGCTCGAGGCCGGCACCAAGCCCTGGATTCGGCCATGGCGCGGAAATGTTCGCAGGTCGGCTACGCCGCTGCGTGCCTCCGGCGAAGCCTATCGCGGCATCAACGTGGTCATGCTGTGGCTCTCCGGGCAAATCGCCGGCTACGACGAAAACACATGGATGACTTACCGGCAGGCTCAGGAGCTTGGCGCCCAGGTCCGCAAGGGCGAACAAGGAACCCTCGTCGTCAAGTACGGCACCTTCACGCCAAAGGATCAGGAGGCGGACGATCGCACATTCCCCTATCTCAGGGGCTACGCTGTCTTCAACGTCGAGCAGATCGATAACCTGCCTGACCGATTCAAGAGCTCGGCCGATGATGTGCCAATGGATGCCGTTCCAGTTCTCGAAAACGTCGAATCCTTCATAGATCGCACTGGCGCGAAGATCACCTACGGCGGCAAGCAGGCTTGTTATCGCCCTGGTCTCGATGACATTCTGATTCCGGATCGGGGGCGGTTCCTCAGCGAGGTTCACCTTTACAGCACTGTTCTTCATGAAATTTCTCATTGGAGTGGTGCAAAGGCACGTTTGGGTCGTGATCTGAGTGGGCGGTTCGGCAGTGAGGCCTACGCCATGGAGGAGCTTGTTGCCGAGATCTCAGCCGCGTTCGTCTGCGCCGATCTTGGCATCGAGCATGATCCGCGAGATAACACCGCGACTTACGTTGAAAACTGGCTCAAGGTGCTCAAGCAGGATTCACGTGCAGTCATCACTGCCGCCGCAAAGGCTCAGGCAGTCGCTGACTATCTGCGACAGTTCAGCTCTTCTAAAGGGTAGGGCCCCTGGCATAACTGTCGGGCCTCATGCGCATCGACCCAAAACTTTACAACTGTAAAGTCGGGCATCCTTGATGCGTTAACTTCTTGTTAACGAAAAACGCCTTGAAGAATCGGAGTCAGTCTGGCATCCCTGACGGAAATGATCTCGTAAAGTGGTCAGAACCGTCAAGAGGATTGAATGTTGCAGCCAGCTTCTCAGAGCGTCAGAGACACTGCGTCGAAGATCGGGGTCTACACCTCGAAACTCTCTGCGGAGCTGAACGATATGCGTGAGGCTGTTTATCCACCCTCTGCGCAGAAAACATTTGGTCGGACATTCTCAACCCTTGACCTAGTGAGGCTACTCAAGGTTCCGGAAAGTACTCTTCGCCAGTTGACGCTGGAAGGGAAGGGGCCTTTGCCCGAGCGTGCAGAAAACAACAGGCGAACCTACACGATAGAACAGGTCAAGGAACTGAGGGCATTCCTGGCCGAACTTCGTCCGGACGAAGCTGGCGAGCTGCTTCCGCATCGTCGCAAAGGGGAAAAGCTTCAGGTAATTGCTACGGCGAATTTTAAAGGTGGTAGTTCCAAGACAACCACTTCTATCCATCTTGCACATTTTCTAGGGCTTCAGGGTTATCGGGTCCTGTGTCTGGATCTTGATCCGCAAGCATCGATGACTGCGCTATTTGGTATTCAGCCGGAGTTCGATCTCGGCGAGAATCAAACAGCCTATGCAGCCATTCGATATGACAATGAGAGGCGGCCGCTCGCTGAAGTGATCCGGCCAACCTATTTCCCGGGTGTCGATCTAGTTCCTGGCAATCTGGAGCTAATGGACTTTGAGTTTGATACCCCGTCCTATCTGACCTCGAAAACCAGAGATGACTTGGGTTTGTTTTTCGAGCGGTTAAGCAGTGCCCTGGCCCGCGTCGATGATCGATACGATATCGTTATCATCGACACCCCACCGTCCCTTGGATACTCAACGCTCGCCGCTCTTTACGCAGCAACGTCCTTAATCATTACCGTTCACCCGGCGATGCTCGACGTGGCATCGTGCAATCAGTTCCTGATCATGATCTCCGATCTATCGGAGGTGCTGGGGCAGTTTGGAGCAAAATTTGAGCATGACTTTTTCCGTTTCCTGCTCACCCGCGTGAACCCGAATGACGGGCCTCAGAAGTACATGTCTGGAGTCATGCGCCGATTGTTTGGTGATGATGTACTGGTTGCGGAGGCGCTCGAATCGACGGCAATCGCCGGTGCAGCGGTAGCGAAGAAGACCCTATACGAGCTCGAGTCGGGCGAGGTCGGTCGTGAAGCGTTGAAGCGTGCAATTGAGAGCGCTGATCGAGTTAACTCCGAAATCCTCGATCTCGTTCACAAAGTTTGGGGGCGTAGCACATGAAGAAAAGCATCCTTCAGCGAATGGCGGCCGCCGAAAACCGGACAGAATCTGCTGTGGTGTCGGACGCGTCTGACAAGCCCTCGCTGGCGCGGCGGCACTCTTCACCGGTCATTTCCAATGTGGGTCGAGCACTGACACAGCTCACCGAAGATAGTGTCATTTCACTCGATCCTGACCGTATCGACCGCTCCCCCTATAGAGATCGCTTTGGCAACGACGAAGATGCGGCCAAAGAGCTCGAGGCGCTTAAGGTTTCCATCGCAAGCGAAGGCCAAAAAATTCCGGTTCTCGTTCGGCCGCATCCGACGAAACCGGATCATTACCAGCTTGCCTACGGTTACCGTCGATGGGCGGCGATCAAGGCCATAATGGCAGAAGCGGATCGCCCGGAGACCATAAAGATTCGAGCGTATGTTCGAGAGCTTTCCGATCGGCAATTGATTGAAGAGCAATCGCTTGAGAATGGTGTTCGGGAAAACTTGACCTGGATCGAGCAGGCAATGTGGGCAGTACAGCTCAAAAGTGCTGGCCTTTCCCATCGCGCCATGTGCCCAATCTTGGGAGCTTCAGAAGCGGCAATATCGCATCTGTTTCGAGTGACGGAGGCGGTTCCCGAAGACATCATTCTTGCGATCGGCAGAGCAAAAGGAGTTGGTCGCCCGAAATGGACCGCATTTGCCGAGTTGCTGAAAGATCCGAGCAGCGCAGCACGTGTTCGCAAGATAATCGACACGGTCGAGTTTCGAGGCGCTGACAGCTCCAGCCGTATTGCCCAAGCGATACGAGCTGCAAGTGCTGCAGCCGACAAAGTGACTGCGGAACCAGCTGAAGAGATTGTTGACTTCGCCGTGGGTGACCGAGTTTTTGGCCGCATGAAGAGTAATTCGGCTGGAACTACGGTCTCAATCCCGAAGCAGGAACGCGCTTTCGCGCGCTGGCTGGCGGACCGAATGCCTGACCTTCTAAGCGAATACAACAATCAGTCCGATCCAACTCACCAAGAGGTGTGATCGAGACACTCGTTAATTGGTCAAGAGGAGAGACCGCGACAAAAGAAAAAGGCCCCCAAAACGTTTCCGTCATGGAAGCCTCTCTCAATTCCTAGCAAGATCGAGAATCGCATTTCCATGAATCCCAGTCAAGGGTCTTTGGCATCGTTTTGGTGAGCGGATTTCTTTTGCCTGAAGAAAGGTGAAGGAATATGCAGACGGGAAATGTGACGACGCCCTTTGGGCGGCGGCCGGCTGTGCTTGCTCTTGTAAAGAGGCAGCTCCAGACGTCCGAGACAAAACCAAACCGCCCGGTCGAAAAATGGAAGGTGTTTCGCGACGCCTGTGAGGCCCGTGAACGCCTCGGCCTCCAGGACAGGGCGCTGACTGTGCTGGACGCATTGCTGACATTTTATCCGGAAAGCGAGCTCAACTGCGATAGCGGATTGGTGGTCTTCCCTTCGAACGCCCAGCTTTCTGTCAGAGCGCACGGCATCACTGGGACGACCCTGCGGCGACATCTGGCTGCCCTGGTCGAAGCCGGGCTCATCCAGCGCAAGGATAGTCCGAACGGGAAGCGCTACGCTCACCGGGACAAGTGTGGCGATATCGAGCAAGCTTTCGGGTTCGATCTTTCTCCACTTTTGGCTCGTGCTGCGGAACTTGCAATCCTGGCACAGGAAGTCGCTGCCGAACGCCTGCAGTTTAGACGGGCCAAAGAGGCGCTGACTATCTGCCGGCGTGATGTACGCAAGCTAATTTCCGCCGCGATGGAGGAGGGGGCCGACGGCGACTGGGAGGCCATCGAAGACATGTATGTCGGCATTGTCAGCCGACTTCCCCGCAATCCTGACCGTCACCAGGTGGAGGCAATCCTCGACGAGATTCAGCTTTTGCGCACTGAAATCCTCAACCTTCTGGAAAATCAGTTAGATTCTCAAAATATGGACGGCAATGGTGTTCAAAATGGCTGCCACATACAGAATTCAAAACCCGAATCCATCTATGAACTTGAACCTAGCTCTGGAAAAGAGCAGGGCGGAGCCGTCGAGCTGGAAGTAGCACCCAAAGCGGTTGCTCAGCCATTGGCAAAGCTGGAACAGATGAAGGCGTTCCCGCTGTCCATGGTCCTGAAAGCCTGCCCGCAGATTTCGGAATACGGGCCCGGCGGCACGATCTCCCATTGGCGCGAGCTGATGGGCGCTGCGGTGGTGGTTCGATCAATGCTTGGCGTCAGCCCGTCGGCTTATCAAGAAGCTTGCGAGGTGATGGGACCGGAGAACGCCGCAGTCGCTGTGGCAGCGATTCTGGAGAGGGCAGGGCATATCAACTCGGCAGGTGGATATCTCCGCGATCTCACGCGCCGAGCGAGGGCAGGGGAGTTCGGACTGGGACCGATGCTGATGTCGCTGATGCGTGCAAATGCGAACAGCGATCTGAAAGCGGGGTGAGCGGTAGTGCCGACGCACCGGGTCGTGGGCTCGATCAGATAGACCACAGGGACGAGGGACGACGCGTTCCTAAATGGCCATCACTTGACGGCCCTTTCCGTTCTTCAATCGTCTATCGGGGTATCGACCTTGGATGATTTTCGACCTGGTGGCCGGCCAGGGGGACGGCCTTTCCTGCTGACTCTAGCCGCTTTTCTAGTCAGTCGTTGGCGTTCGGCCTCAGCTTGTGCTTCGGCCTCCGCTTCCGCTTTTTGCCGAGCTTCAAGAACATCCTTAGGCGTCAGTTGGCCAACTATACCGATCAAACTGCGTATGGTGTCATGCGGGAGGTCATGAATGAGTCTGAAGAGTTCAACCCGATCATCGGCCTCTTCAGGATTTTTACCGTAGAGATGAGGTGCTGCGGCATGAATCATCTGCATCGGCAGGAACCCAAGGAGCTCGGAAAGGTGAATCATTCGAGAGACGGTCAGTCGCGAAATGTTCAGTTCGTAGCGGCTATAGACCACTCGAGCGAGACCAGCCAAAGTCGCGAAATCACTCTGGGTCAGACCAGTTTTCGCGCGTTCGTCGAGTAGGAATGCGGAAAGTTTTGCGTCGATCTCGCCGAAGCTGACTATGCCGTCGAATCCGTCCTTGCGGTACAAGGGTCTCTGGAAATCTGGATCTGTAGTCTCAACCAGTTCCCTTGATTTGATATAGTCGGATAGATTCCGCACCGTCGGCATTCCCTCAGTCCCCAAATCCGCCTGTGGCAGATATCACGCACCATAACGTGCCATTAAGGCACTGTCATCCTGCGCGCCAGTTACAAAACCCTAACAAAAATGGGGGAATGAACGCCAGGATCCTGATTTCCTCGATGTAAATCCGCAACTCAGGGCGCGTTGTCCATCACCTCAAGATCCAGTGGGAGCATTCCTGTTCACGGCTTTCGCAGCGATCAGGCTCCAGCCTTGGGCGCTGGATTGAAAAACGCCTTCGACCGTTCTTTCTTCGGAGATCCAGCTCAGCTTCACGCGCATTTCACAAGCCAAGGAAAGCTGGTCGATGCTGATGCATCTAGTGATCAAAATCTGAGACTTCGGCCCAAATGTCTCGAAGTCCCACATCGCGAACCGGAACAGCTCCCTTTTTGCGCGTTCGTTGGTTGGCCAATCAGCCTGTTTAATCGGCTCTGGTGCAGATGAGCTAATTCCGAGGATATTTCCCGTGATCGTCGGAAGGTATAACCCTGCCGATTCTAACCCGTCGGGGGCGATCATCAGTCCGAGGACGCTGCCTACGGCGACCCCGGCCAGAAATCGAAGGTCGAGGATCAATAACCATTATCCTTCAGGAATTGGTCGATTGCGGCCTTGACGATCACCGTCATTTTTAAGTCGTTTTCAGAGGCTGCGCGCTCCAAGCGTTTCTTGGTGTCGTAATCAAGAGGGCAATTGACGAAGTGCTTGCTCTCGCGCGCCTTGTTCTGCTTGAGCTCCTGCAGTCGTATCCTGGACGCCTCACGCTCCAACGACTTGTTCGTCGCTCTCTCCCGGCGAGCCTCCGGTGAGGGCAAAATCAAACTTGATCTTGGGGGCACCTGAACGGCTGGTACCTGAGCGGGAGCTTCTTCGACAGCGACCTCGTCCGGTTGATGGCTGGCGACCGCGTTTTCTGCTTCGTTGTCTATAGCCGGCTGCGACATTGGATTGGGTACATTCCCCCGGGACCGTCGCGGTGCAACGGGAAAATCAGATATGCTGGAAGTCCCTTTAGCCATTTTACGACCTCTTCTGCTCGTTCGGCAGGAAACGTTCAATTTCTTGCATCAAGGTCATGACCTCGCTCCGGGCCTTTTTGACTGAGTCGCTCAGCTCCAGCATTTGCAGCGTCCCATATCCAAGTCTGATGTCGCGGTATGGGTTTCGCTCATAAAGCTCAGTGTCCAAGAGGTATGAATCATATCCCTGTTCCTGCAAGTTTGCGATGAAGGGGCGTATCAGGCGGTAGGCTTCCAGTGAACGTCCCGGGAGAGTAATCCGGGTTCTGAAGTTGAGATGTGGAATGTTTCGCCCGGTACGATCGCAGGTGTCAGCCACGTCCATTGCTGCCTGGCCGGCAGCAAGAATCTCGTCTTGGTTTGGCTGGATCGGGGTCATAACGATGTCCGAGCCGGCGATGATCGTGTCTCGCAGCACGGTGTCTTGACCGGGCGAGTCGATCAGCACGACGTCAAACCCATGCGTTTCGTTCTCCAGAATATGCTGAAGTGATGCGTTGGTTACTGCCGTGCGAAGCTCAATGCCGTCTGGCCTGTTGTCTTTCGCATCGGAACGGGACCACCACTCATTCAGGTTTTGTCGGCCATCGGCATCGACCAAGAGCACTTGCTTACCATGAAGCGCATATTCTCCAGCGACTAGGATTGCGGCGGTTGTCTTGCCCGCTCCACCCTTGCCGCTTACCAGCGATATGCAGATTGCCATTGCACGATCCTCTCAAGACTAATGGTTCCCCCGCCCCCTAGCGATCCGACGTGGGTTCAATCGGCACATCAGTATCGTCGTTAAGATCTTCACATCGAAGCAAACTTAACATGTGAACACACGCAGGTTAAGATCAAAACATGCATGTGAACACACGCTTTAGAACATCTATGAAACCACACGAGTTGGTCGTGTGGTTTTTACAAGTGTCTGGGTCGAGTGGTGAACCCCGGAGCCGCGTGAGGCCTCACTTGGCGCTCGCACGGAAGGCGCAAGGGTGAAGAGCGAAGCGTCCCTTTCGCCTGAGTACGAGGGACAGACAAAGGCCTTCAGAAGCGGTTTTGGCGGTGAACCCTGCTGAGCGTTCCAACGGAAAGAGTGCGAAGCGAAGCGGAGCCAGTCAAGAGGTGGAATTAAATTGAAAGTAGGGTAAAGTGCTTTAGGTTAGAGTGGCAGGATACGCAAAAATGTTTTACATTTTGCATTGCGATCGTGGGACAAGCCCACGATGAGGGTCGCAAAGCTCCGGGGAGGCCTAGTCGATTGATGAGTGAGGACACAATCGAAGTGCCGACAGCCAAGCAACGCAAGGGGCGTCTAATCAACGTGCGCGTCAGCGATGCAGAGTATTCGGCCATCGAAGAAGCGGCCAAGTCGGCCGGTATGAGTGTGTCTGCTTTTTTCCGTTCGCTGCTCCTCGAGGGTGCTGGCGTTCGACCCATTCTGACTGCGGAAGACAGGTTGATCATGGCCGCGTTGCTCGAAGACATGCGGATGATCGGCATCAATTTGAATCAGGTAGCCCGCTCCCTGAATGCAGGAAAGGGTGTCCATCCCTCAGAGCTGGACATCAACCTTGGCAACGTACAGCGGATTCAGGCGGCTGTAATGAGTGAGCTGCGGACACTTTCGCGCCGTGCCGGGCATGAGCGCCGAGGCGAGGTGTAGGCCGTGGAGTTCTTTTTCGGCACTTTCACAAGCGAATGGGAGCAAAGGCGCGCGGCGCTATTGCACGAAATGACGCTCGGCGGCCGTGGGAGGGCTGTCGAGGAAGAGCTTGAGAAGAGACTGAAGAATCTGCAGCATCAGGTTGGGATGTCTAAAGGCGGGTCGGGATCTAGGGGAGGGGTGAGAACTTCGGCATTCAATGTGTCATCGCCTTCGAGGACGATGGCTGCCGGTTCGGGTGCTATGCGATCAATGGACGTTCGTCTTGCGAGCGTTGCCAAAGGGAGCCAGCCAGCCGTGGTCAAACTGGCTTCCTACGGTGGTGGCGCCCGCGTCGGCTCGATGCTCAACTATGTTTCCAGAGGGGGGGAGCTGAAGGTTGAGAACGAGAACGGCGAGACGTTGCGTGGCCGTGAGGAGCTGGCGCGTCTGCGTGGCGATTGGGATCACCTTTTCCAGAACCGGACCGAGAGCCGCGATATCGGCGCTTTTAGCGTCGAGGTGAGCTTGTCTGGCGTTTCTGGCGGCTTGGACCCGCATGAGCAGGTGCGGGACATTCTTAAGCGTGGCTTTGGTGATCGACGCTACGCTTACTCTGTCGAAACCCGAAACGATGGATCCTTGAGCGTCGACGGCTATGTTGTGTTGCGCAGCGGTCAGGGCGAGCGGCTGACGGCGGACGCGAAGGCGGCCGCCATCGTTCAGGAGCGTTTCAACGCCAGCGCCGTTGCGAAAGAGGCCCCCGCGGCTTTCTCGTTCACAGGCTATGGCAATGGCGTGGAATATGGCGCTGCCAAGTTGCGAGACCTGATCGCGCAGCGGAACGACGTTCGAGACGATCAGGGACGCTCGATTGCCGATGACAAGGCTGCGGGCGACCTGGTGCAAAAGGAATGGCGGGATGAGCTGCATAGCCGCAAGAGCCGTGACGTGATGCACGTGATCATGTCGGCGCGTGCCGGCACGGATGCTGTCGCTTTCGAAGGAGCTGTTCGCGACTTCCTGGCTGAGCAGTTTGCGGGCCATCGGTACGTTTTCGCTATGCACGATCCGGAGAGCGATCCGAAAGAAGCAGGGGAGGGGGGCAAGCGGCCGCATGTTCATGCCCATGCCATCGTCACCATGCGATCGGAATCGGGCGATCGGATCGAGACGACTCCGGCCACCTTCCGGCAATGGCGGGAGGTCATGGCCGAGAAGGCGCGTGACCACGGCATCAATATGGAAATGACCGATCGCCGCGAGTTCGCCACGCCGCCAGCCTTCACGCGTAATCAGGTTCGCGCCGTCAAGCATGACGGTCGAACCGAGCATGTCGGCACCAGCGAGCCAGCGCAGGCGCGATATGACGCAAAGCGAGCTGGTCGGCGCGTGGTGGCGACGAGCCAGAGAAGCCGCCAGTACATTCTAAAAGCGCAGGAGACCTGGCAGAAGATTGCAGTTAACGCCGGCGACACAGTGGTTGCGGCCTACGCCGCTCAGCATCGCTCCTATCTGGAAAACGGCCTTGCCCAAACGGATCAATCGCCTGCTGGTGCAGTCATCCATGCAGATTTCGGCGGTGATTACCGCTCCAATATGGTCGCAATCAGAGACATGTTGTCGGAGGCAAAGGACATGCGCGAGCAAACACGCCCAGAGTTCGAAGCGTACGAAAAGACGGTTGAAACGGCTCTGTTCAACCTTCAGCGCAGCGCTGGTCCAGAGGACCGGTCAGGCTTCGAAGAAGTGTCCTCCCTCGCTCGCGAGATCGTCGATCTGCGCAGGCAGATGGTTGAGCTGAAGGAGCGTGGGCTTGATGAGCAGGATGGACGAAACGCTGCTGGCGACGTCTCCAGAGAAAGTGGCGTCGCGCCGGAAAGAACGGCATCCGAGGTGCAAGAGCAGACGAATGCTAACGTCCAGTGGGAGGCAGCTGTTGCCAAGCATGGAGAGGCTGTCGTTGAGGTAGGTCGCGATGCGATGGCAAATGTGGAACACTATCGCTCCGGCCTCGCCCATATCGAAGCCGGCGATCTCGGAGACGAAAACCGGGAGCAGTATGAGAAGGGCCTTGAGGCTTCGCTTCATCATGCAGCTCAACTCGCCGCTTCCGGAAACGGCTATCTCCGGGATGTTGCCAACGAGGATCCGGAACTGCGCGCGGAGATCGAGACCATTGAACGTAATGAAGAGCGTGGGGACGAAAACAAGTCAAACAAGCAGCCGATAACTGCGGATACTGCCGACGATCGCCAACGCGATCTCAGGGTGGATCTGGAAGAGGAACGTCCGATTGGGCAAGCGGAGCGTGAGGCTCACCAGCTCGCTGAGACGGTGGACGCTACTCAGAGGCAGCAAGATCGTGTAAACAGAGACAGGGAAGCGGCCCAGCGGGGCGGCGAGACCACTCGGACTGATCCCGCGCAACAGCACATTCCTCGTCTCGAGGAGTTGGAGCGTGAACAGGTTGAACAGAGGGAGCGTAATCGGGACGACCGTGATCGCTAAAGTGTCATGCAGGACGGTAATCAGAACACCTACCTGGTGGAAGTAAACGACCCCAAGTCTGCCGACATCGTCGGCAAGATGATGGTGTGGGGTATGGTCTCCGTTGGGATCCTCGCGATCCTGATCAAGGTCTACGGGACCGTGATCGGCTGGTATCATGCTTCTGTGGCTTGGCTAACAGAGGCGGGTCAGTACGCAGCCAGCTTCTGGCCCTTCTGAACCTGAATTAGCGGTCGGCCTGTTCCATGATTGGATCAGGAACGGTCGCTGCGAATAGCTCTTCCAAGCTCTTCCTCTTGCGCGGTGATTTGCCTTCGGCTTCCCGTTCGACGACCTCCCTTAGACGACTAACCCGATCATTGTGCGCTTTTTCGATGTCGTTCTCTGAGACAGGTGTTGTGCGCTTTTGGGGAGCGGGCACAGCTGCCTTAGCAGGTTCCGGAGTGCCCCCGGCGCTGACCTTCTTGTTGGCCAGGGCGGATGGATTCACAACACGAGCGGGCGAGGTGGAGGGCGCTGGCTCTTTCGGAGCCTCCTCCTGGACAGGCGCCCGCGGCTCCTCCTCTTTCGCCTCAGTCGCAGGCTTTATCGCTTCCGCTTGTTCAGCTTGTTCCTGGCCTGCATTGGCATAGGCTGGCGTGGTCGCTGGAACAGGTTTAGGTGGCAGGTAATCGACAGTTGGAACGGTCGGTATGTGTGTCTGAGAATAGGCCTCCGCCTCCTTGAAGGGCTGCGTCTTAAAGAAGCGCAGCTTGTCTCCAAAGATTGGCCGCTGACCCTCCACCAGCAAGATCATCTTGTTCTCGGGCATCTGGCGCACTTCCTGCGGCATCATCAGGTCCCGATCGCGAATTTGCTCGACCTTTGTTCGGCGCGGGAGGCCCATAAGCTCGATAGTGCGGGATTCAGACTGATATCGGATGGTTCTCTTGCCAAGCGCGCGGGAAGCATATTCTGCCGTGGCCTGGTCATTGGCACCAAGGATGAGCTGATAGCCGCAGTTGCCAAGGAGCGAATGTCGGGACGTCTCACCATAGATCTCATCCAGGTTCTTCAGGTCCTGGATGATGAAGGCGAGCTTGATCTTATAGCCGGCCACATAGGGCAGCTTCGTCATGATCTCGTCCATGCGCTTCAGCTGGCGAAACTCATCCAGCAGGAAATAGACCGGCACGGAGTTGGGATCATGCTCAAGGGTAAGTATGTCCATCACCTGTTGAACGAACAGCGTCAGCAGCGGCCTAAGAAGCGTGATGTCGGTGATGTTCGGGGCAAGGTAGATTGTGATCGGGCGACGCTTCATGGATCGAAGGTCCATGTCGGTCATGTTCGTTGCGGCCACAACGCGTTCGTTCTTGAACGGCCTCATCGCCTTCTGGATATCAAGCAGTGCCGAGGCCGCGGCCCGATCCGAGAGAGACAGGTAGGAATTGAAGCTCTCCATCGTGAACTTCGACAGGTATGGCTCCTTCTCCTTGATGTACTTCATCAAGGCCTGCAGATCGGTCCCGCTGTTGAAGAAGGAGTTGATCTCGCCGAGGTTCCTGCGTCCTTTGTAGAAGGGGCTTTCGAGAACATAGCTGATGGCGCCGGCGAGAACCTGTTGAGCTGTGGCTTGCCAAACTGAATTCTCGGATTCGGTGTTTTCCGGTACAAGAATGCTGGCGATATTTTGAATGTCAGTCGTGCGATTGCCTCGCTCCGGACGAACGAAATCCAAGGGATTATAGCTGTTGGTCGTCTCGGAACCCGGCGCGAACAAGAAGACCTGGCTGCCGTTGCGCTTCCGATAGCCGGCGGTTGCCTTGTAGACCTCGCCCTTCAGATCCGTGACGATCATAGAGCCTTCGTGCATGAGAGCGTTGGGGATGACGTAGCCCGCGCCCTTACCGGATCGCGTCGGGCCAATAATGAGGTGGTGGCGATCGTCATACGCGCGGAGGACGTTGCTCCCGATGCGACCAAATATGTGACCTTTCTTGCCAAACCACTTCCCGCGCCGAAGGGTTGCAAGATCCTGAAAGGCCGCATCGCCCAATGGATTGCTGGTAGGTTTGAGCCCAAGGTAAGCAATGAGGCCTGATACGAGCAGCGCGGGCACTACGGAGCCGAGCGCGACTTTTTGAAGGGACGGGGAGGAGCTATAGGCCCAGAACTGCTGAATTGGTGCGAATGGGTTTGAGGTAATTGTCGCCTCGAGGATCCTACCGTCACCGTAGAAGAGCTGAAGCCCCGCCCCGTATGCCAGCATCCAGACTGCAAATGCGATCAACAGGCAGAAGAACAGATAGAAGGCCTGTAGCCCCTTACTCATGATGCATCCCGCGCGAAGTAGATTTCGGAAACCCCGCGCTTGCCGCCTTCCCGCCTGAGCTGGATCACGATCGGAATGACCATTTGGATGTAGGACATCAGGTCCTGCTTGGAGTAGCCGGCGGACATGCCGGACTGCTGCATCATCATGGCAAGCTGTTCATAGGCGCCGAGCGGCGTATCGGCGTGTACTGTCGACATGCTGCCCGGGTGGCCTGTGTTGATGGCGCGAAGGAATGAAAAGGCCTCAGCGCCACGAATCTCGCCAACAAAGAGGCGATCCGGCCGCATTCGAAGCGCCGATTCAAGAAGGTTTTGCATCGTCACGTTTGCAGTGCCTTGCCCACCCTTGGAGGCGATCAGGTGGACCGCGTTCTTCTGTGGTGGGAATAGCTCACGAGTGTCTTCAAGCGTCAGGATCCGCTCATTCAGGTCTACAGAGTTCAGGCACGCGTTCAGAAACGTGGTTTTGCCCGACGACGTGCCGCCACTGATCAGGATCGAAACCCGCTTCGTGATGGCCGTATGGATGAAGTCGTAGATCTTCTCCGCGCGTAGATAGGCGATCAGCTCCCGATCCACGTCGCTTAGGCCCCCGACGGCAACCGAGACTTTGTCGAGAGAGCCGTTGTCACGGTAGTCCTGCAGAGAAAAATTCTGCACAACCTGCTTACGGATCGTGATCGACCCACCGTCAGGTGCCGCGGGCGGCAAGACGACCTGGATACGTTCGCCGGTCGGCAGTGCTGCGCTAAGGATCGGATTAGCGGCGTTGAGGAACTGCTTTGTCGCTGCGGCAACCCGCTCGCCAATGTTCTCGATCTCGCGTGCCGTCAGAGCATCGATTTCATGATGCTCCATGTGATCAGCACCGAAGCGCTCAACATAAACTTGGCCTGGCCGATTCACTGCAATCTCAACCACCTTCGGGTCATCGAGAAATTGCCTGATGGGCTCCAGAGACCGGTTCAGAAAATAATGAGGATCATGAGCGGTCGTGTTACCTACCATAACGTTCACGTTTGATCTCCTTCATCGCTTCCGTGACAGGATCGTCGTACATGGCGCTGAAATCGAGGTCCTGGCGAACATAGACAAAGATCCGCTCGCCTTGCGGTACGCTGATCGTTGGCGGGATCCTCAAGTTTTCGGCAAGGACCGTGTTCGCCATGTCGCTGAAGGTCTGCGCGATCGTTTCTCGCGCCAATTCAGCACCTCGCTCAGTGTCATCGTTTCCGGAGCTGGAGTCGCTACCGTATCCGGTTAGATAGCTTGCACCGCCTCCGACGATCGACAGCAAGATTGATGCGCCAAAGCGCTCACGGAACTTGTTGTCGACATGACCCGTCAGGCCCGATCGCCCGAGGCTGTCCGTGCCGATGGAGTTCAAGCGCACCGACACGCCGTCATCCCGGATCAGCCTCGTCCACACGACAAAGACCCGCTTCTGCCCCCGCGTAACTTCGGACTGATATTCCCCGATCAGGCGTGTTCCTGTTGGGATCAGGACACGCCGCCCATCGAAGGAGTAGACATCCTTGGATGTGATGGCCCGGACCTGGCCCGGAAGGTCGCTGACGATCGCCGTTTCCAAGATGCCGGGGATCAGCGTGCCCTCTGGGATCATGGCGTCGATGCGCTCAATCTGCCGGGCCTTGGCGGAACGGTCACCGATCGCACTTGCGGAGGACAGGTACTGGCTGTTGCGATCCTCGCCAGCGACGGTCAAAGGCGTGCCGCTGTTCGAGCCATCGAGCGAACCATTCGCGGACCCTCCCAGGTTCTGGTCAAGCGTGATTAGCTTTGACCGAAATCGCTCCGGAAATACCTCTTCGGCGGGCGGGGGGGCGCTCGCCGGTTGAGCTACTTCGGGCGGGGGAGGCACGTTGAATTCAGTGACGTCCACCGGCGGAGCTGGCGGAGGTGGAAGTTCCAACACAGGCTGTTCGGGTGGTGGGGGAGTGGGTTCTCCATCGCGCACGAAACCGGGCGGCCGGAAGGTTGTGGTACGGAACTCCTCCTCACTTTGGGGGCTTTCAGGCGGGCTTTCTCCGGACCTGGCGAGCACCAGGTACGCGGCGAAGACGCCAGCCAACAAAAGGGCGGCCATGCCGACCGTTTGATTGCGCTTCACGTTTTGATTGCTGATTTCGGCCTCGTCGGCCGCCGCCATTGCGTCGAGTTCAGGGCTGCGCTTCATTAGTTGCCGCTCCTCCTGCGTTTGCTGGCATCAGGATCCGGCTTCGGAGCCATGATGTCAGGATCAGGTGCTGCAAAGTCTGGCTTGCGGAGGTTGAAAATGCACGTCCACTGGTTTCCGTCCCGGAGCGTGTATTGCGTGGCTACGCCGTCAACGACGATGTATTCGCCTTCCTTGCGGAAGTTTCGCAGGGTCTCGGAGAAGTCGGATTGAACGCCAAAAATGGCCGGCACGGTCCCTCGGCCGAACTTGAAAAAGGTCTTCTTTCCGTCATCGAAGACCATTGTCGGCTTCAGCGCCGCGTCGCCCGAGAAAGAGTAGTCAATATTGACGTTCGCTTTGTCGATGCTCGAAATGTTCGGGTTAGCTGCCCGAAACTCAGCCTCCTTCCGCAGAGACTCGTTCAGGTTCTTCTCCGGATAAACGAAGCGAATGCCGAAGACCTTTTTCCCTGCTTCCGGTGCATAGTCGTTGAGCTCAAGGAAGTAGATCCTCTTTGAGGTCACCACGTTCATGTTTGTGGAAACATCCTTGGCTATCGGCTTGACAAAAAGGATGTTGCCCTTTTCTGACGGGGCAACCTGCCAACTGTCGGTGTCGCCAAGCGAGATCGTCTCAAACTTCTCATCTTCGTCGAAGATGATCATCGTTGAGATGCCGTAGGTCGCAGATACCTTCACGACGTTGTTCGGCTGATAGACGACACTGGTCACACGCGCATCCAGACTGCCAGGGCGGGGCTGTTGCGCTGCATAGGCTTGGACTATCGTGAGAGCGGCGATCGACGCTGCGAGAGGCAAGCCATATTTCACTGCTGGCCTCCCGAGGTCACCGTTTCCTGATCACGGCGGTAGTCATAAACCTGGAAGCCCAACGGGTTTTCGAAGCGCCATTCGTTGCGCTCAGGCGTATCCGTGTAGCGATAGCGAACGATAGAGATAAAATGGCGTGTGATGACGTCTGAATCAGAGCGCTCATGCGTCGAGAACCGGACGAGCGCCGTTGTCGTGTTGGGGAAGGTGACAGACTTTATGTCGACGGTGATCGACTTATTTTTGCCGAGCCGGCGAGCTGGATTGTCAGGGTTCGCGGCACTCCATTGGGCTTGGAGGTCGCGCGCTGCGTCGCCGGTGGAGAGCAAAGCTGCAATTCCAAAGTTCTGCTCGATGGCAAAGGGATCATAGCCCTCGCGGGATCGAATGTAACGGACGACATTCGCCTGAGTGACCGCCTGCTGATCGGTGATGTTCGATGTTCGGGTCAGCCCTGTCTTGACCTCAATATAGCCAGTGTTCTTGTCGACCTCGACAATGTACGGCTCGAAGCTCTTGAGGGGCACGAGCATCACCAACGCGGAGAGCGACAGGATCGTGATGCCGCCGAAGATCAGCGTAATCAGCCAAGCGAACGCCTTGGATCGTTTGGCCTTTTTGACGATCTCTTGTTCCCAACGGTCCCCATCCTGAAAATAGCTCCGGAGAGCATCGTTATTCTCTGCCATGTATCCTAGCCCTTAATTCCCGCCACCAGTTGCCTAGTTGGGCAGACTGTTGTTGGTAATTCTGTTTTGTATCGCTTCTGCCGCACCAGCATTCCGGGTGTTTTCCTTCATGCCGGCATGGGTTCTGGTGCGTGCAGCCATTCCAATTTCTCCAGCCCTCCCGGCGACAGACCGGGCCGTGGTCAAAGCTCGTGCCGGCAGTGCAACACCGGTCGCGTAGCCAACCGATCGAGCGATCTGCCCAACGCCCGTTGCCACGCCCCCGGTAATTCCCTGGGCGAGCGTTTGAATGTTGAAGAGGACAAAAGCGCCCGCCGCGCAGATCAGGACGAAAGCCGAGATATCGTCTAGCTGGATCTCGTTCGCGGATGCTGCCGCTGCGACCTTCTGCAGTTCAGCGTCCATGGTCGTGATGAGAAAGGCGGCGACGACGTAAACGAAGAGCGGAATGATCGCGTACGTCAAAACCTGCTGGAACCAAGCCATTCCGTACTGGCGCGTGGAATCAAACAATAGGCAGGCGATAAAGATCGGTGCGGTGCCAAGCAGCACCCACATCATCACCTTCGCAAGCACGAGGATTGCAAGCGCAACGGCAATGAACAGCCCAACCGCTAGCATGATCAGGAAGCCCACGAGACCCGGCAGAATGGCGAAGTAGCCCGACTGCTCAGCGAAAGCTGCCGCTGCTTTATTCGCCGTCTCCCAAATCATGGAGAGGCCGTCTGTTGGCTCAGTTATCCCGGTACCGCTTGCCGTAAGAAGCGCCCGCCCCACGTCTTCCGGCGTGTTGTTCAGCCAGTCGTAAAAGAAAAGTTGGAAATTGCCCCACTGATCAATGAAGGCAACGATAAGCATCATCCGCACGACCCGGCCGACGATCTCTCCGACACTCACTCGCGCGGTCCCCATGACGAGTTGAAGTCCGTAATAGGCGACGTAGGCAATAAGCATGATCGTCAGCAAGGGCATGATCTCGTCGCCAACGACCTCATAAGCCCGCTCCGAGAAATTCCGCCCTGCATCTTCAAGAGCCTCAAGCAGGCCGCCTAGAAAGTTCATGGGGTCACTGCTCTCCGCTTGCAGCGAAAGCGTCGATCGCCGCTAGCGCTTCCGATGGGTTGCCATTCACGCTGGTCATTGGGCCACATTCATGTCGCGGATCCTCGGCGTAGGATGTGAGGTTTGCCGGCCTCTTGCACGGTGCAGTCTTCTCTTTCGGAGCACCGGCGCAGCCGGTTAAGCCGGCAGCAACCAGAACGGAGAGGAGCACAAAGCCTTTCACTCGAAATGTCTTAGTCACCGTAGGTCAGCGCCTTCTTGGTATTGGAGATGTCGACAAGGCGGCGCTGGTTTTGAGCCTGCAAGGAGCCGACCGCCCCATTCATCACGCCAATCATTTCGTTGATCGTCAGGCCGGTTTGAACCTGCAGCTGCGTGTTCTGATCGATGGACCCTTTGATGTCTTGGGCCTGGCCGATCTGCTGACCTGCCTGCTGGAATGCCTGTGTTCGCGACTGAACGGCCTGTTGCGAGCCGGTGACTAGGGCAGCAACTCCAAGGACGGTCTTCATCATCTCTTCGTAGGACTTGTCGCCGGAGAACGTGCTGTCCGCCTTGCCAGACAAGTTCTTTACTAGCTGAAGACCGTTGATGAAGGTGGTGGCAATCTGGCCGATGTCACCGCTCATGCTGCCGAAGTTCGGGACTCCGCCCTGCATGAGGCTGTCGAGTGACGGCATCTGAGAAACGCTGAACCCTTGACCAACGGCGAGGTTCTGCATGGGATTCGAAACGCTCCCGCGATCCCCCGTGACGGCTTTAAGCGTCTCTTCTACCGTCTTCAGAACCTCCTTGTTCGTATCCAGGATCTGATCGGTCGTCTGAGAGGTTTCCGTTGCAATCTTCAGATTGGCGCTGTCGATCACGGGAACCTGTGCATACGCGGTAGACGCCATCGCTAGCGAAAACGCAGTCAGAAATGCTCTTTTCATGGCCGTTCTCCTTGTCATTCGGCGCTCAACATCAGCTTCATGTCAGCCTCTGGTTCGAGTTTTCGAACGCAGGCCTGTTCCTCCGGATTCCACTCAAGCTGCAGTTCCTTGTCGCAGAGGTCAGCTACCTCGCGATCGTCTTCCTTCTTGTCTCGCTTGTAGCCGCTGGACCGCGAAGACCCCGAGAGCCCGCCCAGATCGAGTGCATTTTGAGAATTCATAAGCTCGGCAAACGTTGTTCCGAGGCGGATGACCTGGTTCATCATTTCGAGGTTCGCATTGCGTGCGCCGGAATTGTGGTCCCAGCTGTCTTGGATCGTGCCGCTTTCCATCTGGCCGAGTTGCTGAAGCCATGACGCGACGTTCCTGCTGTTTTCGGAAATCGACTGGCTGGTTGCCATTGAGTTGATCGTTGCGTCTCTCGCACCCGAAAAGCCCGACGTGCCTCCGCCGAAGTTTTCGGGGATGTTCGAAACATCTGAGCCTCCAAACTGAGGCATCCATTTGCCTTTGATCGCGGCGACATAGCCCTGCGTCTCCTTGAACGGAGGGATGCCGCCATACTTGCGGACGTTGCCTGGCCCCGCGTTGTACGCGGCGAGCGCAAGGTTGGTATTGCCGTTGAAGGTGCGGAGCTGCTGCTTCAGGTAGCGTGCGCCGCCGCGAAGGTTATCCTCGATATCGTGAGGATTCACGCCAAGATCCTTGGCTGTGCCCGGCATCAGCTGCGACAAGCCCATAGCGCCGACAGGCGACTTTGCGCAGGGATTGAACCGGCTCTCCTGGTAGACGAGAGACATGAAGAGGGTTTCGTCTACCCCTTCCTCACGCGCCACTCGCTTCACGAGCCCGACAATCTCCGGATTGGCTTGTGCTGCCGAGGGGGCGTCACCTCCGCGCCCCGGCCGGTACATCGAGCAGGTCACGCTCTTGCTCACGGAGTGCCGGCGACTGTCTGTTTCTTCGATCTGCTTCGTCGTTTCACTGCGCACTGCATCTGTTGAAGTGAGGGCGTCATCCGTAACAGGAACTTGCGAGGAGGCGGGGGGCGCTGTTCCCCAAGCCAAGGCTGCAACTAGCAGCGTTAGAGTCCGATTGTCCCTCATTCGGTCTTCTCCCATCCGCAGAATTTCGCCAACCAGTTTTCGGGTTCGTCTCCGTAATGCTCGCGAAGTGCAGCGCACTCCTCGATCGTCTCCTTGCGTCCTGAAAGCACCTTCACGAGATCCGGCATTGTCGACAGATCGAGACGCGCAATGACAGAGTCGTTGCCATGTTTAATCAGGAAGGTTCTCTTTTCAGGAGGCGTGTTCTTGATGAACTTGAACTCCTTCACCGTCAGGCCGAAGCGCTTGATGTAACTCTCTTCGTCAGCCCGTGGGTTCGGGAAGTGGATGTTGGTCGCCGATTGCTCAATGAGCGTGTGCGACGCTTTGGATTTGGTAATGTCAGCAGCCGACTGCGTACCAAAGCCCACGATGCCGTTGAGCTTTCGGATCGTCTTCATCTTGTCGACGATGAAGGCGCTGAAAGTGTCATCCATCAGCAGCTGCCAGCCTTCATCCATGAAGAACATGACGGGGTTACCGTCCAGCAGCTCGTCCAGCCGATGGTAAAGATACATCAGCGCAGGGGTTCTTAGCTCCTCGTTTCCGAGGATGTTGGTCATATCAAAGCCAAAGACGCTGTGACCCGAGAAGGACAGGACGTCATGGGGCGCGTTGAACAGCCAGGCTTTTTCGCCTTCGATCCAAGGGCGAAGCCGCGAGTATAGATCGTTGGCATCGGCCTTGGACCGCCCCATCAAGAGGCCGGCAAGATTCGGGAGGTTCCGCTGAGCTGCAGGCTCCTGCATGATCCGGACGATCGCCTTTTCCAGCGTGTCCTCGTCCTCTTGCGTGAAGTCGGTGCGACGATCGCCGCGCAGCATGGCCTTGAGCAGACGGACCAGAAATTCCCGATTCTCGCCGGTGTTTTCCAATTGCAGCGGGTTAAAGCCCGTGGGCGTTCCCGGAGACAGAACCTCGTAGGCTCCGCCGATCGCCCTGACGAAGATCTCGGCCCCGCGGTCCTTGTCGAAGAACACGGCGCGAGGCGTGGGTGAAACCCGCATCGCCTGAGCCAGCAGGAAGGTCAAACCAACGGTCTTGCCGGATCCTGTCGGACCAGTCACCGTGAAGTGCCCGATATCGCGACGGTGGAAGTTGAACCAGTAGGGGGTTTGTGAGGTCGTTTCCAGAATGGTGATCGGCAGGCCCCAATGGGTGCGATCCGCTTGTCCAGTCGCGAAATTATGCATCGAGGAAAGGCCGGAGAAGTTGGCGCTCGACAGCATGGCGATGCGGGAGATGTAGGAGCGGTTTCCCGGCAGCTGCGCCCAGAACGCCGCTTCTAGATTGAGATCCTCCCGGAGCCAGTTGATGTTCATGTCGGTGAGGCAAGCGCCAAGTTCCGACACGCAACGGCTCAATCCGTCGAGGTCCCGCGAAATGCACAGAAGCGAAAAATGATGGAAGCCGAATACAGCCTCCTGATTGAGGAGGCTGTTCAATGCATAGTCGATGTCGGATTCGACCGAGCTACCCGCTTCGTCGGAGGCCTTGATTTGGCGTTGAAGGCGGCTGATCCGCTCTTGTGCGATCGGCTTGTCTGCAAGGGTGAAAGACTGGGTGAGGATGAACTCGTGGTTCACCTGCAGCAACCCATCCAACATGCCGGGACCAGTGAATGGAGGATATTCTTTGATCGAGAGGAGAGCGGCATAGCGGCTATCTTCGTCCACCGCCGCTTGTGCCTGCATCGTCCGCTTTGAAAAGTGAAGCCGTGAAGTGCCGACGTAGTTGCGGATTCCCATGCGCGGAAGCCGCATCTTTCGCGGCACACCGCAGGTCAGGATCGTGTTGAAGAACTCGCAGGGCTCCGAATACGGATCGCCCTTAGCCTCTTCTCCATCGATGTCTTTCTTCGCGGTATCGTCCGATTTCTTGCGATACGTGATGCCAAGCGGCTTTGCGCCGTACTTGTGCAACTCTTTCACGATGTTCCCAACCAGCTCTTCAAGGTCGGTCACGTCTTCACGGGTCGCTTGGGCCCTGGCCTCCTTGTTCGAGCGTTCAAAGATCCGCTTTAGCGAGTCGCCGAGGCCAAGCGCCCCTTTCATGCCCGAACGCACGATCGTCAGGTAGATTTCGTTCGTAAACATCCGCTTCTTGCGAAGTTGGTCCATATAGCGATCGTTCAGGATCTCGCAGAAGGAGGAATCGAACGAACCGCCGATTTCGGTCTCCACCTCACGACGGATTACAGTCGACCAAAGAGAATAGCGGCTCGAACCTAGTGCTCGGATCATGGTGTTCTGCACAACAGAACGCATGTTCAATTCGGCCTGGTCCTCCGTCTGGAAGAACAGTCCATCAAGCTTGATGACGCTGATCAGGGTTCCATTCTCGAGCCCGATGATCGTGTCAGACACATGCCGCATATAGGGGATGTGAACGGACATAGGCCGCTCGTTGCCGGCGACCTTCCCAAACCCAAGCTCTTCCTTGACGACTTTCAGCATCTACTATGGTCCGTATGAGTTGGTGCCCCAAAAGCGCTTGTTGGGGGTCCTTGGCGTCTTGCGGGACGTGACCTGCAGGACGTCGAGAATCTTGCTGTCCCAGGCACAAAGCGAGAAAAGGACAAGGTAGGCGGCTGGCGCGATCAGCAGTGCCGCCAGATGGTTCGTCACCAGCCACCCAATGATTGTCACGCCGATGATCAGGACGACCGCCATGTAGGGCACGCCCCATAGCGTCGGAGAACGGGTCAAGCCGATCACCAACGGCGTCAAAGCTGGCTTCTCGTCCTGAAAATCGCTCATCAGCCGCCGCCTACCGACGAAATCATCTGGTCAACGATGGCAGGAGCGCCGAACACGAGACCGATGCCAATGACGACGGCTCCGGCCGTGAACCACGAAAGCCTGCCGGCAAAGGCAAGGAAGCCGAGGCCAATCACGGCGATGATTGCCATCAGACGTCCAAAGGGGCCGGTGATGAAGTCAACGATCATCTGCACGGCTGTCTGAAGGGGGGCGAATGCACCGCCGCCGCCACCGCTAGCCTGTGCAAGCGCTTGATCAGCGCCAGCAACTTGCAGGGCTGCCACCAAGCCAATGACGGCTACTGCCTTCAATGCCCCGGAATGCCGGGAAACGACGTTCTTCATGGTTCTCTCCTTAAAAATGCATCACGCCGCCGACGAACTTGCCGGTCTTCTCCACAGCGATGACTCCGGCATCGCTGGTGTTCTTTGCCGCCATGTCTCGGACGATCCCGCTCGCCTTCCGCTTGCCGGTTGGCATCGGTAGGCCAAGCTGGAAATTCACGACCTTTGCGACATAGCCGACGGTTTCTTGGAATGGCGGAACGCCGCCATATTCGTAGATGCGCCCCTCCCCGCTGTTGTAAGCGGCTGCGACCAGAAGCGGGTTCTGAAACTCATCGAGCAGGAAGCGCAGGTACTTCATCCCGCCCTCGATGTTTTGAGCGGGATCGCAAATCTCCTGAACACCGAAGCGAGCCGCCGTTTCGGGGATAAGCTGCATCGGTCCGCGTGCGCCTTTCGGTGAATTGCGGATCTCATCGAAGCGGCTTTCGGCCCAGGCAATCGCAACCGCGAAGCCCTCATCGACGCTGTATCGGCGCGCAGTGGATGCAACCAGCGCTTTAATCTCCTCAGGTGACAGGGGCGACGGCCCGCACTCTTCAACGGGAGTCCGTGCCCATATATTTTTGGGGGTATTACTAGATGGAGTATCTAGAGTGGGAGTTTGGACAGGCTCAATGCGGCCCGTGGCGCGCTCCGAGACATCAAAATACGCGCTGATAGACGCATCAATTTGATGCCCTTTGGCGCCCGCGTTCTCCGACGCCGTTCCGCCCAATACTTCAGCTCCGCCCTTCGTGACAACACCTTTTGCACCAAGGACAAACTCCTTCTCTGATGTCTCGACACCGCTCCAGCGATCTTCGAAGTTCGTGACAAGAGATTCCTCGTCGATTGTCACAGAACCGTTGTAATCGCTGGAAATACGCCCTGTTGTGGCTAGGTCTTGTGACGCAGCAGTATTGGCCGCGAGCAGCACGGATAATGCTGCGCTAGTCAGGGTTCGCGGGCCTAGATACCCTGCATAGACAGTGTTTTTATCCATCGCACCCGCCCGTCAAACGGTGTTGTGATCGCCATGAAAACCGACTAGAGTTAATGCACGCATGATACCGATTTGATGCATTCTTACAAGTTTTCTGACCGGTGTTAAACCCTATTTTGCAGGGTCAACAATCGGACTCAGGATGGTTAGGGCTAGATTATGAAACAGGCCATCATTCCCGCGCTTCTAAGTTGCGCATTGGCAACACAAGCGCTTGCCGCTCCTGCGGTGAACAAGGACTACATCAGGTCGTTGGCGGCGCCGGGCAAGACGGTTCTTGTCGTCGAGTATTACGACGGGACCGGCAAAGTCGCTGATCGCAAAGGTTACGCCACGGCCAATGGCTTCAAGGCTATTTCGGCGACTGAGTTTCGCGTCGATGAATCGACAACGTTGCATCTGTATGGCGTTCAGCCCTGCAACGGCGATCTGGTCAATCGCGCGGAGGACTATTCCGGGACTTGCGAGGAGTTTGGTACGCAGCAGCTCCAAGCGATGCTGCAAAGCCCCAAGGTGCTGTTCTGCAGGGCGTTCATCAGCGAGCAGGCCGCCCCAGTCCAGGATGTCACTTGCTACGGCTACTATAACTATCCCGGCGCAATGGACACGGTTGATAATCTTGAGGAGCAGCTTCTGTCGTTGGGAGCGGTTCGCCTGACTAAGAAAGCCGACGGTTCATTTGAGCGTCCCGATCTCACAGAAGCTCAGGAAATCGGCCAGAAGGGTTCCTACGGCATGTGGGCAGATCCTCGGGTGAAGGCGCAATGAAGCTTGCTGCTGCACTCGTCGCGACCCTGTTGCCGTTCGCGGCCAATGCCGCACCTGAAGGGTATTTCGATCTTGCGCCCGGCATCACTCTGGAAACGGGCGATACCTGGATCTCGAACGGAGAAAGGTTTCGTCTCTATGGCATCCAGTCCTGCTTGCGCGGCACTGCCTACACGGATGGTCAGGGCAACAGACAAGATTGCGGCGAGGCATCGCTTGCGATGTTGGCTGCCTACATCAAGGACACTAAACCGATCTGTGCTCCCGTGGCGAAGCTTAACGGCATCTCATATGTCGTTTGTTACGCCACGGTTGGCAGTCAAAGGCTCGACCTCGCGCAGATCATGGTGACAAGCGGCTATGCATTCGCCGCCTTGAAGACCGATGGTCTCCCTTATCATGCCCCCTACGCCATAGCCGAGCAGCTTGCTCAGCAAAAGAAGGCCGGCCTTTGGCAATTCTCCGACGTTCAGCATCCTTCCATCCTGCTTAGTCGTGAGGCGAACCAGCGATCGAGGAGCGCCCAGCCATGAGAAACCGCCTTTTCCTTTTTATCGCCGCAAGCTCTTTGGCCTTGCCGGCGTTTGCCGCCGATCCGATCTATCAGAACTGGCACGCCCTACGCGGTCAGGCTGCGCCTCCCGTTGCTGCTGCTGTTCGGTTGCCGACGTTCAAAGGCCCGGTAACCGTTCTCGACGGCCGCACGCTATGGTTCGGCACGCTTGGCAATGGCTATAAAGTAAGGTTGGCTGGCATCGACACCTGTGAGCTTCCTCAATGGGCTTTGAACCCAAAGTGGACCAACCGGGACAAGCAACAGGCTCCAACCCCCGTTCCATGCGGTCCCTTCGCCAAGGCCTGGCTGAAAAGGACTGTCGGAAACAGACCCACGACTTGCGTCGGTCTGGCTTACGCCAACGATGGGATACCCGTCGCACAATGCACGACTAACGGTGTGGATCTCGCCGCCGAAATGCTGCGCGTCGGTTGGGCTCGTCTCGATTCCCCTTACATCAACTCCCAATATTACGCCTATCAGACCAACGCGATGGCCGCTCGGTATGGGATGTGGGGAACCTACGTGTTGGACATGAATGAATGGCGCCGCAAAGCGGTCGACAGGACGTTAGATCGGCATCCGATCGCCGACTTCAATCTATTGGCCGAGAGGAAAAGCGAGATCTCTCCTCCTTTTGCTGATGCGCGAAACAAGCCGAAGAGGACAGACCGATAGTTGCCAGACCTCGCACATATTGCGACCTCTCTCGCAACGGATCCCTTGCCTGGCTTGCTGCTTGCCATCTCCCTCTCGATCGCCCTCACAATCCCGGCGCAGAGACTCTGGTGGATCCACGCGCTACTAGCGGCCTTCCTTCTCATCCTGTCGCGGGCTTTCCACGACAAGCGCCACTTGTCTTTCGACAGCTACCTGGTCGGGCTCTTCGCATTCGCCGCGGTTTCTCGGGATATTCCCAATCAGCCACTGCTCTATCGCATCGGCATTTCCTGGTTTGCGTGCTTCGCGCTGATCTCGGCCGTCATCTACGCTGCAGGCGAACGCATCCAACACAGGACTCCGCTCGAAAGACCTTTTTCCGAGCCGGCAATTTCAGCAGCATTGATCAAGAGGGACACCTGATATGAAACCAGCGTTTTTTGCCGCAGCCGGTCTCGCGGCCCTTGCCATCTCTCCAGCATCTGCCAAGGCCGAGGATGCCTCATGGGGTTGCCAGATCCTGTTGTGCGCAGCCTCACAAAGCCCCTCCTGGCATGGCGTCCCCTACTGCGTTCCCCCGATGAAAAGGCTCATATCAGCTATGGCGAAGCCCGGCTTCTCCTGGCCGATCTGCCATGAAGCAAAAGCCGGAAAACCGAGATATGAACCTTACGAGGAATGCCCTGCCGGCATGACTGCCGTTTCCTCCCGCACCGATGGGGATCGGCCGTTCTTGGGCCGAGACGACAAGGATCAGTGCGCGAAGACCGTCAACCAGTGCAGCAACCGTGCCGCCTTCCGTACCCAATTTGGTGACAAGCGCGAAAACGAGCGAAAGGGTGTCACGATCCGGCAGATCAACCAGAACAACGACAATGATGTTTTCAACCGAGACAATGGGTGCATGGTGCAGATCACTCAGCCCCGCCCTCGCCGCGCAGATCCTTATTATTTCGACATTCCGAACGATAAGGGCCTCAAGCAACGCGCTTGGTTCAACCTGAATGACTGAGTGGATGACATGAACAGCAACATTCTCACCTTAGCAGCCGCAGGTATAGGCATTCTCGCCGGTGCTGGAGGTACTTATCTCATCATGCCGGAGCCAGAGCCGGTTGTTCGGGCCCCTACTGATGCGGAGATCGCGGCCCTTATTGCAGCCAATCCCTCCCTGATTCCCGAACCTCCCGCCCCTGTGCTTGAGATACCGACAGAAGAGGAAGCTCTAGCCGCATACCGCAAGGCTTATGCCCGCAATCCTCTGAGGACCGGCCGCGGTGAAGCCGATGTAACCCTTGCTTTGGGAGAGTGTGACGAGAACGCCAGCGGTCCAGGCGTATCATGCGTTGCGGCCATCAAGAGGAATCCAAACGCAGCTCCTCTCGATCGCGTCATTGGATTTGCCAAGTCTGCATCCGGCGAATGGGTTGCCACCAACTACTGATTTCAGGGCCAGATGCCCGTTGATCATCAATGCCCCGATAGTGAGATGGAGCCTGAAAGAAGAAGCTCCATTTCCTCAGGGTTTAGTCTCCCCTTGCAGGCAATTAGATACCCCGATACGTAAAGTAGCTTCTGATCTCTCTCATCCTGATCTGACGGCGCGTGCCTGATGATTTCCATACGTGCCTTCGCCTCCTGATCCATGTCAGTGCCGCCCTCGCCGTTGACTGCCGCCAGGTAGACGGCCCGGTGACGTTCGACCTTCACTGACAATGGCTCGTTGGGTTGCAGCTCAAGCTTTTCTGTCATCTTTCCCTCTCCACAAGCGCAAGCGATCACTCCTTGACCTCCCGAAATCGAAGGGAGGGCAGGAGCCTCGCTCCTGCTCCCGAGCTCGTGCGGAACAGCTGGAGAGAGGGGGACAAGCGCTAAACCGGAGGGGGATCACCCACCCGGAGGGCCGAGACGGATTTCATGAAAATGCGGCCGGTGCTGCAGGCCACAGGCCGAAGCATGGGGATACCGGTTTGGTGCTTGTGGGGGAGAGAGGGCAGAGCGCCTTTCTCCCCCCCTCAGTGAGTTGCATTAGGGCGCCGATCGTCAACACCGCAGCCAACAATAGACCCTGACGGGAGGGCGGACCGTTTTCCTCGTCGATTGAAAATTTTCTCGCGGATGGTGGTGTGGATAGAAAGGCGTCTTGTGCCATCAAATCAAAGCGGCTTAGATAAATCGATAACCCGGGCCGGAAACTCCAATCCTCAAGCGCCCGAAACGTCTCAAATAATTCGACGACGGACACGGCTATGCCCAGGATGTCCGGGATACATTCATCGGCGCTGGATAGGGGAAATTGAATTGTACGTGCCACCATGGACGATTTTCGCTGGACTCGGGGCGTTCGATCGTCGTGAGCTCTGCAATCTCATCGCCAGCTTCGAGGCAACGACCCTGCTCTCTATGTCTGTGGATCGAGTATCTGACATGGTTGCCCGATTCCAGAAAAACGCACGGGATACAGATACGAACGCATTCGCCCGCCGCCTGGGTGAGGCCGCTGACGCTTTGTTTCTTTCCACTTCGTCGGATCGAGCGCTTCGCGTCCGACTATGGACGAGAATCACTGATGCCCTCGGTCTCGACACGGTCCTCCCATTATCCACTAGGAAGGCTAGCGCGATTGGCGCGGGTGCGGCTATTAAGACAGCGGCGATCATGGCCCTGCCTGTCGCAGACGATACAGAAATCGGGCAACAACCCACTCTCCACCGAGCGTGGAAAGTCTTCAAGGCGATCCGAGGCCGACGGCATCAGGATTTCTCGGCTCTCGTCACTGGCCAGGCGGAGACGGTTGCAAGGGCGCTTGCCGAGGCGGCAAAGTCTGGCGAGATGTCCGAGGGACTGCAAAGCGCACTCGACGAGCGCATCCGCGATTACATCAGGAGCCTACCACCAGAGCTTCGTGATGAAGCAATGCAGAAGGCCCTCACATCGGCGGACAAGGCGACACTTGCTCTGCTGGCGACAGGCACAACTGCGTTTTCCATTGGTGTCGGCGTGAATCTGGCGGGCTTCAGCGCCTACATCCTCGCCGCTCAGGCGTCGGCATTCATCCCTTTTGTGAGCGGGCATGCAGTCGTTTCGACGCTATTCATGCTCGCAAACCCGCTGTTCAGCATCCCCGCCGTCGCGGGCATCGGATATCTCGCCAACCGCCATGTGACCGGCGGGCAGGCCGCAAAGCTGGCGGCGGTCGTCGCGATCCAGTTGGCACTGCGCGGCCTTTCATCCGAGCGGGAAGGGCTCGCAACTGCCCTCAATGATTTCAGGACAGTGACAGCAGCCGACTTAGTTTCGCTTCCGTCCACTCTAGCGACGGCGGCTCTGTCGCGAAACCAAGCAGTGGCGAAGGCAATGGGTGGAGGCCTGCCCAATGCTTTTGGCGACCTCATGGTTTGCCATTTTGCGGCAGACCGTCGCGGCATCTTCCTCGACCGTGTTCTGTCCAGAAGTAAGGGTGACGAAGCGGAAGTCGCCACCGTTGCCGCTCTATCCGCTGGCGACATCATCTACAACGCCGCTTCTATTGATCCGATGGTAATTTCAGCCTCTGACTTCTCCCGCACGGAAGATATCGGGACAATCTTCCAGTTCGGAGCTTTTGCCGATCGTGTCAGCTCCATGTCGGCGACAGCGGCTTCAGGAGCTGAAAACAATCTCAGGGGATACGTGTCGGAGCAGATTGTCGCGTCTCGCCTCGTCGAAAGCGGTCACGTCGTCTCGTTTCCCGAGGCAGCGAATAATCCTGGGTTCGATCTCCTCGTGGACGGTATGCCGTTTCAGGTGAAATGCCTGCTGAATGTGGATGGACTGCGGAGGCACTTTGAGAAATACCCTGACGTGCCAGTCTATGCCAATGCCGAACTTGCCGAGGCCGTCATGGAGATCGGCGCTCCTTGGGCGAAATTGGTTTTCTACGTGGATGGGTTCGACCGCGAAATCGCCGACCTGATCATGACGACCTCGATGGAAGCCGGAGAGGCTCTTGGCGATTTGAACGTCCCGTATTTCGCCGTCGCTGCGTCATCGGCCCGAAACCTCTATCGCGTCTGGCGCGGTCGTGTGCCGATGTCCGACCTTCCGCTTTCAGTTGCAATGGATGCGTCCGTTAAAGGCGGACTATCCGCGATCGGCGGCCTGTCGGGGAAGTTCATCGGTCTCGTGGCTTTCGGGCCTGCCGGGGCGCTTGTGCTTGGCGGCGTCGGTGGAGTCGGTGCCTTGGCGGGCGTTGGCTGGGCTCGTGAACAGGCAAGTAGGCTTCTGTCGTCGGAATGGCTTGCAGACCTCGATACTTCGGCGGAGCGCTTTCGTAATGTGATGCTGACGGCGATCCAGACAAAGATCGAGATGCTCGAAGGCAAACGCTCCCAAGTCGCTGATACAGTCCCTACGGTTAGATGCTGGCTTGATGCCCGTTTCGCTGATGACATCGTATTCCTTCGGGAAATCGCATATGATCTCGAGATCGTCCTGCCACATCTTCGCCAGCCAGAGCGCGCGCGGGCGTACCTCGCCGCCATGGATGCCGCCAAAGTTCACCCTCTCGCCATCCAGGCCGAGTTGGATGACCTGTTGGTGGCAATGTCATCCGAGCCGTCCAAGACGAAATCCGCTGGGAAGAAAGCGGAACAGGCGTGGACTTCGATAAAGGCGAAGCTACCCTTCGGCGCTTAGAAGTCATGAAAGATTCTATAGACGCTCTCGGTCGAAAGTTATCTAGCCGCTTTCCCAAGTGAATTCCGCTAATGACCCAATGCCGGCGTTCACGTTCCGGACTGAGCTCCATGAGAACGATCGGTTCTTACTCAGTCTCTGGAGAGATCCGACTATGACGTTCACGCCCTGGTGGTCTCCCATTTGACAACATAGAGCGCTGCTTGCTGGATTATTGCGACTCCACTTGATGCTTATCAAGCGACAAACGTCCTTTTGCGGTTACCTTGCTGGCTATGGAGGACAAGACAATGCGTTCAGGCCCAAAATTGAGTTTCCATGGCGCCGCAGGCACGGTGACCGGATCATGCTTTAGTCTTGAGGCAAATGGTCGGCATGTCCTGGTGGATTGCGGGATGTTCCAAGGTTCCAAGAGCGAGAAGCAACTGAACTACAGGGCTTTCCCGTTCGATCCCCGCCAGGTTGACGCGGTCATTCTGACCCATGCCCACATCGACCATTCGGGCCTTTTGCCGAAGCTCGTGAAGCATGGTTATGCCGGACCGATTTACGCAACGCGTGGCACGATTGATCTGTGCAGCGTGATGCTGCCGGATTCGGCTCATATCCAGGAATTCGAAGTCGAGCAGCTAAACCGCCGGAACCGGCGGCGCGCCCGTGAGGTCGTCGAACCGATCTATACCGCCGAGGATGCGGAGGCGACGCTCACCCAGTTCAGACCATTGTCGTTGCGTCAGTGGCAGGATCTGGGTGACGGCATTCGCATCCGCTTCTGGAATGCCGGGCATCTGCTTGGATCGGCCTCCGTGGAGATCGAGATCGGCGGCGAGGCGCCAGTCCGGCTTCTGTTTTCCGGTGATCTCGGGCCGGCCTTCAAACTGCTCCAGGCTGATCCGGAAGCGCCTCAATGCTGGGACTACGTGGTGTGCGAGAGCACCTATGGCGACCGGGACCGCATCGACACGACCGACGAGATGCGCAGACGGATCTTGCAGGATGAGGTAAACGCCGCAGCGCGGCATCAGGACGGGGCTCTGATCATTCCCTCCTTCGCCGTCGAGAGAACCCAGGAACTTCTCGCCGATCTCTCCTTCCTGATGGAGCAAGGGAAGATTCCCGAATGCCCCGTCATCATCGACTCTCCGCTTGCGACCCGGGCGACCGAGATCTTCAAGGCCCATTCCGGCGAATTGGACAATGGCGACCTGTTGGAGCGCGCGATCCGCTCGCGCTTCGTACGCTTCACCGAAAGCGTCGAGCAATCCAAGGCGCTGGACTTTGTGAAGGGTTTTCACGTCGTGATCGCAGCGAGTGGCATGTGCGAGGCAGGACGCATCCGCCACAGGCTGAAAAACTGGCTGTGGCGGGAGGAGGGGACGGTGCTTCTCGTCGGCTTCCAGGCTGCGGGAACGCTCGGGCGCATACTCCAGGACGGTGCGTCGACCGTGAAGATTCAGGGCGACGAGATCGCCGTGAGGGCAAGGATCCGTTCGATTGATGTCTACAGCGGTCATGCCGATGGTGGCGAACTGACGGACTGGCTCTCAGCCCGAAAGCCGATCCGCCACGCAGTTTTCCTGGTGCATGGTGAAGATCAGGCACTGGCCGCCATGAAGGCACGGGTCGCCGCTGTTGTTGGCGAGGAACGGATCTTCATCCCCCACATCGACTCGGCCTTTCGGCTCGACGCCGATGGCCCCGTCGACATTTCGACCTTCCTGCCACCGCCTCGCATGGATCCTGCACAGGCGGGTCATCGCGACTGGAACAACGACTATCAGGGCCTGATTCAGGATCTCCAGGCCGAACTTCGCATGGCTGCAGACGACAAGGCTCGCCGCGCCATCGTCCGCAAGATCAGGCGCGCCCTCGAGACCTAAGGCCGATGCGAGCGGAGACGCCGTCGTGGGCCGGGCACAATGCTGACCCGTTCAGTGAGCCTGCGGCCGAGCCGGGGAACCGACGCCTCAGATGGCGGAAACGGCGTCGTGCAGGAGAGACCGGACCTGTCCGGCGACTGTTTTGAGTTCCGGGTTGTCGATCGCCTGCATCGAGGCGACGGGATCGATGGCGCTGACCATGATGGTCCCGTCCTCCAGCGAACGCACGATCACATTGCAGGGCAGCATGGCCCCCCCGACCCTGGGTTCCATCTTCATCGCCTCGAGCGCCATTTTCGGATTGCATGCGCCGAGAATGAGATAGTCAGCCACATCGACGTCGAGCTTCTTCTTCATTGTCGCGCGCACATCGATTTCGGTCAGCACGCCGAATCCTTTGGTCGACAGGGCCTCCTTCGTGGCGGCGACCACAGCGTCAAATGGCATGCCTTTGATTGTCTTATCGAGTGTATAGGTCATGATCTCACTCCCTGGCGACCGGCGCATGCCGGTCCTGTTAGCGGTGTGGCACCCACACCGAAGCATATCCTCTGAGCGTCGTGCACCACCTAGACGGCGGTTCCGACCAGCGCGCCAATCCCTGCCGTCAGCGCCATGGCAAAGGCACCCCAGAAGGTGACGCGGATTGTGGCCTTCAGCACGTCTGCCCCGCCAGCCTTGGCGCCTATGGCTCCAAGCAGTGCGAGAAACAGCAGTGACGCGGCAGAGACAAGCCACACGAGCTGGTTGGCCGGCGCCAGCCACACCATGGCCAGCGGCATCATGGCACCGACAGCAAATGTCAGCGCCGATGTCAGGGCAGCCACGATCGGTCGGGCGGTGGTGATCTCGGAAATGCCGAGTTCTTCGCGGGCATGCGCTTCGAGCGCATCCTTCTGCATCAACTGCTCGGCCACCCTTCTGGCCAGATCGATATCGACACCGCGCTTGACATATAGCTGTGCAAGTTCTTCGCGCTCCAGATCGGGTTGGCTCTCAAGCTCCAGCCGTTCGCGGGTGAGATCGGCCTGTTCGGTATCCGCCTGGGAACTCACCGAGACATATTCCCCTGCCGCCATGGACATGGCCCCGGCCACCAGTCCGGCGATGCCGGCGATCAGGATCTCGGAACTCCCCGCCGCAGAGGCTGCCACCCCGACGATCAGGCTTGCGGTCGATACGATGCCGTCATTGGCGCCGAGAACGGCGGCTCGCAGCCATCCGATCCGGGAAACGAGATGCGTTTCGCTGTGAAGGCTCCTCATGAGGCCCTCCGGATGACGCCATCAAGGCGGGCCGCGAGAGCCACGGTGTTGGAGATCGTGCCGTATTTGCGGACGTTCTTGTGCAGGAGTTCAAGCCGCTGGTCGGTCTCTTCTGTATCGACCACGAGTTCATAGTCGATGGAGACGATACGCGGCGGATCATCCTGCCGGACGGCATGAAGCATCACCTCGACGCCATCGAGAGAGAAATCGAGGAGGGGCAGGACACGCTCGATCCCCTTGATCATGCAGGCTGCAACAGATGCCAGCAACAGTTCGGCCGGATTGAAGGCGTCGACCGAACCGGTCAGTCCTGTGGCAAGCCTGACCTGTGCACTCTCGCTACGCGCCACGCTCTCCCTGGGATCGATCCGCTGCGCCGAGATCCTGTATTCAAGCATCCCGCGTCCTCCTGTCCAGCGACGGGCCGCCGAACATCTGACGGCAAGGTAACACGCTCCCGTTCACGCCGCTTGATTGGTATCAAGTAAGCCGCAATCTCAAGGCTTGGTTGGCGAGTCTGCTGTTGAGAAGACCCTCTAAAAGAGGCCCGCCCGGCCGGACTCTCTGTCATTTGCGCGTTTGGATGGCGCCATATTTCCGTTATGGTGTTACCGATGCCTGCTCGATCATCGAATTTGCCGATGACGTGGCCCTATCTTGACCTGCATCAAGTGCAAAATCCTAGAACAGGTGTAGTCTTATCTCATGGGGAAAGCCCATGCCGTCACTTATGACGTGCCCAAAGCCTACGATAGTTCGTGAGGTTCGTTCCTTAGTCGGAACCCAGCTCGATATCTGCACTGTCTGTTCAGAGAAGGAATACGAGCATGAGCATCCAAACCGTGGACGTCGTCCGCGCGCAAAGTCCTGTTGCCTCAGCTAAACTCGGCCTGCTGCCTCTGGTGGCTCTCGTTGTCGGTTCAATGATCGGCGGCGGCGTCTTCAGCCTGCCTCAGAACATCGCCAAGGGCGCGTCCCCTGCCGTCGTCATGATCGGATGGCTGATCACAGGTATCGGGATGTTGGCGCTGGCTTTCGTCTATCAGGGCCTTGCGACGCGAAAGCCGGCGCTTGATGCTGGTCCCTATGCTTATGCCCGGGCTGGTTTCGGTGATTTCGTCGGCTTCAACAGTGCCTGGGGTTACTGGCTGAGTGCCTGGATCGGCAACGTATCCTACGTCGTGCTGATCTTCGGGGCGTTGAGCTATTTCTATCCTGCCTTTGGGGCCGAGGGGAACTCTCTTCAGGCGATTGTCGGTGCGTCGGTCCTGCTCTGGGCGACCCATGCGCTAATCCTGATGGGCATTCGGCAGGCTGCAATCATCAACGTGTTGACCACCATTGCTAAACTGGCGCCAATCCTTCTTTTCATCGTGCTCGTGACAGTGGCTTTTCGTCTGCCGACTTTCACGATTGATCTCTGGGGCACCGGGACGCCCGAACTCGGCAGTATTTTGACACAGGTTAAGAGCACAATGCTTGTGACCCTCTGGGTCTTCATCGGCATTGAAGGGGCGAGCGTCTATTCCGCTCGCGCCGAGAAACGAGCCGATATCGGTCGTGCGACGATCCTCGGGTTTGTCCTCGCCCTTTGCGCCTATCTCGCAGTCTCGCTCCTCTCCTTCGGCATTCTGACCCAGCCAGAACTCGCCGGTCTGCCTGCTGCCGCCTCCATGGCCAACGTTATCGAGCAGGTCGCAGGCTCTTGGGCCTCGGTTGCCGTGCGGATCGGCCTTGTTGTCTCCGTCGCCGGCGCGTTCTTGAGCTGGACCCTCTTTGCAGCAGAAATCCCCTATCGTGCGGCGAAGGAAGGGATCCTTCCCGAGGTCTTTGCCATCGAAAACGGGAAGGGCTCGCCATCGGGAGCACTCTGGATCACCAACCTGCTTGTTCAGGCATTTCTGGTCGTAACCTTCTTCGCGAATTCGACCTATCTTGCTCTCTTCTACATCGCGTCGACGGCAATCCTGGTGCCTTACGTGCTTTCGGGCGCGTATGCCCTCAAGCTCGCCCTACGCGGTGAAGGATACGGCCCAGGGGAGCGACGCGGACGCGACGTGTTCACAGGGGCTGTCGCCACAGTCTACGGCTGCTGGCTGATCTATGCGGCTGGTCCGCCATACCTCCTGATGTGCGCCATCCTCTATGTGCTGGGCATTCCCGTTTACTGGTGGGCAAAGGGCAAACATGCACGTGAAGCCTTCTCCGGCATGGAGGCTCTCCTTGCCGCTGGAATCATCCTCGCGGCTGCGGCTGCCGGATACCTGATGTGGACGGGTGCAATCAGTGCTCTCTAGCGCGCTGTTCTGACGCAATTGCGTAGGCCAGACCGCCGACGACTGTCGCTGAGATTGCTCCAATGGCCATTGGCCGAGGAAGACGGTTATGAACAACTCCCTCCCGCTCGGCGTTCATTCCGAGACTGGCACCTTACGCCAGGTACTGGTCTGCCGCCCCGGTCTTGCACATCGGCGCCTCACGCCTTCCAATCGGGAGGAGTTGCTGTTCGACGACGTCTTCTGGGTCAAGCAGGCGCAAAAGGATCATGATGTCTTTTCAGGCTTAATGCGCGAGCAGGGGATCGAGGTCCTCGACGTCAACACCTTGCTGGCTGAAGCGCTGGATATTCCTGAAGCCCGAAGCCTTGTGCTCGACCATCGGATTGTGTCCAATCAGGTGGGTACTGGAATGACGGCTGAACTGCGCACCTGGATGGAAGAACTGTCTGGGTTGAGGTTGGCTGAGTTCCTTCTGGGTGGACTGGCGGTGGACGATCTCCCGTTCAAACCGGAGGGTCTGTTCGGCAGCTATCTAGGTCATCATGGCTTCATTTTGCCGCCGCTGCCGAACGCCCTTTTCACCCGCGACAACTCCGCCTGGATCTATGGGGGCGTCGCGATGAATCCGATGTATTGGCCAGCCCGACGTCCGGAAACCCTTTTGACCACGGCTATCTACAGGTTCCACCCGAAGTTCGCCGGCAATGTCACGGTCCACTGGGGTGATCCGACTGCGGACCACGGACTTGCAACGCTTGAGGGTGGCGATGTGATGCCGACTGGAAACCGTACCGTTCTCGTGGGCATGGGTGAACGGTCTTCACCACAAGGGATTGGACAACTCGCCCAGGCGCTGTTTGCCAAAGAAGTTGTCGATCGCGTCCTTGCCTTTCGAATTCCGAAGTCGCGGGCGGCCATGCATCTCGACACTGTCTTCACGCTCTGCGGAGGAGATGTCGTCACCACCTTCAAGGAGGTCGCCGACGAGCTCGTCTGCTACGACATCCGACCCGGGGATGGCAAAAAGCCCTTGTCCTTTCGACAAGATCCCCGCCCGATATTCGATATCGTGGCCGAGGTTCTCGGTTATCGGAACCTTCAGATCGTCCCTACGGGTGGCACGACGGAAGAGGAGCGCGCCCGCGAGCAATGGAACGACGGCAACAATGTTCTGGCGCTCAGACCTGGTGTCGTCGTCGGCTACGACCGCAATGACGACACCAATGCTGCGCTGAAAGCTGCCGGGATCGAGGTCCTTGCCATCCCCGGTGCAGAACTCGGTCGGGGACGTGGTGGCGGCCATTGCATGAGTTGCCCGACCATTCGTGATGCGATCTGATTTCAAGGAGCACGTTCATGGCCTTCAACCTGAAGAATCGCAGCCTGCTAACTTTGCGCGACTACACGCCGCGTGAAATCGGCTTTCTGATCAAGCTTGCCGCAGATCTCAAGACCGCGAAATACGCCGGAACCGAAGTCCCGAGATTGCAGGGCAAGGACATAGCCCTCATCTTCGAGAAGGATTCGACCCGAACGCGGGTCGGCTTCGAAGTCGCGGCCTATGACCAGGGTGCCCGCGTCACCTATCTCGGGCCGACGGGCAGCCATATCGGACACAAGGAATCGGTGAAGGACACGGCCCGCGTTCTCGGCCGGATCTATGATGCCATTGAATATCGGGGCTTCGGACAATCGATCGTCGAGGAACTCGCCAGATATTCCGGCGTGCCGGTTTATAACGGCCTCACGAACGAGTTCCATCCCACCCAGATACTCGCTGATTTCCTGACGATGCAGGAATACGCCGAGAAACCGCTGCATCAGGTCTCATTTGTCTTCATTGGCGATGCCGCCAACAACATGGGCGACAGCCTGCTGATCGGGGGCGCGAAGATGGGTATGGACATCAGGCTTTGCGCGCCAAAACCTTGCTGGCCTTCTGCTGAAATCCGCGAGGAGGCTAGCGCCATTGCGGCAGAAACCGGTGCCCGGATCATGATCACGGAGGATATCGGACGGGCCGTCGCGAATGTCGATTTCGTCTACACCGATGTCTGGGTGTCGATGGGCGAGGCAAAGGAGAAATGGGCGGAGCGGATAAAGCTCCTCACGCCCTATCAGGTCAATGCTGTCCTGATGGCGCGCACCGGAAATCCGCGCGTGCGCTTCATGCATTGCCTGCCTGCCTTTCACAACACCGCCACGACTGTCGGCGCCGAAATCCACGAAGAATTCGGCCTTGATGCGATGGAAGTCACCGAAGAGGTTTTCGAAAGCCCAGCCTCGATCGTCTTCGATCAGGCGGAAAACCGGCTACACACGATCAAAGCGGTTCTCGTCGCAACGCTGGGGGCATGAGAAATGCTGGTTGTAGCAGCTCTTGGCGGCAACGCCTTACTACGACGCGGTGAGGCTTTGACGGCCGAGGCGCAACGCACAAACATTCAGGTCGCGGCCCGGTCTCTTGCGGCAATCATTCGGGCCGGTCACAGGCTGGTTGTTACGCATGGAAACGGTCCACAGGTCGGTTTGCTCGCCCTGCAAGGGGCGGCCTACAAAGCGGACGAAGCCTATCCGCTCGATGTCCTCGGTGCAGAAACCGAAGGCATGATCGGATACATGATTGAGCAGGAGCTTGAGAATGCGCTCGGTCATTCCCAACCCGTGGCCACCCTCCTGACACAGGTCGTTGTTGATCCCAAGGACCCGGCTTTCAAGAAGCCCAGCAAATTTGTCGGGCCGGTATACGACAAGACTGAAGCCGAGAGGCACGCGAAGGCGGCTGGATGGGCGATTGCCCGAGACGGAGACCGATGGCGTAGGGTCGTGGCATCACCACGGCCCGTTGAAATTCCCGATTGGAAAGTCCTGAAGCTCCTGCTCAATCAGGGCGTGATCGTGGTCTGCGCGGGCGGAGGTGGCATTCCGGTCGTGCGACGCGCGGATGGCAGCCTCTTCGGCATCGAGGCCGTCATCGACAAGGATGCGGCAAGCGCGCTACTTGCCCGGCAACTCCATGCCGATGCGCTTCTCCTCCTGACCGATGTCGAGGCGGTGTTTCAAGGCTATGGTCAGGCGGATGCTGTCGCCCTTTCAAGCCTGACACCGCAGAAAGCGCGTAGTCTGGGTGCACCCTCAGGCTCCATGGGCCCAAAGCTTGCCGCCGCTGCCGAGTTTGCCGAAACCGGTGGCTTTGCCGGGATTGGTCGTCTGGACGATGCCATCGCGATACTGGAAGCGCGTGCAGGGACCAAGATTGCGAGGGATTGATGATGTCGCCACAGCAATCGGGCATGGCATGGAGGCCAGACGGGTTCGCTGACCGCAATGCCCCGCCGTCTCCATCCCAAGATCTCACCGCAACGGCAGATAGCTCCAGGATCAGGCTGCAGAAGATTGCCGCCGCAGACGTCGAGACTGTCTTCCGTGAACTGATGACGAGCCCACTAGGCCTTTCGGTAGTCGAGGTGAAGTCGCGACTGCAGACCTATGGACCGAATTTGGCCGGGGGACAGGAGCGATCCACTTTCCTTCGTGAACTCTGGGACAAGTTGAAGAATCCGTTGAACGCCCTTCTGTTCGGTCTTGCAGGGCTTTCATGGCTTCTCTCCGATCTCCGTTCCGCATTTGTCATTGCGACCATGGTGGTCTTGAGCATCGGCCTCAGCTACATCCAGGAGCATCGGTCCAGCATGGCGGCGGCAAAGCTCGCCAATATGGTGCGTGTACAGGTCAGCGCAAAACGGCAAGGGCTTGCCAGCGTCGACGACGAAGGTTTCGCCGCAATCCCCCTTGATGGCCTGGTGCCCGGAGATCTCGTCAAGCTGTCGGCAGGTGACATGGTGCCCGCTGATGTCAGGCTTTGCAGCGCCAATGATCTTTACGTGAACCAGTCGACGCTGACAGGCGAGTCCATGCCTGTCGAGAAAAGCGCCGATCCCATCCCGCCCGGGGACCGTGATCTGCTGAGCCTGCCCAACATCTGCTTCATGGGCTCGAGCATCTCCAGCGGTTATGGGACCGCCCTGGTCGTGCATACGGGCGATGCCACTTCCTTTGGAACGCTGGCACGCCAGATCATGGCAGCGGACACCGAGACGAGCTTTGATCGAGGGATCAGACGCTTCTCCTGGCTCATGGTTCGGTTCATCCTGGTGATGGTGCCCCTCGTCTTCCTGATAAACGGCTTGACCAAACACAATTGGTGGGAGGCACTGTTTTTTGCCGTGGCCGTGGCTGTCGGTCTTGCGCCGGAAATGTTGCCCATGATTGTCACCGTCAATCTGGCCCAGGGCGCGATGGCGATGGCGAAGAAACATGCGATCGTCAAGCGCCTCGATGCGATCCAGAACTTCGGGGCGATGGACGTGTTGTGCACTGACAAGACCGGCACGCTGACCCAGGACCGTGTCGTGCTGAAACTGCACCTCGACGTCGCAGGCCTCAATGACGACAGCGTTCTCGAATACGCCTACCTCAACAGCCATTTCGAAAGTGGATTGAAGAACCTTCTCGACATCGCCATCCAGGAGCATGCAGAGCTTGAGGATCATTTGTCTGTGGAGGGTGGGTACCGGAAGCTCGACGAGATCCCTTTCGATTTCAATCGCCGTCGGCTCTCGGTCATTGTCGAGACACCTGAGCGAAAAGCCATGCTGATCTGCAAGGGGGCCGTTGAAGAGGTGCTTGCAGTCTGCGTGAATTGCCGGACTTCTGAAGGGGTGCGACCGCTCGACGAGACCCAGCGTGCGAAAGTCGCCACCGTGACGTCCAAGCTCAATGGCGACGGCTTCCGCGTCATTGCTTTGGCAACGAGGGAGGATGCTGAGCCTCAATCGTCCTATCGCACCGACGATGAAAAGGCTCTCACCCTGCAGGGCTTCATAGCCTTTCTCGACCCGCCTAAGGAAACGGCAGCCCCCGCACTTTCGGCGCTGGCCGCGTCCGGTGTCGCCATCAAGATCCTGACCGGGGACAATGACTTGGTGACGTTGAAAACCTGCCGGGATGTCGGCCTCGCCGTGACCGGGGTCGTCACGGGTCGCGAGATCGAAGACATGGATGATGTGGCTTTTGGAGACGCAGTCGAGAAGGCCAATGTCTTCGCTAAGGTTTCACCGCAGCAGAAGGCGCGGATCATAGCAGCACTTCAGGCAAAGGCGCATGTCGTCGGGTTTCTCGGCGACGGCATCAATGACGGACCTGCGCTCAAGCGGGCCGACGTCGGCATATCCGTTGATACCGCAGCAGATATCGCAAAGGAATCAGCAGACATCATCCTTCTTGAAAAGAACCTCTCGATCCTAAACGAGGGCGTTCTTGAGGGACGAAGGGTGTTTGGCAATATCGTCAAATACATCAAGATGAGTGCGAGCTCGAGTTTCGGAAACATGTTCAGCGTACTCGGTGCCTCCGTCTTCCTGCCTTTCCTGCCGATGGCACCGCTCCAGGTACTCGCCAACAACCTGCTCTACGATTTCTCGCAGACGACGATCCCGACCGACACTGTTGATGAGGAGTATCTGCAAAGACCGCGCAAATGGGAAATCGGCAACATCATGCGTTTCATGCTCTTCATTGGCCCGATGAGCTCGATCTTTGACTATGCGACCTACGCGACCATGCTCTACGTCTTCGATGCCTGGGCGAACCCCTCTCTCTTCCAGACAGGATGGTTCGTGGAATCGATCCTGTCGCAGACCCTGATCATTCACGTCATTCGGACAACAAAGCGGCCATTCATCGACAGTTGGGCAAGCCCGTCTCTAATCGCCTCAACGGTCATTATATGCGCAGTCGCGATCGCGTTGCCTTACTCACCTTTGGCCGCCGTTTTGGGCTTTCAGCCACTACCCCTTCTGTACTGGCCCATTGTTGCCTCGTTTCTGGTTGGCTACACCGTGCTGACAACCATCGTGAAAACCTGGTTCGTCAGAAAATGGGGAGTTTAGCAGTGGAAGGGCTTGAGACTACCGTTTGGAACTCCCGGCAACCTTTGGTCAGTTGTTCTGTGCGACCTTGGTTGTGTGCAGCATTGAGCTGTAACCTAAAAGTATTGACGCTAGGTTGTTCTGAACCTGAGCTCGCGGAGGCACGAGTTCAAGTTCAGCGTCACCTGGATCCAGGCTGCTCTCTGGCTCGGTTTAGCGGCTAATGCAGCGTTTCGAGCCAGGAGATGCACTGATCGGCGGTAGCGGTCTCGGACTTTTCGTCATCAAGCCGGTCGCCGACCATAGCGGCATGACCTTGCAATTCATCTTCCCGAGGCCAATCAAGGACAATGGGTCAAGGTCAGGTAAAGCTGCCGCTCACTTCAGCATTTTGCTCTTTCGACGTGTGTCAAGTCGTCAGCCGCGAAGATGATTGTCGGATCAAGATCAAACGGATCGGAGCAAAGATGCGGTAAGGTGCAATAGTAGGCCTAGATGAAGTCATGCCCACTGCGGGCCATAAGGAGACGCAATGACGCTTGATATCGGAGACCTATGGCGTGATCAGCGGTCACGACTCCTGATTGGTTTTGCCTCAACAGGGCTGGCTGTCGGTGGCTTGCTCTCGTGGTTTGACCAGCCGATGGAGGCCGGCTGGGTCTGGTCGATCGCGACTGCACCTGTCCTTATGGGATTGTTCGCCCAGATCTTAATCTCTCTGCGAAATGGTGATATCGGGCTTGATATTGTGGCGGCGCTATCGATGTCCGCAGCCTTGGCGTTTGGTGAACCCTTGGCGGCGAATGTCGTGGCAATGATGTATGCGGGCGGGCAGCTCCTCGAGGATTTTGCGCAGGGTCGGGCGAAGAGGGAGATGACGGCGCTGATGGGCCGCGTGGCTCAGAATACCATGCGGTTTAATGGTGACGTGCTGGAACAGGTGCCGATTGCCGATATCAAGCCGGGGGATCGGCTTCTCATTCGGCAAGGCGACGTCCTGCCGGTAGACGGTCGCGTGGTCAGCGAGATTGCTGTACTCGATCTATCAGCGCTCACGGGCGAATCTCTTCCACAAAACATCCTGAAAGGCAGCGAAGCGCTCAGCGGGGCAGCGTCTGTCGGTGCCGCGTTTGAGCTTGTCGCAATCCGCCCGGCTGCCGAAAGCACATATGCGGGCATCGTCCGTCTAGTCGAGGCGGCTCAATCGAGCAAGGCGCCCATGGCCCGCATGGCCGACCGCTACGCCGTCGGCTTTCTGGCACTTACAGTCGCGATCGCCGCACTCACTTGGTTTTTCACGCAGGATACGATCCGCGTACTGTCCGTGCTAGTCGTCGCGACACCATGCCCGCTTATCCTCGCCGTTCCTGTTGCGCTGATCTCGGGCATGTCGCGCACTGCGCGGATGGGCGTACTGGTCAAAGGCGGCGGTGTACTCGAGGCAATGTCGAGGGTGCGGACCGTCATCCTCGACAAGACCGGAACAATTACACACGGGCAGGCGGCTATTACTGAAATAAGGACGCGTGCGGGATATGCCGAGGCGGATATTCTGAAGGCCGCTGCCAGTCTCGATCAGGCGTCGGGCCATGTTGTCGCAACCGCGCTGATTAATGCAGCGCAGGCAGCTGGGCTGGTCTTGTCCGTCCCGATTGCGGTGGTGGAAACACCTGGTACTGGTATCGAGGGGCTTGTGGATGGTCGTCAAGTCGTTGTTGGCGGGAACGGTTTCGTGGCGGCAATGTTCAGGCGGATGATCTGCTGCAGGATATTGACCCGGCTGCGATGACCGTGGCGGTTGGTATTGATGGCACGGTGGCAGGCATCATTGTTCTACAGGATCGGGTCCGTGCCGATGCGGAGCCCATGTTGGACGAATTGCGAAGGGCAGGGGTCCGGCGGCTGGTACTGGCATCCGGGGACCGCAGCGACATCGCTTGGAAAGTTGGCAAGCAACTCGGGTTTGATCTCGTGCTGGGCGATCTGTCGCCGCATGCCAAAGTTGCTGCTGTGCGCAACGAGATCGTCAATGGCCCGGTTATGATGGTAGGGGACGGCGTCAACGATGCCCCAGCGCTTGCCGCTGCCGATGTGGGCGTCGCTATGGGAGCGTACGGAACGGCTTCGTCTTCTGAAGCTGCCGGTGTTGTTCTGCTGGTGGATGAACTCGCGCCGCTGGTGAAGGCTATGTCCGTGGCGCGCCGCAGCCGGTCAATTGCAGTCCAAAGCGTCGTAGTTGGCCTTGGGCTCTCATTCTTTGCCATGGCATTTGCCAGCCTTGGCTATCTGCCGCCGGTTCAGGGGGCTTTGGCGCAAGAAGTGATCGACGTCGCGGTTATTCTGAACGCCTTGCGAGCGCTTCGATAGATCTTTGTTGTCCAAGGCGCCGGGGGCAATTGCGCCATTTTCCATGGTGTGCAGGTTTTTCTATGGGCTAGCCGCCATCTCGCCCAACGATCATGCTGCCTCTCTAAGGGCACGATAGACGCTCGCCCGGCCTATGTTCAGCGTCTTAGCAATTTCTGTCGGTCCCATTCCGTCGGACCTAAGCCGGCGGATCTCAGCAACATCGACATGGGGCTTTCTGCCTTTGTACACCCCTCTGCTTTTCGCTGCGGCGATGCCTTCCATCTGTCGCTCTCTGCGAAGGTTCGTTTCGAACTCAGCGAACACGCCTAGCATATCGAGGAAAGCTTTGCCGGCCGCCGAGCTGGTGTCGATTGGCTGTTCCGTCGCCTTCAGCGTTACCCCTTTCTGCTTGAGCAGCCTTACGATGTCCTGCAGATCCCCAACTGACCTTGCCAGCCGATCGACCCGCGTCACGACTAGGCTGTCGCCGTCGCGCATGAATTCCAGAAGCGTGTTAAGCTCCTTCCGATCCTGCTTGGTCGCTCCGGATTTCTTTTCCGCCCGGATGACAGTGCACCCGGCCGCCTTCAGAGCCGCCTCTTGAATCGCCAAATCCTGATCGATGGTGCTGACCCGCGCATACCCGTAAATTGCCATGAAACGTCTCATTAGGTTCTAGACCTTCAATGGGTAGCGTCTCATAACTACAAAATCAACCCAAATGATACACTGATTTGCGTCTCACGGAGATTGTCTCAATAGGTATACCCCAATGGGCATAGCAAAGCACGGGCCGGAGGATTATCTTGGATGAACTGCTGTCAAAGCGGGCGTTTATGCACGTTCAAACGCAACATCAACCGACCGATGAAATATTAAAGTCCCGATTCTATGTACGGAAAACAATGATTAGCAAGAAGAGCGATATCTAAATTCAATGACGGGAGCCAACCTGACATGGAACATTTTACGGATTTGTTGGGCGCGATATGGTTCAAATTCGGGAGATGGTCTTCGCCCAGAATTTGTAGCACGCCATTGACGATGATCAGTGTGTAAGAGAATGCTACTTTACGATAAGGATCTTGGCGTTGCCATTTCGTCCCAGAACATTTGTGGCAACGTCAGTGCCGTAGCGATGCATCCGGAAATCGGCATACGATGAGCCGAGCTTGATATTGCGCAACACAATCTCATCCAGGAATGCGGGCATGATCGGATCGCGGAAACGGATCTCATTTTTAGTATGAGCCTGCTCAAGGCCGAGGCAGGCACCCAGAACGCCGAACAGCGCAGAGGCGGCCCAGGCCTGTGGTGAACACGCGACCGGATAAGGGGTTGGTCCTCGACCGGGCCGCCGGATGAAACCGCAGAACAACTCGGGCAGACGTCGCATCTCCTGCTCCTTTGCCGCATCAAACAGACCTGTGAACACCCGCGCCGCCTCTTGTTTAAGGTTGTAGCGCGCAAGCCCGATCGCAATCGCGGCGTTGTCGTGCGGCCATATCGAGCCGTTGTGGTAAGACATGGGATTGTAGCGTGCTTCGCCCTGGGCAAGGGTCCGGATGCCCCAGCCGCTGTAGCCTTCCTTGCTCAACAGGGTTGCCGCGACGCGTGCCGCCCTTTCGGGCGACGTAACGCCTGCAAACAGGGCATGGCCTGCGTTGGAACTTCGCACGCGACACGGGCGCTTCATGCCGTCGAGCGCCAGAACGTAGGTTCCGAGGCCCTCATCCCAGAATTCGGATTCGAAGCGAAGGCGCAGGTGTTGGGCGGCGGCTATCAGATCGGCGGCCCGCTGGTGATGCCCGAGTCGTTCGGCCATTCGGGCGGCTGCACGCTTGGCTGCAAAGACATAAGCTTGCACCTCGCACAGGGCGATGGATCCTGTCGCGTCCGTTCCGTCTTCGTGGAAGATGGAGTCGTGGGAATCCTTCCAGCCCTGGTTTTTCAGGCTGCCATTGCTTTCCGCCTGGTACTCGACAAAGCCGTCTCCGTCTCGGTCGCCATACTCATCGATCCAGCGCAACGCTGCGTCGATGTTCGGCCAGATCTCGGCAATGGTCCCAAGGTCACCGGTGGCGTCCAGATACATTCCTGCCAGCATCACGAAGAGCGGCGTTGAATCGACGCTGCCATAGTAGCGGCCGAATGGCACTTCACCAAGATTGGCCATTTCGCCATGGCGCACCTCGTGAAGGATCTTGCCCGGCTGCGCGTCAGCGCGGGGATCTGTTTCGCGGGATTGCATCGCCGCCAAGGTGCGCAGAACGCCGCGTGCGATCGACGGGTCCATCCACAGCATGAACATGGCCGTAAAAATCCCATCGCGTCCGAAAATCGTGCTGAACCAGGGAATTCCCGCATAAGGATAGGGGCCGGAGTCAGTCGGCGTGACCAGCATATAGACGTCGGAGGTGGCACGGCAGGCAACTTCATTGAAAAGGTCGCTCGAGCTTTGCACCGTGGCGATGCTCCGCGTCTGGACGCGTCTGGCGCGGCGGCTTTCACGGTAGGCGCTGAAGAACTCCAGCAACGGCGTGGACTCGCCCTCCTCACAGGCGACGGTCAGGAAGATCGACTTCTTTTCGCCCGGCGCAAGTGTCAGCTCCAGCGTCGACCGGTCTGTCTCCAGACGTTCGGGAACAGGCGTGAAAGCAATCCGCGTGCGGCGCTCCACCTCATCCAGACCCAGATAGCGAAATTCGACCGTGTTGGCGGTTACCACATCGGACGTTCCGTGCCCCCGTTTTGCCCGCGTCATCCCGCGAACCTCGAACAGGTCGCGAAAATCCGCACTGAAGGTGTAATCGATGGTCAAGCGGCGGTCGATCGGCGTGAAGTTCCGCACGCTAAGACGCTCGTAAAACACTCCCTTGTAGAGAAACTTCGTGCGTTCGAAGAAGATGGTCTCCCGGGGCAGTGCCGCGGCACCATCTTCGATATCAGGATTTGTGAGATCGACGGACAGTGCAGCCTTGTCGTCGTGATTGGAGGAATTCAGCAGCAGGAGCTTGCGCCCCTGAAACCGAAGCTCCAACTGAGACAGAAATCTCGTATCGCGATGAAACAAGCCCTCCACGGTATTGTGGCCGGCAATATCTCCATGGCTGTTCAGGACTGCGAAAGTATCCCCATCCTTCAGTTTCTGTAGCGACCAGCCGACCAGGGAGGTCTCAACTTCAAGATCGTAGCGAATGGCGTCCAGGTTTTCCGATACTTCGAACGGGGGATCAACAGGGGATCCCATCAGACCGGCCCGTGAACGGGGGATGCAAAGCCAGGGCGGTCGCCGGAAAGGTTTGTCGCTGCCACGACCTGCACCAAGGGTGCCGGAGCAATATCGGCAAGCTGACGACGTTGAGGTCCCATCCTCACCGGCACATCCGATAGACCTGTGTACTCCGCGACATAGTCCGATGCCATCCGTGCGGCGGTGAAGCGCTCCTCGAAGCGCTGCCGGACCGCCGTCCGGTCCAGATCGGCGGCCATTCGGACCGCCGCGACGGCCCCTTCGATCGAGTCGACGATAAAGCCTGTCACGCCCTCGTCCATAACCTCCGGAACCGAGCCCCGGCGCCAGGCAATCGTCGGCGTTCCTTCTCGCATGGCCTCGATCATCACCAGTCCGAACGGCTCCGGCCAGTCGATGGGAAACAGCAGAGCGATGGCGTTTCCGAGAAAGTCGCGCTTCGCGTGGTCACCGATCTCGCCGATGAAGTCGATCAGGGGGTGATCAAGTTGCGGGCGGATGACATGGTCGAAGTAGTCTTGGTCGGCTGGATCGACTTTCGCCGCGATCTTGAGGGCGATGCCCGTCCGCTTTGCAATCTCGATCGCCCGGTCGGGGCGTTTCTCCGGAGCAACGCGTCCCAGAAAGGCAAGATAGTCGCGTTTGGCTGCAGTGAAGGGCACCGGACCTGCGGGAAGGCCATGTTGAATGTTGGCCAACCAGTTGGCGTCGGGAAGCGGCAGCCGCTGGTTCTGGGAAATCGAAACGAGCGGCATCTCCGGAAACGCATGATAGACAGGATGAAAATCTGGCAGGTCCAATCTGCCATGCAGTGTGGTCAGACAAGGAACGGAGGAGGCTCGAAACGCTGGAAACTGGAGCAGATCGACGTGGAAGTGGATGACGTCGAAGGACGAAGCCCGCCGGCGAACCTCCTCCAGCATGACCAGGAGGCTTGCCGTGTGATCCCGAATGCCTCCCAATCTCAACCCCTGAGGAACCGCCTGCACGAGTTCAGCAGACGTCTCAGAATCTCCGCTGGCAAAGAGCGTGACATCGTGGCCCTGCTCGACGAGCTCTTCCGTCAACCAGGAGACGACACGTTCCGTGCCGCCATAAAGCTTCGGCGGAACGGATTCCGCCAGGGGTGCGACTTGTGCGATACGCATTTGAAGTTTCTCTGTTGTGCCAAGCGTCTGTCCAGCACGAGGCTTCGTAGGGACCGCCGGCATCCGCTCACGAGGGCGTTGCTAAGGCACAAGAACAGCGAAGGATTGTATATGGAGTGCCATACGGATTTGGCCAGTGCTGCGCGGCATTTACACGACTTTCGGTTGTTTTTTTTGGGGGGGGCTCCGCGGCTTTGCGATCACGTCCGCCGCATCAGCGAAACCATCGCAACTGAACACGTGAACGTGAAAAACCAAAAGTTGATTGTTGTAAAATCATGTCCATCTAAAGTAGACGGAAAACGATCAAATCACCGACATTCACAAACAGATTCTCAGGCTTCGTGAAGCACTTCCCGTATGGGGGGCCGAGGCGAATGACCTTGTCGAGCTTGCACGAAATGCAGAGCGCGCGGGGCTTATTGGAAAATACCAGAGGCTGGCACGACACGCTTTTGTATTGGGAGAAGCAAGAGGCCCCTGCTGCCCTCAGTGCCGATATTCGCGTGATCAGAGGCTCTCTCAACGCCATGCGCCTGGAGGTCGATTCCGCGACCAGCAAGTTCAGGCTGTAGTCTCGATCTTTCGCCCTGCCGCTGCGTGGCGCTCCTTTGCTGACCGCTGACGCAAGTCGGATCTGGAATAATCCAGCTCCCGGGGGAACTTCGTCCGCCCCGCAGCCAGTCAATGTCCTTGGAAGAGTTCGATGATCAAATTGTTGTTCGCCACCCTGGCGATTGTGATATCCGCGCAGACTGTCTTTGCGGGAACGGCCGCCGATGTGGTGCCAACGCCACGGCCACCGACCGATCTGGCCGTTGCCTATGTCGCCAGTCAGCCTGCGCCGCCAAACCCGGTTCAAATGACGGAGACCCTCAAGGTCGGTCATACGATTCCGGCGAACCTCTTGCTCTTGCCGATACCAGACAGCCCTGATTACGCCTTTGTGTTCGTAAACCAGATACGCCTGATCGTCGATGCGAGAACGCGTGTCGTCATCCAGGTGGTCGACTGATCAAAGACACCTGAGGCTTCGCATCTACCATAACTCGGCCTTGCCACCACTTATAGGGACGAAGCGTTGCGGCGACCGCGACATTTTTCCGGCAGAGGTGGCGGTGGCAGGCCTGCACATTGACTGCAATTGCTGTCGCGGGCGCGCCCCAGGCGCCCATCCTCTGCTTCATGCCGAAAGGGCTGTGCTGCACCCTTCTGCCACGCCACCATCCGCTGAGGTCTGGCCCGGCATTGTTGCCCAGCCGCCGGCTTCAATGAACTGTCGCTTCTTGTACCGGTCCGGGAGAGCGTTGAATTCGATCAGCCGTTTTGCCGAATCCGGTGCAGCGTTGAACCGCTCGACACAAACAGCGGATGCAAGCTGCAGGTTCGCCGCTTCGCTTGCAGCCGTCGCCGCTCTCACGGCGCTGCTTCCCGTCATCCACCCTCCCCAGCCAAATCCGGCGACCATCGTGGCTACGGCCGTCATGCCGCAAGCCCAGACAAGGATGGTCTTCGAGGGCCGGTAGTTGTCCAGACGCTCGAACATCGTGGCTTTTCCTTTTTCCATGACCATGCGAATTCTCCTGTTCGCGTTCATTCTCGGCTGCGCCTCCTGGCGGAGCGTCTTGCGCGTCACACGTCACTTGAAGTGTTCGAGAGCCAATGTGATGGATCTGTTTGGGCGGGATTTGTAGGCGCTTTTGGCTGCATCGAGAATTTTTGAACGCAGCGCGTCGAACGAGGCGAGATAATCGCTTTCGCTCGCCGTCCAGGGCGAGAGCCCGGCCGTAAGCACTTCAGCGGGCACGTAAAACCTCACCTCGAACATACCGTCATAGCCGAGAAATCGGATGCGGGAATGCGTTTCATCGTAGCTTCGGCTGGAGTTGGGAAAGGAAAGCGCCATCACTGGCCTCCTTCGTCCTGCCATCTGTCGATGGCTTCGCTCTTGCGTGAGATGGCGACGGGCAAACCCTTGTGAAGGTCGACGCGCTTGCTCTGGAGGGCTAGGAGCAGTGTTTCCCGGGTTCTCTTCCCGTTACGGAACTCGGTCTTCAGAAAGACCGATGCCGCCTTTTTTGCATCGGAGTTTGCCGTAGCTTCAACGCCTCTGAAACCACCGGCTCTCAGGACATCCCTGATCATCGCAAAATCGGAGGGATCGAGGTGCTCTTGTAGGTGAGTGGAAGACATGTCGTCCTCCTTCGTTGGGGCGAGGAACGTCAATCCTCAATCGCAGCGCCCGTAAAACGAGCTGCTATCCCCTTACATGTCGTGCGGTCCAGCACCGTTTACAAGTGGGCTCGTCGATCCCGCCTGTGTAATTGACACGCTCATGCCCGCAGCGCTTGAGATGGTGGAGACGGATGCGTCCAGTCGTTTGGCCAGGGCATCAATGATCAGGGAGCCAAGACCCGCACCGGAAATGTCTCCAGGGGGCTTGGCTATCTGTCCAACGCCATTATCGCTGACAGTCAAATGCCATTCGGTCAGATGCGCTCTGTAGTTGATGATAACCTTCGCGTCAGGCTTGGGGACAGGGAAGGCATATTTGATCGCGTTGATGACCAGTTCGGTGACGATCAGGCCGAGGCTGACGGCCTCTTGCGAGGATATCCGGGTTTCACTCGCCGAGACTTCCAATGTGACCGGCGCACTGTCGAGCACGATCGAACTTGCCAGTCCCTTGCACAGCTTTGTCAGGTACGAAGACACATCAATTTCGTCCATCCCCGCATCGAGGTGCAGATAGTTCTGCACAGTCGCAACCGACACCACGCGCTGACGGGCGTCTTCAAGTACCCGGCGTGTCTCGTCCGAGCTGACAGCACGCGCTTTCAGCATCAGGATACTGGCGATGATCTGCAGGCTGTTGCCGATCCGATGTTGCATTTCCTGCAACAGCACACGTTGCTGGGCCAGAAGCTCTTCAGCCTTTTCAAGGAGTTGCTGCTTGTCGGCCGCGATCTGTCGGATCACCGTCACATCGGCAAATGCCAGCAGAGTGTTTGGCGTATTCGCAGACCGGATATTGAGAAGCCTGGACGTAATCGAAAAGATCCGCTTGCCGAACCGTCCAAGATCCTGCTCAAACTCCATGCCCTCCATCATGATACGCTGAGACACCGCTGCCGCGAGGGCCTGGCGTATGACAGGCCTGTTCCAATCGCCGTTTCCCAGATCCAGCAGGGATTTGGGATAGGCATGAGCGGGATTGATGTCGAAAGTCTCATAAAAACTGCTGTTGGCAGCGACGACGCAAAGGTCTTCGTCCAGAACGACGAAGGGTTGGGGCATGGTCTCCACGATCGCCCGCGCGAGCATGTTTGAATCGCGCATAGTCCCAAATTGCTTCACGGTCGCCGCTCCTGCCGTTATTCCGAGCTGTCCCGGCTCTCTCAGCAATCCAGACGTGCTGACCGTATATGGGATTTGTTGCTCCGCCTAGTGGAAAGGCGCGGCCTTCTCCTGCGCATATGCCGCATGCTGCGGCTTCACACCCTCGTCCTGCTGCTGTTGCGTAAAGAGTGACCAGGCCGAGACAAAGAGAGCTGCAATGAGGGGGCCGATCACGAAGCCACTCAACCCGAACAGGGAAATGCCGCCCAGAGTTGAAATCAGAATGATGTAATCGGGCAGGCGGGTACCTTTCCCGACGAGGGGCGGGCGCAGCAGGTTGTCGACCAAACCGATGAACACGACACCAACGAAGACGAGGACGCCCCCCTTCATCCACGCGCCGATGAGAAACATCCAGATCGCCGCCGGTCCCCAGACCAGCGCTGCACCGATGGCTGGCAACATCGATAGCAGAGTCATGATGACGGCCCAAAGCAGTGCCGCCTCCATCCCGATTATCCAGAATGTCAGCCCTCCGATAGTCCCCTGGATAATGGCTATGATAACGTTGCCTTTGACCGTTGCGCGCGCCACTTCCGCAAATTTGTCCAGGAATTTCCGCGTATAGGTGTCACTCAGGGGCGTTGTCTGACGAAGCGTCCCGGCAAGGCTTGCTCCATCCCTGAACAGGAAGAACAGCAGGTAGAGCATGAGCCCGATGCTGACAAACACATGAGCGGTATTCTGGCTAAAGCTCAGGACGCTGCCGGCGATGGATTGTCCTGCTTGCATTATGCCCGAGGAAATCTTTTCCGGCATTTGCGCGGCGCCTCCGAGCTTGAGGGAGGCCAGCCAGTCTTCGAGCGACGGTGGCAGGGCCTGCTCGATCTGATTGAGATAACTGTTGAGATCAATCTCGTTGTTGCTCATGCGCTGGTAAAGATTGGTCCCCTCCTGGATCAGTGAGGCCAAAACAATCATGGCAGGCAAAATGACCAGGAGCACGCATAACAGAACTGTCAGGAAGGCCGCGATGTTTTTGCGGCCTTTCATCCGCCTCTCAAGCCGGACGTGGATGGGGAAAAAGATGATGGCCAAGATGACCGCCCAGAGGATGGCGGTGTAATAGGGCAAAATAAGCCATACAAAGGAAATCGTCACGAGCGTCAAAAGGACGTAAAAACTTGTTCTTTGGATGGACATGGAGGCCGTTGCTTGTTCAGTCATCGCTGATGGATGGCAACTCGATTTCGACATCTCGTCGCTGTCGGTCGTCCATGGGCTCGATGTGCTTCATCCAGAAGTCGTTTGCGGCAGACGGCTCGTTCTCCCACTTGCGGGTATTGACGATGTTGTCGTCGATCTTGGCCCGTCGCGTTCCGCCAAGCCGCAGATACTCTGCCGCGAGCTTCGCGGACGGTGTTTTCGCGTCTGAAGGGTTCGCCTCTGCCGCCTTATCCTTGCCGAGCATGCCCAGCAGGGCATCGCGCTCGGGCGTTCCGATACGCTGCGCCAGAAAAGCGTCAATCGGGGTGCGCGTTTCGTATCCACCGGAAGACGGGTTGGCCCGGTGAAGCACCAGAGGATTGTCCGTTGCCGGATCTCGTCCCAACAGCCATCGATCCCCATTGGAACTGGCTGCAAATTCACGCCATTCGCTCATCGGCATATCCTCCCTGGATAGGGGTTTGGGGTCCTGGTTGGTTTTGGAAATGCATCTCAGTACCCCGCAGGCACCGGTTGCTCGGGGGGATCGGTATCTGGTTTCTTCGCCTTGATTTGCGTGGGGGGCAGTTCGATCACATTCAGCCGTTCGCCAAACGCCGGCTCCCGCATTTTTCTGACTACCGCCAGAATCACCACGTTATCTGTCTTTGACATGCCTCGTCTCCGTAGATTGCGATGCCTTACTGCTCGCCTTCATCCATGCTGCCGCCCTCGTTCTCCCATCGTCGGAGTGCCACTTTGTCGGAATGCGCTTTGCGCCGTTTCGAGATCGGATAGATCTCGCTCATGATCATGCCGGTTTGGATGCGTTCAATGATTGCGAGTTCACCGCCGTGATCGGGACCTGCAACGGCGCCAAGGTCGGTCGTCGAGTAGTTGCTGCGTTTTAACACGCGCCGGGTGATTTTTTCGGTCGCGCCAATGTCGTCGACCGGTTGCTTGTCTGTCGGCATAATGAAGCTCCCCTGAGCGAATGAGCGCTCGTGTGTGATCCCGATAGAATGCGCTAGCCGGCGTCTTTCGCCGGCATTGTCTGTGCGTCTATCGAGATGGTTGACAATCGAAAGCCTGCGTCTCGATCAGAATCAGACCCGGCAAACTGTGCCGGCTCGCTGTGAATGTGGCCGAGCGATGTATGTCGAGAGTAAAGGACAAAACCTGCAATGAGAGCATCAACTGGGCCGAGGTGTCAGATCGTAGCCGGTTAGATTTTGGCTGCCTACAGCATGCCTTGCTCCGTCAGTGCGGATATGGCGCCCGGCTCCAGACTTTCAAGTGCCGCGCGATGCCGTCGACAGGGTGGACCCATTCGCAGCCGACAACAGGCTGTGTCTCATGGATTCGTTCGTCGAAACACCGCTGTCCGGATCGGAAGAGAAAGCTCTGATCCAGCGCCCTGCGTGTATGGACGGTAATGTTTTTCCGATAGAAAAAATATTAATATGTTCAAACGGTTTTAATTATGAAAAAAACTCCCATCTATTGGATAGATAAAATCGAAAATTCAGAATTTTCCCGAATTATATCCTTCGATAAAGGCGAAATTTTCATGGGAATTCAGTTCAGCACGATGTAAGGATGTTTCATGTCGACGTCGAAGGGGCCTCACGCTGCACCGGTTAAACTTTCGGCCGGGGAGAAGGCTGCCGTGACCGATCAGACCGCTCGACACATCATATCCTCCGAGAACGCGCTCAGAGTGAGCAAGACGTCTCGTCTGCGCCAATTGCGTCTGGAAAAGGAAGCTCTGGCGAATTCCGAACCGGTGACTCGTTCCAAAAAGAAATAGTGGCCGGAACGCGTTCTGCCTCGTGTGATGCCGGATCGTACCGCCCAACCGTCCCGAAACGCGTCGACTGCGCGCGTCCTACCCGCAGTTCCTCTCGTCGCTCTTGTCTCGCACAGTTGCATTCATGGCCGGCGCCTCGATGAAGAAGGAGCAAGGCAATGCGTGCAGAATTCTATCCCGCCTCCATGTCGCGTAATCTCGTGAGGATCGGCCGACGTGAGTATGGCGACAACCTTCCTGCCGTTTCGGCGGATATTTCCGAGCGTTGCGGACGGCTGCGCATCATTGGCCTTACGAGCTTTTCCGCTCTCGACCGCCATGAGAGCGCAACCTGCCCGATTGGCCAGCCCGGAGCCGGCATTGCCGGCCTTGATCCCGCACGCCTTTGAGAGGATGAACCATGATACAGATCGACTATTCGTCGCCTGCAGGCTTTTTCGCGGGCAGGCGCGTGGGCGGGAGCACCAGCGGTCCCCGTTACAAGCGGTTCGACAATACCGCAGAGACCCTTCGGTTCGCTATTGAAGAACTGCCCTGTTCCCAGCTTCGGGGAGCGGTCCTCGAAATCGGCGACACGCGTTTCGAAAGCAACGAAATTCGTTCTCTGTATGATGCGGTCCATTATCCGCTTCCCCAAAAAGAAACGTAACGTCGATCGTGACGCCCCGCCGACGGATCTCCTTGCGACAATGAAGGCGCAGACGTCATGACGCTTTATTCGGTGAAGCACCGCACGCAGTACCAGTACACGCATCCCGTGACGTTCGGACGTCACCGTCTCATGTTCCGTCCGCGGGACAGCTTTGATCAAACTCTCCTCGCATGTTCTCTTCAGACAAGTCCTCCCCCGTCGTCCGTCCGTTGGATCTACGATGTCTTCGGCAATTGTATCGCCTTGGTCGACATTGAAGCGTCCTCGTTCGAATTGGTGATCGAAACGCGTATAAAGCTCGATCATACGGTCCATGTCCCGCTTGACCTGGAAATGCACACGGATGTGCGTGGCTATCCGTTCAGCTATGATGATGATGAAATCATTGATCTGGGACGAACCGTCGAGCGCCATTACCCCGACCCTGATAACGCTGTCGCTCCCTGGGCTCGGCAATTTGTTCCCGTCGCAGGTCCTGCCCGAACCGGCAATGTGCTGATGACCTTGTGTTATGCCATTCGGGAAAGCTTTTCCTATCGACGCCGTGAGAGCCGCGGCATTCAAACTCCGGTGGAGACTTTATGGCTTCGCAGCGGAACGTGCCGAGACTTCGCACTGTTGATGATGGAGGCGGTGCGCTCGCTGGGTTTGGCGGCTCGCTTTGTCACGGGCTATATCTATGTTCCCGACCGCGATGGCAATCCGAATCTGGGGGGTGGGGCAACCCATGCCTGGTGCCAAGTCTATCTCCCTGGTGCAGGTTGGGTGGAGTTTGATCCGACGAATGGCATCGTTGGAAACCGGGAACTGATCCGGGTTGGCGTTGCTCGTGACCCGAAGCAGGCGGTTCCTCTCTCCGGCAGTTTCGACGGGGCCCAAGGGAATCTAATTGACATGAATGTTCAGGTGAATGTGACGACCTGCGAATAAATGCACTGCTAAGATGGCCGCACGGAACACTCTGCATCCACAACCGTTGGTGGATCGCGTCGCCCCCGAGAAAGGAATTCTTTATGAAAATACGTGCCGGCTTCCGGATTGGCTATGAATGCAAGCAGGATACACCCATGTTGCTGGTCCTGAACCTTCATCCCAGCCGGCGCGGGGATTTGCTCGGGGATCAGACGATTTCCTTTGATCGCCCGATCAGGGCGTGGGAATATATGGATGGCTTCGGCAATGCGTGCAGCCGTATCGTTGCCCCGCAGGGCGTTACAACGATCAGCACCGGGTTTCAGATCTATGACGATGGTCAACCGGATTCTGTCCCCGTCAACGCCGTTCAACACGATATCAATGATCTACCCGATCATGTTCTCGTTTATCTTCTCGGGAGCCGTTACTGTGACACCGACCGCTTGGCGGATTTCGCCTGGGAGACCTTTTCCCATACGAGGCCCGGCTGGGATCGCGTGAAATCAATCCTCGATTATGCACACGACCGGATCGTGTTCGACTATTCGAAAGCTGATCCGACTAGAACGGCCTTTGGCGGTTGGCAGGACAGGGCGGGTGTGTGTCGAGACTATGCGCACCTCGCCATCACCTTGTGCCGATGCATGAATGTGCCGGCCCGCTATTGCACCGGCTATCTAGGGGACATCGGCGTGCCGACAGACCCAAACCCGATGGACTTCAGCGCTTGGTTCGAGGTGTTTTTGAGCGGCCGCTGGTACACCGTCGATGCGCGCCACAACACACCGAGAATCGGACGTGTTCTGATGGCAACCGGCAGGGATGCAACGGACGTGGCCATGTCCACCGCATTTGGCCCGGCGAAACTTGTGCACTTCGAGGTGACAACGGAGCAGAAGGATGCCTGACATCGTCCCGTGAACGCGATGCTGCCACAATGTTGCGCTAAAGATAGTGAATGTTCGGACATGTTGTCCGAGACCTTTTGAGCATTCCGTTCGGATCGCCGACGTGCTCACATTCCTTCAGCGGTTCCAAAATGCCGCAGTCGAGTCCGACTCCTGCGCGTGGATACTCATGCCAACCCTTTAATATCCATATACATTCACCGTCTCGAACGTCCAGGCCTCACCATCTCCAACAGCGGCCAGGCCGATGGCGGTGGTGGTCGGCCTCAGTCGCCAGGAACTGCGCAAGATTGTTGCCGAGCAGATCGATTGAGACTGCCCATGTCAGACGCAAGGAGTGGGCGCAAGGCCCTAACAATCATGAACAACAGATCTAGCCGGTCCGCCGGCCTCAAAGCGGGTACTGCGCGCGAGCGCCTGTTCGACAAACATAAGCAGCATCTGCATTTTGCCGCAATGAAGCTGTCTGCGGGCGACCGGATCGGCGCCGAAAGCGAATTTCAGCATGCCGAACACTTCTTTCGCAGTGCGTCGGAGCAAAATGGCGGTGGTAGGCAATGAGCGTCGTTTCATTGGCAGCTGCACCTCACGATGCCGCTGAAAAGGCTTGGCTGAAAGTTCTTTCTGTCTATCGTGTACCGAGCGTAACGCGTAGCGTCTACGAACTGATCGTCACTCTTGTGCCGTTCGTATTCTTCTGGACAGCGGCCTGGGCGTCATTGCATTTCGGCTACTGGATCGGCCTCCTGCTGATCGTTCCAGCGGCTGGCTTCCTGTTGCGGCTGTTCATGCTGCAGCATGATTGCGGGCACGGCTCTTTTTTCGGGCGCCGTCTCTGGGACGACTGGACTGGCCGTGTGATCGGCATTCTCACGCTGACACCCTACGACTATTGGAGGCGCGCGCATGCGGCGCATCATGCCTCGGCCGGTAATCTCAATCAGCGCGGCGTCGGCGATATCACCACGTTGACCGTCGCCGAATATGAGGCACTGAGTTCGCGTGGCAGGTTTGGTTACCGCCTTTACCGGCACCCGTTGGTGATGTTCGGCATCGGTCCGGCCTTCCTGTTTCTATTCAAGCAAAGGCTTCCATTCGGCATGATGCGTGCGGGCGCCTTGCCCTGGGTTTCGACCATGGCAACCAATGCAGCGGTCGCGGCCATCGCTCTCGTCCTTATCTGGGCAATCGGGATCCTGCCCTTCCTCATCGTTCATCTGCCGATCGTGCTGCTGGCGGGGTCAGCCGGCGTCTGGCTTTTCTACGTTCAGCACCAGTTCGAGGACACCTATTGGTCAAGGCCGCCGGATTGGACTTTCCCATTTGCTGCGATGCACAGTGCTTCTTACTATGACTTACCGGCTCCGCTGCGATGGATGACCGGCAATATCGGGATGCATCACATTCACCATCTCTCAAGCAAGGTGCCGTCTTATCGTCTGCCCGAGGTTCTTCGCGACTATCCCGAACTCGCGAACTTTGGCCGCATCAGCCTTCGCGACAGCCTCGGTTGCATAAAGCTCATCCTCTGGGACGAGAAGACACAAAAACTGGTCTCGCTGAAGGCGACCGAAGGCCTTCGTTAAAGCATGCCGAAAACGCCACCCGCACTGAAGAGGACATTGTCATGGACGATCCAATCAATGATGTAGCCGGTTCAAGCGAAGGCCAGAAGTTGTCCGAAAGAGCGGTGACCCCGTATAGAGCCTGCATTCCTCACGGGGGCAACCGTGCGCCAGATGGGTATGGAGCCCCACTTGCGGTGCCTATCTTTCTCGCGCAACGCCCGTCCACTCTGCGTCACCACGCCTTGGCGGCAATGCTTGCAACTTGGGAGCACCTATCGGTCCCGGCAGCTTCCTGCCTTGCGGCGAAAGCAGCCATTCAACTGAACACCTTAGCGTTAAACCTGAAGGGAGCAGTGTCATGACCGTTGGCACACGCGTGGAAATGGTAACCTTTCGCAACAGTTTTCTGCTGCCAGGAATGGAGCGCGAGCACGCGCCGGGTGTCTTCGAAGTCCACATCACCGAAGAACCGTTGAACGTGATGTGGGAAGCTTACCACCGGACGATGAATTTGATGCTCACACGCGGCGGCGTCACGGAAGCGATCAAGGTGACCCTTGACGATCTGGAAACCGCTCTCGCCAAAGATGGGGGCGACGGTTGAGGAGGAGTGGTCGTCAATCATCACCCAACAACCAACGCGCTGTGCCCATCCGCAAGATAGTTCATCACCCTTGGAGTACGGTCTTTCAGATCTCAGGCGACTTGATCGAGCAGACAAGCCAACCACAATATTTGTGCGGCGCAGCAGCACTGGCCAAGATGACGCGTTAGGGACTGCGGCGCGTTAAGGCGGCGACATACGCAAAGGATTATGGAATGCGATCAATGTCCGATACCCTGGCCCGCCTTTCGAAACTGCGCGTCATGCAGCCCCACTTGCCCTCTTCGCCAACGCCACTGGTGAACCTCGGACCGTTTGGTTCCAATCCAGGCGGCCTGGATGCCAAGATTCACGTCCCGGCGGGACGGGCCGAACGTCCCGCAATGGTGGTAGTCCTTCACGGATGTACTCAAAACGCCGCGGCCTATGACCATGGATCAGGGTGGTCGCGTCTGGCCGAAGAATACGGCTTTGTGGTTCTTTATCCCCAGCAAACGAGGCAGAACAATTCCAATACTTGCTTCAACTGGTTCGTACCCGATCACATGCGTCGCGACCGGGGAGAGGCACTTTCCATCCGGCAGATGGTAGACACCGCTATGGAGCGTTATAACATCGATCCTGCGCGGATCTTCGTGACTGGCCTTTCAGCCGGAGGCGCAATGGCGAACGTCATGCTTGCGACCTATCCGGAACTGTTCGCAGGCGGCTCTGTTATCGCCGGCCTCGCTTATGGATGTGCCAGTTCGGTACCTGAAGCCTTTGACCGCATGCGTGGTCACGGTCTCCCGAACGTGACAAAGCTACAGGACCAACTTCGTCTGGCATCTCGCCATCAAGGACCCTGGCCGACGATCTCCGTCTGGCATGGACTGCAGGATAGGACGGTCGTGCCCTCAAACGGAGACGCTGTCGTCACACAATGGCAGGCTGTGCACGATATTGTCTCCAAAGAAGCAGCGGTCGAGACGCGGGAGGGCCACAGCGTTTCATCCTGGAAGAACCGGCACGGCACGGTCGTCATCGAACTCATCACCGTTGCCGGAATGGGACATGGCACGCCTGTCGATGGTGCCGACGGTTATGGCACAAGTGCGCCCTACATGCTTGACGTCGGTCTGTCGTCAACGCTTTACTCCGCATGCTCCTGGGGGCTGATCCCCTCTTTCGACAAGCGGGTTTGAGGTCAACCGACTTCGTTGCCGTGGCCTGACCAAGAGTTGCCGCAGGGCGTAAACAGTTACGGGCTCCAGAAGATCATCGAAGGCGCAATCGCTCGCAACCTTCTGTAGATTTTGAGGTTTTCGAAAAAAGGACAGCTTCTGTGTCTACGCGCTCGATCGCTCTGTTCTGCCGTCCGGGAGTGCTCACTGCTCAGACACGAGCGCAATGGACAGCAGGAGGAATCACGCTTATCACGTGCACAGATATTACGGATCTGTATCGCATCCCCCTTGACCGATTTCTTGGTGCTCTCCTCGACGTTGAGCTTGACATCCAAAAATTGTTTCACCTCGCTGAGGAGCTTGAACGGCGACAATGGTCATTTGTGTTCATTGTGTCCGAGCACCGATATGGGCCTTACTTCCGGCTTTCCGGTGGGAGACAGCACATCCGTGAAATAGAAGAGGAGTTGCTCTTTCAGAATGATGACGGGCGAAGACACTAGTCTGGCTTGCTGATTGGATTTTCATGAAAGCGTTGAAACACGTCTATGAAGATATTTACATAGGGCGTTGTTGGACATGTTCTGGTGGTAGCTAGGGTAACCTATGTTGGCACGAGCATTGATCGTTTCAGTAAGGTCAGTGTAATCTTGGAAGCGCCTTGAGGCGAAGGTGGCAGATGAAAATGAATCGTTGAGCGTCACGCGGCTATGTGGCCTTTTCAAAGGTGCTCGTTGCACTCATCCGAGGGTGCGTGGATCAAGGGCGTTGGCGTGCGACGCCTGTGCATTTCTCAAATATCATTTGTAAAATCTATCTTCCCATCTTCAGCGAGCTGATTTCGTACCGCAATACCCCTTTTTTCACCTGGGCGGGGATCCGGAGCGTCGTAAGCGGTGTTCTCAGGCCACGTGCTTGGTTTCTGGCTTCACGGCGTAGGCCCAAGGCAACAGGTCGTCGAGCTGACCATTCGGGTGTCCATTGACGATCTTGGTGATGACGTCGGCCAGATAGGCCAGCGGATCAACGGCATTGAGCTTGGCCGTTTCGATGAGCGAGGCAATGGTCGCCCAGTGTTCGGCCCCGGCGTCAGAGCCTGCGAACAATGCATTTTTCCGATTCAGGGCGATCGGCCTGATAGAGCGTTCGACGGTGTTGGAGTCGATCTCGATACGGCCGTCATCGATGAAACGGATCAATCCATCCCAGCGTGAGATCGTGTAGCGGATTGCTTCGGCGAGCTTGGTCTTCTGGCTGATGAGCGAGAGTTGCTCGGTCAGCCAAGGCGCGAGACTGTCGATGATCGGACGGCTCTTGGCCTGCCGGATAGCGCGACGTTCCTTGTGAATGAGACCGCGGATATCGTCCTCGATCTTGTAGAGTTCGGCGATGCGCCTGAGCGCTTCGCTGGCAATAGGCGCGGGACCGGCCGACGCCAGTTCATAGAAACGCCGGCGCACATGGCTCCAGCAGAATGCCAAAGACACACTGTTGCCGGCGGCGAGCGCTCGATAGCCAACATATCCGTCGACCTGCAGGATGCCGACGAAGCCATTGAGATGTGCCATCGGCCGTTCGCTCTTGCGATCGGGCGCATAGACATAGACGACACCGGGCGGGTCGGCTCCCTGCCATGGCCTGTCGTCGCGCGCATAAGCCCAAAGTTGCCCGGTCTTTGTCTTTCCCCGGCCCGGATCGAGCACCGGGGCGGTCGTCTCGTCGGCGAAAAGCTTTGACGAGGCCTTCAGATGCTCGAGCAGCCTTCGATGAACCGGGCGCAGATGCCAGGCGGCGCGACCGACCCAGTCGGCAAGTGTCGAGCGGTCGAGGTCGATGCCCTGACGCTTGTAGATTTGCGCCTGTCTGTAGAGCGGCAGGTGATCGGCGTATTTGGAGACCAGCACCTGGGCGACGGTCGCTTCAGTCGGAATGCCACCTTCGATCAACCGCGCGGGAGCTACCGCCTGGACGACGACTTCCTCGCAGGCCCGGCATGCATATTTGGGACGGCGCGTTACCAGAACGCGGAACTGGGCTGGCACGATGTCGAGCTTCTCGCTGACGTCTTCGCCGATCCGATGCAGGCCTTTGCCACAGCAGGGGCAGTCATGGCTCTCGATGTCGATGACGACATCGATGCGCGGCAGATGGGCAGGAAGGGCACCACGGTTTGTCCGCCGCCTGGCGACCCGTTCCCGGCGCAGATCGCTCGATGCCTGCTCCTTATCTTCCAGGCCGTCCGCCTCGACCTGTTCGGCCTCTTCGAGCCCAAGGAGAAGCTGATCTTCTGGAAGCGTCTCAGCGCGACGGCCGAAGCGATGACGCTGCAATTCCCTGATGATCTGACGCAGCCTGGCGTTCTCGAGCTCGCGCGAAAGCACCATGGCCTTGAGCGCGTTCAGGTCGTCGGGAAGCTCGTCGGCCGTCATCGTCATGGATCGACAACAGCACAATCCTGCGACCAAGACGAGGGTGTGGATGAGCCTGATTCAATTGGTCGCGGCGACTATCCCGCCTTCTCCGGAACACGCGCCTCGATCGGCGCTTGAACGCGCTTCCAGTTCAGCCCCTCGAACAGTGCCGAGAACTGGGCAGCCGTCAGACGCATCGCTCCATCCTGCATCTTGGGCCAATGGAACTCGCCATCTTCAAGCCGCTTGGAGACCAGGCATACACCGCTACCGTCCCAGAAGACGAGCTTGATCCGGTCCGCCCGCCTGGCCCGGAACACGTAGATCGCGCCGGAGAACGGATCGGCCCCCATCTCGGCCTTGACCAGCGCCGCAAGGCCTTCCGCGCCTTTGCGAAAGTCGACAGGCCGAGTGGCAACCATCACCTTTACCGCTCCCGACGGCCCGATCACGATTGTGCCTTCACGGCCTGGATGACGGCAGCAATCGTGGCCGCATCTGCACCGGATGCGATCCTGACGATCGTCCCGCCGATCTCCAATTCAATTGCGCCGCTCCCCGGCTTCTTTCTCGGCGCACGCGCCGGTTCCGGCTCTTTGGCTACCGCTTTGGTAGGCACGGCCAAGACCGCTTGCGCAAACATCGGAACGTCCTCGACATCAGGCACAACTTCGAGCGGCTTGCGGGCAAGCCGACGCCAGGTGAACAATTGCTGCGGCGTCAATCCGTGACGCCGCGCGACAGCGCAGACCGTTACGGCTGGATCATAGCTCTCCGCCACGATCTCAGCTTTGCGCTCGTCGCTCCACTCACGCCGTCGGCCGCTGCCCGTGAAAACCTCGAACCGGCGCACCGGCTCTTCATCACTCGATGTCAGCGTAAGCTGTGAAATCGACATATCTCCAAGCCCTCGTTCGGCTTCAACATCGTCAATCACGAACTGATCCGGAAGGTGTGGTCAAAACACCGCTTACGGAGCGTCATATTGGCCGCTCTGGCGCTCCCCCGGCCGAGAGTCCGGACAATTCAGCCCTCCTCGCCGCAACCTATCCCGTCGTGCTGCTCAGCGTCGTTGTGCAGGGATTGACGTTTGTGCTGGTCGCCCGCGAGATGCTGTTCGACAAGGAGACTCCATCGGGTTGATAGTCGATAAGTCATCTCTTTTCAGAAAAATCTAAAATTGTACGGAACAATCATTTCTACTAAGTGTTGTGCAATGTGAAACAATCACGTTTCTCACAGGGAGAATTCTCATGGGTAGCACCGCAGACAAAGCGTCCGGTAAAGCAAACGAAATCGCTGGCAAAGCTCGTCAGGGCGTCGGGGAAGCCACCGACGACACGTCGATGAAGGCAAAGGGCACCGCTCAGGAAGCAAAGGGCGATGCCCAGCAGGTCAAGGGCGAAGCCAAGGACAAGGTCGAGAAGGTCGTCGACAAGGCTTAATCGTATTTTTTATCCGCAGCCGACAACGGCTGCGGATTTTTTTGTCGGTGCACTTGCCATTCGGCGGTCCACCGGAACCCGTGTGAGTGGACGATATTGTATCCGGGACGACAGCTTTCCTGTGAAAGGTCGCGCGCCGCGCCGTTTGGGACCAACTTGGTCCAGTTTTCATGAAGGCGCGCCTACGTAAATTGCTCATAGCCATTTCCGAGACATTCTGCCTCGTGCCAGCCGCGATGACCCTGCTCGGCATCTTGCTCGCGATTGCGTCGTCCGCATCGACGCCGCCGGCATTCTTCCGCCATGGCTACGACGGCGAGCTACGGCAGTTGGGTTCTGCGCTGTATGCATTTTACTCAGCCTGCACAAACTGCAGCCGATACGGGCAAATCCGGCCGCGCTTGTGTCCAAACCTGCGAGGTCATTCAGAGCGTGCATGTGCAGGGCCAAAGCCAGCCGATCGCTCAGGTCGCGATTGGCCGCCTGTCGGGAGACAAGGACTTGGTCCTGACGGCGCGGGTGCCTGCCAACATCGCCATGCCGCGCGGCATCCATTGTCTGGCAACGGCAATCAGGCTTTCGCAGCCATCGACAAGGCGCGATAGACGGACGCCTCATACGAGGGGTCTTCAGAAGGTGCGCGGGTTTAGCTGAGTATCCGAGCTGCCCTGCCACTTCGCCGGGTCGCGCTGTTGTAATATTCGGAGGCCTGTTGAACGGACCTGTGTCGTGATTGCTCCATGGCCTCTGGAAGCGGGACGCCGCGATTGGCCGCTTCCGTCAGATACCCTGACCGAAGACCGTGAGCAGAGAACTCAGTGGGATCAAGACCAGCCATTTTGGCGCGCTGCTTGACGATGTCATTGATCGCCTTTGGATCCAGCGCACGTTGTGAGACATTCCCCCACCGATCGATCGCCCGGAAGATCGTACCCTTGTCGATACGGGCTGCTTCAAGCCAGGCGTCCAGCGCATCGACCGGGCGACCGGTGAGATAGACAATCTCGTCGTTGTCGGCGCCGGCGGTCTTCGTGCGACCAAGGTGAATGGACAGCGAGGGAAGGGGAGGGCCACCGTCGACAGGGATCGGTGTCTCGCGCGCAAGCTGTTCCTTTCGAAGCCCTGCAATCTCACTTCTGCGACGGCCGCCGGAGGCAAAGGCGACCATCAGGATGGCCCGGTCCCTGACGTCACGCAGATTGCTGGTTTGGCAGGTGGCGATCAGCTTGGACAGTACATCTCCCGTGACAGCCTTGGCGCTTTTGCGCTTCTTTGGCCGCGGCGTCGCTCGCACCGCCAGCCTGATTGCGGATTTCAGGGCAGGGGAGGCAAAGGCACCAGTGAGGCCTCGCCATTTGGTGAGTGTCGACCAGGTGGCCAGACGCCGGCGCACAGTATCCGGGGCATGCGGGCCGGGCGATCGCAAAAAACCATGGACTCGAAGCTTGTGCTCGACATCATCAGGCATGCCGTGCTCTGGGTCCACAAGCCGCTTTTCCGGATCCCAAAGGTGATGCGCGACGAACTTCAACAGCAGCGCCTCGGGTGCCGGCCAGGGAAGTGATCGCCCGGTTGCGGCCAGCGACCAGGCCTGCAGATAGGCGAGATCGGAGGTCAGCGCCCGCAGCGTGTTGGCGCCCATACCCTCGTTGACGAGATGCCGCAGCGTCTCGACATCCTGGTCAGTCAGCAACTCCGCGAGTTCGTCGCGTCGTTCCATCGGCAAGACAGCGGCGATCGTGTCGAGGTCATGGACGCGGCGATCGACTCCACTCATTTGGGTAGGCCTTGTTCGTCGTAGAAATCAGAATGGTCGGAGGTTGCGCCTGAAGGTACACCCTTGCGACCCTCCGCTGCTAAATCCAGGAACTCCTGAAAAGCGTTGGCATTTCGGATGATGGGCGTCAGTATCGCGACTGGCCGCTCGTCGCGGCAGATCGTGATCTCATCACCGCGCAATACCAATTCAATCAACTCCTCGAACCGTTCCGCCGCTTCCGTTACGCCGACAAGGACTTTCATAAGGCTCTCCTCACCAGATCCTCTCCTGCAGCACGGCATCAAACACGACATCGGTCGAGACCAATGCGCAATGCTCCAATCTTGTTTGTGCCGCGAGGATGCGGTCCCAAGGATCACGGTGCTCCCAGTCGAAGGCCGCCGCAAGTTCTGCATGCAAGTCGCTGATGGCAAGGGTCTGGAAGCCGCTGGCGGTGATAGCGGCGCGCAATTCCTGCGGCTTGAGATCCAGCTTATTCAGCCGCATCTTGTTGTCGAGTTCATAAAACGAGACCGCACTGACGAGCACAGTATTGCTCTTGTCCTCGATCAGTGAGCGCGCACGCGGCGAAAGGCGTACGCTGCCGATCGTCCACCAATAGACGGCATGGCTGTCGAGCAGGAGCTTCACGGAAGTTTCTCGCCATCGGCAGGCTCACCGTGAAAGATTCCGGTGTCATCATTCCAGTCACCGGCGTCGATTGCAGCTTGCTCGCCATCATGCTCATCAAACAGGTCGTCCGGAAGTCCCCGCTGCGCCAGGAGTCCGAACGGCCTTTTGCCGGCAGGATCAGCTGGACCGATGCGGGCGTAGATCTCGTTGCCGCGCATGATGATGATTTCTTCGCCCTGGTTGGCCCGTTCGAGAACCTCGGCAAAGTTCTTGCGTGCCTCGCTGATCTTGTAGTGCGTCTGGGGCATTGTGGGCTCCGGTTTTGCGACTGGAGAACACTTTAGCACTGGGCCTGACGATGTACAATCACGGTGTACACATGGCTACCGATAAGGGTTACTTATCGGTGGCTATATACCCAACCGCCAAACATACCATGTGAGGAAGCATAATATTTAAATAGAGTTCTTTTAGCAAATCATTTACCATAAAATCAATGTCTTACGATCTCGCGAAAATTAGTACGAGTGCCCTGATGCGGCCGGCTTTTGACGCCGGCATCGCCCTCACCCGTCTCGACGAGCGCATTTCTCGCTCGCCCGTCGGCGCAGGCTTTCTCGAGCGGCAAAATTTCGCCGACGCCTGCGCCTCGCTGTGGATCGACGGCGAACTCGTCCATCTCGAAGACCTCGTCCTCCACGACGCCACGCGAGACATCCGCACCCCGACCCACGAACTCACCATCGCCCGCGACGTGCTGCGCACCCGCCGGCGCATCGCCGCCCAACTTCCCGGCTGGGCATTGTCGGCAGACGGCGTCAGCATTCTCAGAAAAACCGCGGAGATCACGTCGGCTGACAAGGAGGAAGCGCAGACGATCGGTGCCATCCGGCGTGCGGCCACAATCGATCCGGAAGGGGAGGGGGATGACGCCGACGACATCGAAAACCTTCCTGGCGTCGACTATGCCGCCATCGATGCGGTGCTCGCCCGGTCGGAGGCCGCGATCGAACAAGCTATGAAACCCAGCCGGGCTCCGGCCGATAACCGCGAACGAGATCCTCTCGTCTATGATCTCGACTGGGACGAGGATGCCCGGCTCGACGAATGGCGCGGCGTGCTGCGGCAGGCCGAACACCTCCCGGCGGCACTGCAGGCGATCATTGCCCTTGATGCCTGGAACGAATTGTCGGTCCTTCAGCACGCGCCCTGGCTCGGCCGACTGTTTTGCGCCTCCATCCTGCGGGAAGCCGGCATCACCACCGGCGCCCATCTCGCCGCGATTAATCTCGGCCTCAAAACCATCCCAGTCGATCGCCGCCGGCATCGCGACCGCGAGGCGCGTCTGCTCGCCATCGCTCATGGATTTTTGGCGGCCGCCGAGATCGGGCTGAAGGAGCATGACCGGTTGACCCTGGCGAAAACGATGATGGACCGCAAGCTCGAGGGACGGCGAACATCTTCAAAATTGCCCGAGTTGGTCGAGCTGGTGATGGCACGTCCTCTTGTGTCGGCGGGGATGGTGGCGAAAACGCTGGAGGTGACGCCGCAGGCGGCGCGGCGGATCGTTTTGGAACTCGGCCTGCGCGAGATGACGGGGAGGGGGAGGTTTCGGGCGTGGGGAGTGCTCTGACAATGATGCGTATCATCAGCAAAAATGCGACTGCTTTTAACTGCTGGCGATCTCTTGGCCTGCCCTTACTTTTGCATCTCCGTCAGGCTCTAACAGTCCTTGTGATGTGCGCGTTATATTCAACTCCGGCCAGAATGCAGGATTTACTATATATTTTGCGTTCGGATCGCGGTTCAGTCTGATCTTGATTGGTCTTGAGTCGTAATTTACAGTGTAGATATAATACTCACTTCCAGATGCTCTCACTCCAAGGATTCCGTAATAAAGGAGGAAGTCGACCACTGCCTCACAGCGATCATCTTCGATGCCGCTGTTTTTCAGTATGTTTTTCAGTTCCTCGTTTGTTAGCGTGTCGGGTGCATCAAGGAAATGATAAAGAAGATCACGAGCTTCAGGGAATACATCAGTGAGCTCCCGATCCAGCTCCGAAGTGATGTCGGTGGAGTAAGCCTTTAACCCCTTCTCTATATCCCCTTCCTCTATTCGTTCATGTCGAAAGCTTGTCGCAAAGCCTCGGCAGTGGCTGAGAATTTTGATGATGTTGCGGGGTCTCATGAGCGAGCGTTCGGTCAGAAACGCAAAGGTCTCCTCGCCCTGAAAATGCGGGACGCAGATTTGGCGCCATATCGCGTCAAAAGATCGTTCACTGCCCTCAATGCCCGCAGCGAGGCGAAGCCGAAGCATCTCCTTGAGCAAATCTGGGTCGGACCAGTCTAGCGTGGCCCTCATCTCCTTGCCGTAATCGGTGGAGTGCCTCATGAGGTGGTCGTAGACGTCGTTCCGAATGAAAATTATACAATGAAAATCGTGCTGGTCCCGCCGCATTTCTCGTTCGAGCTTGCGGCCAGCATCCACAAGGCAGCGGAGGACGATAGCATCGAGGGCGTCAAACCCCTGTGTACTCCATCCACGGTCAAGATTGTCAAACAGCACCCAAACCGATTTCTTGAATTCCAGATACTCTGACACCCTTCGACGTAGCTCCCGAAGGTCATGAGAATAGAGCAACTCCGTAACCTGAGCGGTTGTCAGACGTTGCCCCTCCTTGTCCGAGAAACGAGCTCGGTACTCGTTGACGATGCGCTGAGAAAGATTTGACAGGCGCTCGGCAAAGTCGCCGTCAGTGGAGAGGTCCGGTGATTTATAAGCGTCTGCCAAATCAATGTAGAGCTGATATAGCTCATGGTCCTGACGGTAAATCTGCTGGTCTTTTTCAAGCAACTTGTAAGCAACTTCAAGGAGAATAAGGTATTCCCAAAAGGCGGTAATGAGATGTTCGCGGGCACCTTCTGATAGGTGATCGAAAATTTCTTCCTTAAGCTTTATCAGCTGATAACCATCGGGCCGAAGATCGACGACAATGTTCCGCTTATCCTGTCTGGTTTTGTCACGCACGCTGATCCATAAAGCAGTTTTGCCCGACCCTTTCCTACCTACAACGAGGTTAACTTCGCCCTTTAGGGCCCGCTCGTACTCATGGGTCTTCAAGTAGTAGCGTCCAAGAGTAGGCATCTCATTTTCGGCCCGAGGATCTCCGAATGTTAGGGACTGAAGCTTCGTGAGCGGCTCCTCAGACGCTGGTTCGAAACTAGCATTGTAGGCGACTATCGACGGGCAAAAATCAGCGACCGCATTTATAATGTCTTCCTCTCGTTTAAAGGGACGAACCACGTCACGGATGTCCAGAGGCACGGTGAAGGTGCTAGGCGCTATGATCAGAGTAGGTTTCTCCATCCCATGCGCCAAACCAGCAGCGAACATTATCCTTATGTTATGCACCAAGGATCCAGGTGTCGCTTGGCCCTGAAGTGCGAGGAATACACCAGATGATTGAGAAATTTGCTGGATCGCGTCCGTTGCACTGAGCCGAAGATCTTCGTCGGCATTGAAGCTTCTATAGGAATAGAAACCCGCTTTCTTCATCCGCGATACGAGCAGCTTTTCTGCTTGCCCGACAGCCGGAGGGTCAACGGTATATATCGGCGCTTTTTTGTTGAGCTGAGTTGTTAGAGGAAGCGGGGATTCGTCGATGTGAGCCGTCAAGCGAGCTTGAAGGTCGTCAACGGTGGAATATTGGTGATAGCCGAGCGTGTCGAAAATGCCTACTTCGCTGGCGAGCGATTTATCGCCATCGGTCTCTCTGTGGCGGATTAGGAATACTCGCTTTCCCCGCCCGATTGCGAATCCTACTTCATAGACAACATTTAAGTTAAGCGTCGTGATATCAGCCACAACAAATGGTGATTCCGAGATTTTCCCGAGAATTGGTCCTACCAACTCAGTCCCGGGGACATCGTTGAATTCCCAAGGCTCGAAACGAACCGGAATGGGTTTGGAGTTGGCACGTCGAACGGCATCAAAAATGATCTTGGAGACCGCCGGTTCTTTGGAGGCGTATGCAACGAAAGCAATCTTGGCATCTGAATTCGACATGCTGGCGGCCTCTCCTGTGCCCACAACTTTTAGCCGAGTACTTGTAGAGCCGCCACGCCTTTCTGGCGTCAAAGACGTTAGTCAACCACATTTTGTAGTGGCTATACCACACGCACGAACACCCACCCGGTATTGATTTTCCACGACCGAGCAAGCCCGCGAGCTACGAGCCGGCCTGCTGCGCGATTTACGTCCCAGACGAGTTCATCGATTGCATCGGCTAGTTCCACGGCATTGCGTGGTTGAACCTCGTCCATTGCGCTGAGAACGGCCGCTTCGATCTCGGGATTATAAGGCGGCTCCCGATTTCCCCCCTCAAATCGGTCGCACCACAGAATGTGACCACGCCAGACGATGAAGTGGCTTTCGCACCCTCCTTCACGCCACACCGAGGGAAAGAGGGTAAGTCCTTCTCCCCGCATATCAAAGCGCCATGCCTTGTCGGCGCGACTGTCCAGGTTAATTACTAAGGTCTCGCCGCACCCATCAGGGCAGGCCATGACAATCGATCTGGGTCGTGAGCGAAACACCATGGAAGCGTCGCCAGGGGCGCTGAGGGTTTCTTCAGCCTGGTCTCTGTATTCGGCATCGCCAAGCAACCGGACCATTCGCGCAGGCTCTGTCATTTATCGCTCCTGTTGTGACGTTTCGGCCGGACCGGCAGTTTCCATGCTGGGCCTTTTGCCAATGCGCCCATGGACGAGCAGGCCACGCAATTCGGCTGCACCGTGACAGCCATTTCCTTCACTCGGCCGCGAATGCCGTCATAAACCTGATAACGCGGCTTGACCGGAACCGACGTGGCAGCCCCGAGCAGCATGGTCATCGCGAGCGAACTCACGGTAGAGTTGATCGACAGAACGGCGGGCTGAGGTTCGTGCGCGCCGTGGACATAGGGGTCCGCCGCACGCTGCTCTGGCGTCAGCATCTCGCGACGGATCGCCTCGCCGTCGAGCGCGCCCGAGCAGGTCAGGCAAGGAAGTCCGGGGGCGAGCATCTGCACGCGTCCCGTGATGTGGGTGACGGCTCCGTACGCGACGGTGATGCTGACGCCCATATCGATCACGGGCACCAAATACTGATAGGCGGCTTGGTTGACGACCGCCCGGCTCGCGTGGGAATCCGTGCACAGCAGCATGAAATCGAAGCCCGCGATGAGCTTAGCTACCTCCTCGTCAACGATGTCAGCTTGAAGCGGAACCACCGTGACATCAGGGTTAATGGCACGGATCATTCTGGCCGCCACCTCGACCTTCGGCCGGCCGACGTCCGAGGGGATGGAGCCGACGAGGCGGTTCAGGTTCGTCTCCTCGACCAGATCGGGATCGATCACCGTGATCCGCGTGGCGCCGAGATGGGCAAGTTGCTGGCACTCGAGCGATCCCGTCCCACCCGCACCGATTACGCCGAAATGGAGGCGGCGTAGCAGCCGTTGCCCCGGCGCTCCGAATGCCCGGAGCTGCCGATCGTCGCGTTCCTGATCGGAGACGCCGTGCATGGGCGAATGGAGCATGAGACTTTCGCCCACTTCCCACACGTCAATCTCATCATCGTTTCCGAGAAGCCGTGCGCGACAACCCTCTGGCCCGATCACCAGTGCGACATGCGGCACTGGAGCGGCTCGACGCGTAAAATACGAACCCAGTTCCGTTTCGCCCGCATCGTCGATCGTCGAGAAACGTGGATGGCCGGGACTGGCGGGATGCGTGTGGATCGCGACGACGGCCATGCCGGTGACCCGGCTGCGGTTTGCAACCTCGATAAGGAAGGACGATTTCAGGACGGCAGATACGCAGGTGCGGTGCTCATATGCATCGTCCGGTACAGGTGTGGCGTCGGCAACGATCCACGTCTCGCTCTGCGCATCGTGATGGGCATACGCGATGGCACAGCTCTCCAGACCATCGGCGTCGAGCAGCGTCGACGCCAGGTCGAAGTAGAGAGGTGCAGGAAAGCGGACGCGGCTCATTGGACCTGCCTCATTCGATCGATCACCACATTCATCCACGTCGACAGTGTGTCGCGGTTGGGGTTCCAAGGCCCCATCAGATGCCAGGAGAACCACAGCGCCGGCTCGGCGGTCTCCGGGACAGGATTTGACGCCGAATTCTGTGGCGGGCCTCCATGTGCTAGAAGAAGATCAGGATCCGCCCAGAAGCAGTCGAGTTGTGCAAATGGATATCCAGGCGGGACGATGAAGCGGATGGTGGTCGACGACTTCGACCACCCCTCTGGCAGGCGGACGCCCGGCACGGTGACGAGCGTAGTGCCGCTCGGCAACTGCCGGGTCTGAACCTCGCCGAAGCGCTCCCGCAGCTGCTCCAGCTGCATGTCGAGAACGCCGGGCATCAGCCGAAGTTCGCCTTGGGGACCGACGAGAAGCGGCGGACACCATGCTTCGGGGTGAGGCTCACTGCCTCGTCATCGGCAATGATACGGTCCGGATCGTCGCCCTCGCCCTCCAGCGAAAGGTCGTGCTGCGGATCCCAGTCGGGCACCATCGCCTTGATCTGCGCGCCGGTCAGCTTCTTCTTATCGGTCTCATAGGGCTTGCCGTTGACGAAGAACGTGTACGTGACCTTGTTGGGCGCCGTGATGAACTTCTCGACGCCGTTGGCGGCGACATCCGCATCGGTGCCCGGTTCGATCAGCTTGTCCTTGCCGCCACGCACCTCCAAGAAGACCGCCTCGTCACTGCCGATGCCGGCGAGCGCACGCAGCACCGCTTCAGGGATGGAAGAACGGCCCCACACGATGCGCGCCTCGTTCAGCTTGACGCGGTAGAGCGGGTCGGTGCTGAAAGTGATGAAGCGGAAGGCGGCCCGATCGCGCAGATCGACCTCCTCATCCGCCCGGACATCTTCGAAGTCGCCTTCAGACGTGATCACGAACAGTGAGTGACCGTCGATGTCGTTAATGCCGGCCTTCTTCAGGATCTGGCGGCCGAGCGGAACCGGATCGTCGAGGATAAGCGGGTTGAAATCGACGCTGTCGACAGCGAGCGAGACCCGGTAGCGACCGGGGCGCAGGGGGCGATCTTCCTGCACGGCGAGTGCGACATCGTCGATGTCGGGGTTTTCGATAAGAGACATATTTTGTTTTCCTGTGGACCTCAGCCTTATTGCGTCGGTCTCACAGGGTTAATCTCGCCAGCATCGGCCGACCGGTAATTTTGGTCAGAGATTTTTTTGCAGCCTGCCGTCGGCCACTGGACCGCAGGTAAAGAAGGCGGGACAAAAGGGGCATGTGCGGTCGGATCGCTCAGGCGTGAAGTTTCCGCCCTCGATCGCCGCGAAGACTTCGGCAAGCTTTTCTGTTCTCTTGCCGAGCGCCTTATGGTCGAACTCGACCCTTGTAGTGTGATCGTCGTCGCCGAGGTGGACGATCTCGACCGTGCAGCCGGGAAGTGAGTTGACAGCCGCCATCTGAAAGGCGGCGTCGGCGAGGCCCTGTCCGGTTTTGGAGGATCGGTGACCGGTCCGAACCATTCGCACGATGTGCCGTCCATTAGGTGTCATCACGACATCGTCTGCATTTGCCGAGACGGTAGTCGTTCCGAGCCCTGTTTGGAGAGAGGGCGGTATCGAACGGGTTGTACCCGCACGCATCGCCACGAACCGCTGGACAAGCAGGGTCGCAACTTCACGGTGCAGCCGATACTCGTCCCCAGCCAGTGGCCCTTCAGACCATCTCTGCTCCAGCAGTCTCTCCACGTCGCCAAGCGACACGGCGGAGGGATCAGTCGCCGCGATTTCCGTCACGATGGCGCGGACCAGATCGTGCATTGTCGTCATGGTTGTTGGCGTGCGCCGACCGCCGACGCCAAGTACATGGGTGTACAAAAAGCGCCGCGGGCACCGATCATACAAATCCAATTGCGCTGTCGTGATCTTGATTTCAGGCCCCAATACGATCGGGATCGGTTCATCCTCGGGGTCCGGTTTCCGGTCCGCGTGCGGCATTGCCGCGCGCGTTGTCCTTACGCCTAACCGTGCGATGAAATCCGAGGGATTGCGCCGATTGCCGTTCGCCATACGGGTCGCTGAATAAAGGAGAAGGCGGTCCCGCGCTCGAGAGGCGGCGACATATAAAAGGCATTCCTGCTCGAGCCCGTGATCCGTAGCGGCCAGAGCAACGGTTCCGCCTTCTCCGCCAGCGATCATGCCATCTGGAACCGGACAGGCCGGCTTACGCGCAGTGCTGGGCATGCTCCCCTTATTCATACCCATGACGTGCACCACGGGGAACTCGAGACCCTTGCTACCATGGATGGTCATCAGCCGGACCGCGTTGATGCCCTGAGCGGCTAGCGGAATCTGTCGAAGATCCCGTTCATCGGCGAGCTGGACAAGTCGCCTGATCCCGTCAAGCGTGCGGTGGATCGCCAAACCCGGCCCTGCACGTTGAGCGCGCAGGAAGCCCATCAGCTGCCAGATCGCCACGCCCATGGCGCGACTCGAGATATCGTCCGTCGAAGCGATCAGCGCCGCCGTTCGTGTCCGATCGAGCATGACATGCGCCAGCACGGACCAAGGAAGCGCATCGGTTCCAAAGCCGTCCAGCATGCCGGCCACCCGGCGCATGGCGTCAGTGTCAGCGGCGTCCAGGGTTGGTAGCGAGGGCGATGAACCGGCCCAGGCGAGCGGTCCAGCTTCCGCCTTCCGAAGGTGCTCGACCACCGCTGCCGCACCCGCCAGACTTAGCCCGGTCGACAATCCCTGGAGGGAGGGCTTACGCACCAGTCCCATGGCACGCTTGTCGACGAGCAACGACAGAACGGACAGCAGATCCTTGACCTCGGGTCGTTCGAAGAGATTGCCGAGGTAGAGAACCGGAATTCCGCGTCGCTCCAGTTCACGACCCATGCGGTTGAGCCGGTCGTTGCCGGGGCAGAGCACAGCCTGGTCGCGGAAGGCGACATCCTGAGAATGGCGCAGAATTTCGTCGGCGAGTGCGTCCGCCTCGTCGTCGTTGTCACCGAAGGTCACATGCTCTGGCGGGACACCGCTGGACGGTCGATCTGCTTTGAGGGAGGCATCGCCAGTGCCAGCCTGCATGCCCCCGCCGAAATTCGAAAATGCACCAACGATCTCGGGCGTCGAGCGGTAGTTGAGACGCAGCCGATCACCAGTACCACCAGGAAAGTCCTCGGTCTTGAATCGCGACATGTTGAATGAGGACGCGCCGCGGAACCTATAGATCGCCTGACGCGCATCACCAACGGCCCAAAGGTTTTTACCAACATCCGTCAGTCGCTGAAGCAGCCTCACGCTGCTGCGGTTCACGTCTTGATACTCGTCGACGAGGATATGGCTATATGTGGCGCGCAGAATCGAGACTGCCTCGGCATCGGACTCGAGCAGCTTTACGGGCAGAGACACGAGATCGCCGAAGTCCACCGCGCATGCCGCGAGCTTCAACTCCTCGTATTTCTTATAGACAAGCGCGACTTCGGCGCACCGCTCAGCGGCATTGCGGCCTTCGGGGTCGGTGGCCTTGTCCAGCATCTCCCGCGCCAGCGCGGCGTAGCGGTCAGCGTCCGCGACCTCGTCTTTCGCCCGGGATATCGCGGTGAGCATGTCCTTGAGGGGACGATCGGGATTCATGAACTCCCGATGATGGGTGAGGTCCAGGGCGAGATATTCGCGCTCCATGATCGCGATCGCCTCGCTGCGATCCATCATGCGGGGCTCTCTCGGGAAGCCCAGCTGCTTGTGGTATCTTCGCACTAGATCGAGACCGAAGGCGTGGAATGTCCCGATCCACATCGCCGACGCTGCCTCTGGCCGCAGTCTAGCGATGCGCTCAGATAGTTCTCCGGCAGCCTTGTTGGAGAAGGTCAGCACAAGGATCGATCGGGGATCGACTCCTTCATCGACGAGGCCGGCGACCCGCCCGACGAGGGTCTGCGTCTTCCCCGTTCCCGGTCCGGCCTCCAGAAGATAGGGGACCCCACGATGCCGCGCGGCCTCGCGCTGCTCGTCGTTGAGCGGCTTTGGAGGTCTTGCCTCGGCCTGCTCGGGTTCCGGCTCGACCGCAGGAAGAAGCAACGCGTCGAGAAGCTGCAGCGCGACGACGTCGAAGGGCGCCCCCAGCTTCGTCGCAATCTCTGACGCCGTCATGCCCTCAAGGTGGAGTGAGCGAGCCCGGTTGCGCGGTAGCAGAAGTTCGCGACCGAACAGGTCCATCTGGATCTCGCGGCGCTGCCGCCGGCTGTAGTCGACGACCCGATCCTCGCCAACGGGGGCAGCTTCCGCTGGCCGCGTGGGATCGACGTCGTGGGCGACGTGCTCGATCCGGTCGTCGCCGAGCGTGGCGTGGCCGAGTTCGTGGCCCACCAGGAAGGCCTTGAAGAAGGTTGTTCCCGAGTCCTCGTGCCTGATGGCACGATTTATGGGATCGAACTGTGCCCGACCGCCCTCCAGGATCGCGCTGCCTGGCTCGACGAGCTCGATGTCCAATTCCAGACTGGATGCGGCGGCTTTAACGAGAGCCTCAGGATCCCACGGGTCAGCCCCGTTGGAGACCACCTCATCGTGAAGCGCCGCGGCACGCTGCCGCGCAAGTTCGACAGCGTCCATGGGTCACTCCCGTGAGGCCAGCAACTGCTGCCGTCGCTCATCCGGCACCTTGCATTGCTTGAGCAGGTCCTCGAAAGTGATTTTCTTCTGGTCGGCTGATGGTGCATCGTCGGCCTTGTAGCTGACGCTAGACGCAAGTCGAGGTGGTGCTGCCATGAAGCGGCGCAGGTCGTCCACGGTGGATTGTAGGCCGCGCGCAAGAGCGTCGACGAACCAGGCGGGCACGCTGGCGATGTCCACGAGTCGGGAGCTAAATCCCTGGATCACGCCGCTGGGCACATCGAGGGCACGGCGAAGACTTACCAGTTCTTGGGAAGAAACGTTGGCGAAGGGGTCAACCACAGCGGTGGATGCCTGAACTGGCGACGTGGCTCGGAAGGCTGCAAGGGACGCTTCTACCCACGCCTCATCGGCCGGCGTGGTAATCTCTCCAGTCGCGCGCTGCAGTCTCAGATCAAGGGATAGGTCGATCAACTCGCCCGAAAGATGAGGGTATAGCTGAAGGTAGCGGTCAAGAGTCGCTTTGTCGTGCGCCTGCTCAACTGCGAATGCGAGCAGGATCTCCTCTGCGCTGTCGTTACGGCTGTCAGTCATGGTCGTCTCCAATCGACAGAGCTTGGCGTATCAATAGGTATGCTTCGTCACGTCTGTTCCGAACTGTTTTCTCGGATTTGACGCCGATCGCCTTTCGAATTGTCATGACGCTATCGTCCGACGAATCGATTGGCATGTCCCTGATGATCAACTCAACGACTCTGCGTAACTTGTCTGGCAGGGACCTAATCGCGTCGGCTACGCGCGACCGGTAAATCGGATCGTCAGACAGCAACTCCTCTTTGAGGTCTAAACTCCCGACCGCGCGCTCTACCGCCAGCGAGGGTTCGTTTGTCTCGTGGTCAGCCTCAACGGCTTCGGTGCGCGCCGTCTGTCTCCTCGCCCTGTGCATGGATGTCGTGCGGAGCGCTGCAATGGCACCGGCAAACATGACCTCGAAATAGTCGAGGGCAGACCCTGGCTCGGCTCGATCCTCGATCAACTTGCGGACGAAGGTATCCCTTACCGTATCGCGAGCATCTGCGGCATGAACCCTCTCGGACACGTCGATGCGCTCGCCGCAGATGCGTGGCAGTGCAGCTGAGAGACGGCGCATGAGTTCGCGGTAAAGGTCGTTGAAATAGCTCTCGTCATTGTCATGCCGAGTGTCGCGTATCAAATAGACGATACACTCGGACTTCACGTAGAGCGGTGATGACGTGTCGCGGATCTTCAGGGCAGCTATGATTTCCTCGCGGGACTGCTCAAGCAGTCTCGCCAACGCTTCCTCAATATCCGCGCGACGCGTGTAAAGTGTGCCGTCAGATCTGCATTTCGTTAATGGCTTTACGTATCGAGCACTCAACGGTCGCCCCTATCCACAAACATCATCAAGGTCGTACTAGCCTCCGAGTACAGCGGCGCCATGGAGCCTTTGGTTTTTCAATGACGAGCTACTCGATTCGGCACCCTATTGTAGGTTGTGATTTAATCACGGCCAAGCAAGGGGCCGTCGTATCGAAAAGAGATTGAATACCTAGCCCTGGCACTCACCGGCAACCACTCGCTAGCTTCTTGGCCAAGGACGGGCGCATATATTGTGCGCGAATTTGTGCTCCTGACGAGTGACGCAATCGGCGTCCGAGGGTTCTTGCCCTCGAAGCATGCAAGCCGCGAAGGCCTCAGGAGCTGTATATGCTGTTCGGCGCGTTGTTTTTCGTTTGCTACGCGAGCGCGCACCAAAGGCGTCCGTGCACTAAAAACCAGGTGCCGCAGTGGCGGATAAAACCATTCAAAAAGTTACTCTGGTCCTAATATTGGTCTTCTTAAAGTTGAGAAACGTCGCTAATCTCCCGCTAGGGGGATATGGCGATGCAGTTTTCAGAAATGAGTGGGACGGAGAACCAAGAGGCCAGTAAGCCCGACAATCCTGCCATTGTTGCCGATATTGCTGCGTGCTTCACCTATGCGTCCTACCAAAACGCAATCCCGGTCATCCGATCGATCTTGGTCGAGAACAATACGGACAGGCAATTCGAAAACTGCCGCATCGAGCTGACAGCGTCGCCCGCTTTTCTTAGGCCGAAGACATGGACACTTGATCGCCTGGTGCCGGGTGACCGGGTTATGCTCGCCGATAGAAAAGTGGAGTTCGATCCAGGATATCTTTCAGGACTAAATGAAGCAGAGCGCGGTGAGATCACACTTCGCGCGTCGTCTGGCGGACAAACTCTGGACGAACGGCGCCTTCCCGTCAGACTGCTTGCGCGTGACGAATGGGGAGGGGTTGCCGACATGGTGCAGCTACTCCCGGCCTTCGTCATGCCCAACGATCCCGGTGTGTCCCAGATTCTGCGAATGGCTGCGGAAAGGCTCAATGCTCATGGCCATTCAGGTGGACTGGATGGCTACCAGACAAACAATCCCCAGCGCGCCTACATGCTGGCTGCGGCAGTCTACTCAGCGATTGCAGGGATCGGGTTGCACTATGCAGAGCCGCCTGCAAGCTTCGAGAATCGCGGCCAGAAGATCCGGCGTCCGAGCACGGTCGCTGAGGAGCGGCTCGCCACCTGTCTCGATACCACGCTTCTTTTCGCCGCCGGGTTGGAAGCCGCTGGATTGAACCCCGTGATCTTGATGTTCGAGGGGCATGCTTCCGTTGGTGTGTGGCTTGCAAAGAGAACCTTCGCACATGCCATAGAGCCGGACCAGATGGAGGTTCGCAAGGCCCTGGCATCGCGCGAATTGATCGTCTTTGAAACGACTGGCGTGACACATCGGCCTGCCATGACGTTTGAAAGCGCTCTTCGGGCCCTGGACAGCCGGCTTGGAGTGGACGAGGCGCATGCTTTTGTGGCCGCTATTGATGTCAGGCGATCGCGTGGCGGCGGGATCATGCCGCTTGCCTCACATGAGCCTATCCGTCGCAATGTTCAGGAGGATGACTCGGCCCCCGTGGCCGACTTGCCGCTTCCCTCTGCCCCCAATTTCACAGAGATGCCGGCTGAAACCGTTGAGGTAAAGCCAACCAACGCTGCCGGTCGCATCGACAGATGGCAGAAAAAGCTGCTCGATCTGACGCTTCGCAATCGACTTCTCAATTTCCCGGATTCCAAGAAAACGATCCCATTTCTCTGCACGGACGTGGCTTATCTCGAAGATCGGCTGGCGAACGGCGCAGCAATACGCATCATATCCTTGCCAGAGCAGAACCCGCTCGGTGAACGGGATGCAGCACTTTATCGGGATGTCCATGGCCGGGATCTCCAACGTGGCTTCGCGGCGGAAGCATTGCTTCGGGACGAGTTGCCCTCGCCCCTCGACGTGCGCCAGCTCGAAGCTCGGTTGATCGATCTCTATCGGCAGGTTCGCAACGATTTTGCCGAGGGTGGCGCCAACACTCTTTTTCTGGCAGTCGGATTCCTCAGGTGGAAGAAGAAGCCGGAAGACGAACGCAGCTATCGTGCGCCGCTTCTACTTGTCCCAGTCAAACTTGAGCGCCGCAGCGCCAGTTCACGCTTCACCATCCGCTTCCATGAAGATGAACCGCGGTTCAATGCGACACTTCTTCAGTTTTTGGAACGGGATTTTGACCTGTCTCTCCCTCAATTCAGCGGCGACCTGCCGCTCGACGACAATGGGATAGACGTGCCGCGCGTATTCTCATTGATGCGCCAGGCCATCCGCGATGTTCCGGGGATGGAGGTTGTGGACGAAACGGCCCTGTCGACCTTCTCCTTTGCCAAATTTCTTATGTGGAAGGATCTCGTCGAACGCACGGACGCCTTGCGCGAGAACAGGGTCGTTCGGCACTTGATCGACACGCCTGAGCAGGCCTTTCATCAAGGAAGCGGAGAAACGACGTTCCGCGACGAGCGCGAGCTCGATCAGGCTTACGCGCCAGCGGACATCATCTGTCTTCTTCCATCAGACTCGTCGCAAACGGCGGCAAGCTTGGCCGCAGCCGAAGGGCGGGATTTTGTCATCGTTGGCCCACCCGGCACGGGTAAGAGCCAGACGATCGCCAACATGATCGCCAACTGTCTTGCCGTTGGAAAGACGGTGCTGTTCGTCGCTGAAAAGACGGCTGCGCTCGACGTGGTTTATCGCCGCTTGCGCACACATGGTCTTGGAGATCATTGCATCGAGCTGCACTCGAACAAGGCGGATCGCCGCCATTTCCTTGGCCAGCTGAAAGCGGCTTGGGAACATGGTGGACGGAATGATGCGTCTGAATGGATCGCGATCAACGAGCGCCTTCGGTTGCGTCGCGACGAGCTGAACGCGTATGTCGGCGCACTGCATAGACGCTACTCAAACGGATGGACGCCGTATCTCGCGTTGGGCATCGCTCTCAAAGCTGCGGAGGCGCCTGCACCAGGCTTGACGTGGTTGGAACGCGACGCACATGACTCACAGACGTTACGCGAGCTCGAAGAGCTCGCCAGCGAACTCGGTCTCGTCTTCGGTTCGGTTGAACGTCAGCCGGCACTCGACCTCATCAATGTCAACGAATGGAGTTCCGGCTGGCAGGATGGCGTAATTGCGGCAGCACAGTCGCTGCTGAATGCGATCGAACTACTAGTTGACTCGGCGAATGGATTTGTCGCCCGCCTTGGCCTCAAACCGCAGGAGCGGCTGTCACGAATTGAGCTGCAGGCACTGGTAAGCTTGGCAGGGGTGCTGCAGAAATCGCGCGGCCATGACGTATCTATCGTTTTTGATCGGGATTTTCCCCGATGCGCGGAAGCGCTGGAAAGTCTCGCCAGCTCCATCAGTGCCTATCGCGAAGCAGAGCGCGAGGCCGCTGCTTCCTACAGTTCCCCCGCCGTCCGCGACCTCGAGGCTGAAGTCCTGGATCGCCAGTGGCGCGAGGCTAGTGCTTCATTCTGGCCGAATGCGATGCTGGGCAAGCGCAAGGTTCAGAAGCTTCTCCAGAGCTATGCCGAGCAGGGCTCCGTGGATCCGGAACGGGATCTTCCCCTTTTGCGGCGCATGAAGGCTTGCCTTTCAGCGATCGATCAGAATCTCTTGAACGGCAAGCCTCTGCCGGTCGATGGTCTGGCGACAGATGTTGGAGCCGTTGCGGCAGTGCTGGACATTGCGCGTGAGCTTCGTGCAATAATCCCGTTACCGGGCCGCGATCAGGACGAGACCCGGACGACGCTCCGCGCTCTTGCGCCGTGTCTTCGTGCGGTGGTTCAAGACGATGTGGTCCGGCATGCAGGCGACAGGTTGCTGGCGGCGGTCGACGGCATGAAGGAGGCGCAAAGGCGCTTCAGCACGATCGCCGGCCGCGACAGTCTCTTTGAAAAGGATGTCGTCGACCTCGCGACGCTGAGGGACAAACTCGATGCTCTTATCGGCGCAAGGCATCTGCTTCGTGATTGGTCAGCCTGGTGCCGGATCAGAAATCAGGCGGTGCAGGCGAATCTCTCATCGCTGGTCGAACAGCTCGAAATAGGTGCAATCCGACCTGATGAAACACGGGCTGCGTTTCGCCTGGCCTATGCAAGGTGGTGGCTTCCAAAGGTCCTCGATGCCGACCCGATTTTGCGAAACTTTAGGCGTTTCCAGCACGAGAACGCGATCAGTGAATTTCGCGACATTGACGATCTCGTGCGCTCACACGCGACATCGCGCGTCATCAGTGCTATCGCCCACGGATTGCCGCCCGTGCAAAGCGTTCCCCGCAATTCAGAGCTCGGGCTGCTGCGCTATCAGATGGAGTTGCAGCGACCGAGCCAGTCCATACGGGACATGATCAGCAAGATGCCGCAGAACTTCTCCAAGCTCGCGCCCTGCATGCTGATGTCACCCTTGTCGATCGCTCAGTATCTGCCACCGAACCAGGCGTTGTTCGATGTTGTGATTTTCGACGAGGCATCGCAAATTACGACCTGGGACGCTGTGGGCGCCATCGCGCGAGCCCGTCAGACGATCATCGTCGGCGATCCCAAGCAGTTGCCGCCGACGAACTTCTTCGGACGCAACGAGGAAGAGGAGGACGTCGCTGATCACGAGAAGGACCTGGAAAGCATTCTCGACGAGGCCAAGGCGGCAGGCATCCCCACTCGTGATTTGCGATGGCACTATCGCAGCCGCAGCGAGTCCCTGATCGCCTTCTCCAATCATCATTACTATCAGAACCGGTTGGTGACCTTTCCGTCGCCGGTCGTTGAAGACCGCGCCGTTCATCTGCGGAAAGTGCCAGCGGGTGTCTATGATCGCGGCAAGAGCCGAACCAATCGACCAGAAGCGGATGCGGTCGTAAGAGAAGCCGTTTCCCGAATGAAGGCATGGCTGAAGCTGCCCGAAACCGATCGCCCGACGCTGGGAGTGATCACTTTCAACGCGCAACAACAATCGCTGATCCTCGATCTTCTTGATACCGCGCGCCGTGACGAGCCGGAACTCGAGTGGTTTTTTGCCGAAGAGCGGGTCGAGCCTACGATCGTGAAGAATCTGGAGAATGTTCAAGGCGATGAGCGAGACATCATTCTCTTTTCGATCACCTTCTGGAAGGATGCCGCAGGCAAGCTCACGATGGACTTCGGTGCGCTCAATCGGGATGGTGGCGAGCGTCGTCTGAATGTCGCCGTTACGCGCGCCCGGCAGGAACTTGTCGTGTTCTCGGGATTCACGGCCGACCAGATCGACCCGACACGCACCAAGGCATTGGCCGTGCATCACCTGAAGACCTTCCTCGACTATGCCGAGCGCGGACCGGTCGCCCTGCCGGCTGCCGATATCGGCTCTGTCGGCGGATTCGATTCTCCTTTTGAAGAGGCCGTGGCAGCACAGCTGGAACGGCGTGGCTGGCGCATTGTGCCGCAGGTGGGCATCTCCGGATTCCGTATCGATTTCGGTATCCGTCACCCGGACCTAGCTGGCGCTTTCCTGGCAGGCATCGAATGCGACGGTGCGACGTATCACCGATCAGCCACCGCCAGAGACCGCGACAAGGTCCGTGAACAGGTGTTGAGAGGTCTCGGTTGGAATATACTCCGCGTCTGGTCGACCGATTGGTGGTTCGATGCCACAGGCTGCGCCGAGCGGCTTCATAGCAGCCTGGAGGCCCTATTGGAGGAGAGCCGGGCACGTCGTACTGCAGAAACAGAAAGCACTGTGACCCATTGGGATATGGGACACGAGGTTGAAGGGACTGAAGAAAATCGTATCGATGATACTACGATATCCGTTCAGCCGATCGAGTTGCCGTCGGTCGCGTTCGAGGCCGAACGCGTTTCTGCGGAGGAGCGGCCACTGTCCAGCGAGCCGCAAACTCTGGAAATGCCAGCCACTCCCACCTTGGCCAGCAACAAAACTTCGAACGAGCGGGGATACAAGGTCACCGATCTTTCCAGTTTCCGACCCGAGCCAGATCAGTTTTTTGAATTTGGCTATCGCGATACCCTGCGCAGGATGATCGAGGCAGTCATCGAAACTGAAAGTCCGTTGCGCGCAGACATTCTTGCCCAGCGTATATCCCGGGCGCATGGCTGGTTGCGCACGGGCGGGCGGATCCGGGAGCGGATAGATCTCCACCTCCGCGGTTATGAAAAAACAAAGGAGTCGAGCGGCGAATTCATATGGAAGGCGGGCACTGTTTCAAAGATCATGCCCTATCGGCAGCCGACCAGCGAGGAAGCGCGCAGGTCGATCGCAGATATACCGCTGGCGGAACTTGCCTCTGTCGTCTCCGATAACCCAGATCTGCTGGATCAGCCAGACCCGGCGCGTGATCTGGCTCGGCTGCTCGGTGTCGAACGCCTTGCCGCAGTGTCCCGTGCACGGCTGGACGAAGCAATCGCAGTGGCGCGGTCGCATGCGTCAACCATCCAAACACCTGAGTAGTCATGTTTCGATTCATCCATTCTAGCGATCTTCATCTCGGAAAGCGTTTCGGCAACTTTGAGGGTGACTTGCCCAGCCGTTTGCGGGAAGCAAGACACAATTTAATCACGCGGCTCGCTGCACATGCCCGCGAGCAAAATGCAACAACAGTGCTGCTCGCTGGAGACACCTTCGATACCGAGACGCCTGCAGCGCAGGTGCGACGCCAGGCTTTTACCGAGATGGCGTACGATCCCGCGATCAGATGGGTCATTTTGCCGGGAAATCACGATTCCCTGCAGGCCTCCCAGCTCTGGACCACGTTAAGGGCAGAAGCACCCGAAAACGTTGTGCTCGCGGTGGAGCCTCAGCCGGTAGAATTGGCGAGCGGTGTCGTCCTGTTGCCCGCACCGTGTACCACCCGTCGCCCCGGCCGAGACCTGACGGAATGGATGGATGGCCAAGCTACACCCGATGGGACGCTGCGGATTGGACTGGCTCATGGAGGCATTCGCAGTTTTTCAGAGGAGGGAGCCTCTTCCGAGGTGATTGCACCAGACCGGGCAAGACGCGCAGGGCTTGATTATCTCGCGCTCGGCGATTGGCACGGCATGGTCGGTGTAGACCCGCGGACTTATTATTGCGGGACGCCAGAGCCGGACCGTTTCAAGCATGATGCGCCAGGCACGGCGCTCTTGGTGACTATTGCCGGTCCCTCGATGCTACCCGAAATCCAAGCTTTGCCCACAGCGACGTTCGTCTGGCGTAGCCTCGATCTTCATCTGCTCGAAGGCGACGCTCCAGAGCCTGCTCTTAGTTCCTTGCTGCCGGCTTCGCGGGAACGCAGGAACTCGCTGTTCCGGGTGGTGGCATCAGGGCATACCCGTCTCGCAGCGCGCGGGGAGCTTGTCGCCGCCGTTGAAAGGGCAGTTCCGGATTTCGCTTTTCTGGAGCTGGACCAGGATGGATTGGTCACGCAATGCGAGCTCGACGACCTCGACCAGATCGATCGTGGCGGCGCCCTGCGTGAAGCTGCCAATGCTCTGCTCGCCGAGTCTACGGATGAGCGTCGACCCTTGTCTGAGCGTGAGATTGCGCGAGCGGCCTTGATGCGTCTCTACTCCTACACACAGGCGATCACGCCATGAAGATCTCAGCCCTGCGCCTTTTCAACGTGAAACGGTTTGGCGGTCGCGGCGTTGCCATCGAAGGCATTGGAGATGGCGTGAACGTGCTTTGCGCCGCCAACGAGTACGGCAAGTCCACGAGCTTTGAAGCCTTGCATGCGCTTTTCTTCCAACCTCATTCCGGCACCCCGGGCGATGTACAGAGACTGCGCCCCTATAGCGGTGGGAACCCGTTGGTCGAAGCGGATATCACGACCGGCGCGGGCAGCTTCCGAATTACCAAGCAGTATTATGGTGGGCGATCAGCCCGTGTCCTGGATCTTGGATCCGGCCGTCTCGTCGCCCAGGCAGATGAGGCAGAAAACTTCATCACCAGCTTGATCAGGGGAGGGACCTCCGGACCTGCAGGCCTCCTGTGGGTGCGCCAGGGCATTACGGGCATGGAAAAGCGAAGCCGGACCGAGGAGGAAGGAGAAAAGCAGGTCCGCCAAAGCCTGCTCGAGTCGGTTCAGGGCGAGGTGGAAGCCGTCACCGGCGGGCGCCGGATGGCCGAGATCATGGCGGCCGTGAAAGAAGCCCTGTCAGACATGGTCACGGCGACGGGGAGACCAAAAACTGGCGGTCGCTATGCGGCTGCGATCGAGGAACGGGATAGGCTCGCCGCGGATGAGGTGCGGCTGGCAGCCGAGGTAACCCGATTGCGCCAAGCGCTGGACCAACGCGCGAACGCAGCAGCGAAGCTCGCCGAACTCGACAGTCCTGCAGAAAGAGAAGAGCGCAGGGCGGCGATTCAAACAGCCCAGAGCAGATTTGATGCCGCCAAGGCGCAGAACGAGAAACTGAAGACGGCAGAAGCGGAACTGAAGCTTGTTCGCGAAAGGCGAAACGCGGCAGAGCGGGAATTCAAGACGTTTACCGAAGCTCGGGAGAAGGCAGCTCTTCTGCAAGGCAGTCTGTCTTCTGCCGAGGTCGATAGGGCTGAAGCGATAAAGCAGCGCCGGGAGGCGGCCGACGCGATCGAAATGGCACGCAAGAACGTGGACCTCGCCGAGACTGAGGAGCAGGAGCTTCGCGAGCGGCTAACTCGCTTCGACGCGGCAACAAAGGCACGCGAGGCGCATAAACGTCTGGCCGACTTGAAGCAGCGATTGGCCGAGGCGGAGAAGCTACGTCAGAGCATTGAAGAGGGTGAGGCTCAACTCGCACTTCTGCAAATACCGACAAAGTCCGTCGAAGAACTGCAAGCATGCGAAGTCGAAATTGCGAAGCTGCGTGCCATCGATGAGGCGGCTCGCCCGTCAGTCTCAGTCCACTACGAAGCCGATACAGCCGGAATGGTGACCCTCGACGGCAAGCCCCTGGTAGATGGCGAAGACCGTACCTACGACGGACATGCTCGGCTTGAAGTCGCAGGAATTGGGACAATTGCCTTGCGTTCCAACCGCCCCAGTAGGAGCGACAATCAACTGGTGCGGGCAGAGGCGGCACGAACCGCCCTTCTCGCGTCAATGGGCGTCGATAGCCTCTCTGCAGCGCGGAACAGGCAGACAAGGGCACAAATGGCCGATGCTGACTTGCGGGGATTTAGAGACCGGCTGTCCTTCATTGCTCCAGAGGGCCTGGCGAAACTCAGAGAGGAAATCGAAGCAGGTAACACGGCCAGCCTTGAGGGTCTCGACCTGAATGAGGATCCGGCGCTGCTTCGCACCGCGCTGGCACAAGCGGAAGAACGCCGCAAGCAGGCGCGTCTCGCCCTCCGTGAGGTAGAGCCAGACCAGTCTCGTGCCGATGACGCCTTCGTCGCCGCGGAGACGCGATTGGCGTCTCTGACTGCCGATCAGGCACAGTTGGCTGTGATCCTCGGGCCGGACGAAGCGCGTGAAGAGCGCGAACGCACATTGTCGGCCACGCTGGCCGATCTGGATCAATCGCTTTCGGAGGCTGAGGCGCGAGCCCTGAAACTGGGTGAAGATGCCGGTGATCTCGCGTCGATCGAGGCGACGCTGACGCGTGCTCGCTCGATCGAAGCGGCAGCCGACAAGGAGATCAATGCACTGCGGGAGACCATGGCCGGACTGAACGCAGAGATCCGGACACAATCCGACGAAGCCGTAGAAGAGAAGTGGCGGGAGACCTCGGAGGCACTCACTGCGGCGATTGCGCGGGTGGCGGCATTCGAGAAGGAGGTGGCTGTCCTCCAGCGTGTGACCACCGCCTTGGAAAATGCCAGGTCCGAGGCTCGAGAACTCTACCTCAAACCTGTTATGGCTGAGCTCGGGCCGCTGCTGAGACTGCTCTTCGACGATGTTTCGATCACCTTCGATGACAAGACGCTTCTACCCCAGACCATCCTGCGCAACGGGCAGGAAGAGGATGTCGACCGCCTGAGCGGCGGAATGCGGGAGCAGTTGTCAGTGCTGACGCGGCTGGCGTTTGCGCGGCTCCTCGCGCGTGACGGCCGGCCGGCCCCCGTCATCCTCGATGATGCGCTGGTCTACTCGGACGACGACCGCATCGAAAAGATGTTCGACGCACTCCACAGGCAGTCTCGAGATCAGCAGATTATCGTGTTCTCCTGCCGTCAGCGGGCGTTTCAGAAGCTCGGAGGAAATGTGTTACATATGACAGATTGGCAGCCGTAGAGCTGCTTCGACAGCATCTGTTTGTCGAACGGATTCAGCTCATTATTGCCGATGAATTGGCCAAGTATTTGAAAAGACATATTTCTACGGCCTCTCGCAGGTGGTGGGTTCTCGGTTCGAATCCGTTCAAGGCGCAGGCGACTACGACCATGATCTTGGGGTCGCGCAATATGTGCGCGTGCCCACGACCGTCGCGAGGGCGATGCGCCATGTCATTCCGGCGCGATGAAACCATCATTCGCCCGCAGGCTCATGTTTCGCATGGTTCTGCAGCGCATTGCGAACCATCATGCTCCAGGCATGCTCTCTGAATAGCACTAGATTATCAGTCGTTCGGGTATCCCTTCGAACCCAAAACGTCTGCCGCGCTTAGCTGCTCCGAAAGAGCAAAAGAGGTGCCATACGGAGAGGTATATTCTCTCTGAACACTAGCCAATTACACCGACAAGGGAGGGGTTGCGTCAACGATACGCGGTACCCCCAATTTCGCCGCTGCGCAACGAAATCGGCTCCCCCACGCCCCGTAGGCCGCCTTCGGCGGTCATTGACCCAACCCCTCCCTTATCGGTCCGGCACCTTTGTTTTCATTCAAAGGAGCCGACGATGGTAAGCCCACGTTGAGGGCCGTCTTGCGAGCTTGATGCGAACATCGGAAGTCCTAGTGCAAACACTAGGAGTAGTCCTATGACGAAGCATCCGATTGAAGTGATCACGTCTGTCGAGCGCCGTCGGCGCTGGTCTCGCGAGGACAAAGAGCGGCTGGTTGCAGCCTGCCTTGAGCCTGGTGCGGTTCTTTCCGAGATTGCCCGTGCGGCCGGCATCCACGTGAGCCAGCTCTTTCGGTGGCGCAAGGAACTCTGCCAAATCGAGGAACCGAGGCCTGACACGGCGAGCACGTTGGTGCCCGTGATCGTGTCGGAGGCCTCGCCAGCAGTCCAGCCCGCCGCCACGGAAACGCCAGTCGCGCCGCAACCCCGTCGGAAGCGTAGCGATGTGACGATTGAGCTGGGCCGCGGTCGCCGTGTCCGTGTGGACAGCGACATCGACACGGAGGCGCTCGGCCGCATTCTCGATTGTGTACTGGGTCGGCGATGATTCCGGTTCCTGCTGGTGTGAAGGTCTGGCTGGCGACGGGCCATACAGACATGCGCAAGGGCTTTCCCGGTCTGTCACTGATGGTACAGGAGACGTTGAAGCGTGATCCGATGTGCGGACACCTGTTCGTCTTCCGCGGTCGTGGCGGTGGCCTGATCAAGGTCATCTGGCATGATGGCCAGGGAGCCTGCCTGTTCACGAAGAAGCTGGAACGGGGACGCTTCATATGGCCGTCGGCGGCCGATGGGACGGTGGTGATTACCCCTGGGCAACTCGGCTATTTGCTAGAAGGTATAGACTGGCGGATGCCACAAAAAACCTGGCGACCGACCTCGGCCGGATAAGCAAAAATGCTAGAATGGCGGGAGCGAATATGATTCCATCTCGCCATGAACACCCCCGTCGAACAGCTTCCGGACGACCTTGCCAGTGCACTCGCACTGCTTGCCGAAGAGCGCGCGCGGCGTGTTACTGCCGAGGCAGAAGCGGCGACGGCCAAAGCAGAGGCCGCCAGTGCGAAGGCGCTCGTATCGCATTCCGAGGCGCTGATCGCGCGGTTGAAGCTGGAGATAGAGAAGGTTCGCCGCGAGCTTTACGGCAGCCGCACTGAGCGCAAGGCGCGGCTTCTCGAACAGATGGAGTTGCAACTCGAAGAACTCGAAGCTGATGCCGGCGAAGACGAGTTCACGGCGGAGATGGTTGCCAAAAACTCGACCGTCAGGGCCTTCGATCGCAAGCGTCCGTCACGCAAGCCCTTTCCTGAACATCTGCCGCGCGAACATGTCGTTATCGCCGCCCCGGCCAGTTGCCCTTGCTGCGGCTCGGCAAAGCTGTCGAAGCTCGGCGAGGATGTCACCGAGACCCTGGAGGTCATCCCTCGTCAGTGGAAAGTTATTCAGACCGTGCGGGAGAAGTTCTCCTGCCGCGAATGCGAGAAGATCACCCAGCCGCCAGCGCCCTTCCATGTGACACCACGAGGCTTTGCCGGGCCCAACCTTCTGGCAATGATCTTGTTCGAGAAGTTCGCCCAGCACCAGCCGCTCAATCGCCAGAGCGAGCGCTATGCCCGAGAGGGGATCGATCTCAGCCTGTCGACGCTGGCCGACCAGGTCGGCGCTTGTGCCGCGGCGCTCAAGCCAATCCATTCGCTGATCGAGGCGCATGTTCTGGCCGCTGAACGGCTGCATGGCGACGACACGACAGTGCCAATCCTGGCGAGAGGCAAGACCGACACTGGCCGCATCTGGACTTATGTCCGGGACGATCGACCGTTCGGCGGACAGTCACCGCCCGCCGCCCTCTACTATGCCTCGCGGGACCGGCGGCAGGAGCATCCCGAACGTCACCTGAAGACCTTCACCGGCATTCTGCAGGCGGATGCCTATGGCGGGTATAATCCGCTGTTCAAGACAGACCGCGATCCCGCGCCTCTGACGCAGGCGCTGTGTTGGGCACACGCACGCCGCAAGTTCTTCGTGCTGGCCGATATTGCCACGAACGCCAAACGTGGCAGCAAGGCTGCGCCGATCTCCCCGATGGCGCTGGAGGCCGTCAAACGGATCGATGCCCTGTTCGACATCGAACGGGAGATCAACGGTCTTGCCGCCGAGCAGCGCCTGGCCCACCGCCCCAAAGATAGCCAGCCGCTCGTCGAAGAACTGCGCGATTGGCTCCAGACCGAACGGGCAAAACTGTCGCGCAGTTCTCCCGTCGCCGAGGCAATCGATTACATGCTCAAGCGCTGGGTTGGCTTCACATCCTTCCTCGACGACGGCCGGATTTGTCTCACGAACAACGCCGCCGAGCGCGCGCTCAGAGGCTTTGCACTCGGCAGGAAGTCATGGCTCTTCGCCGGATCGGATCGGGGTGCTGATCGCGCCGCGTTCATGGCGACACTGATCATGAGCGCCAAGCTCAATGACATCGACCCGCAGGCCTGGCTTGCCGACGTCCTCGCCAACATTGCGGACACGCCGATCAGCAGGCTTGAGCAATTGCTGCCGTGGAACTGGACACCCAAGACGCTGAGTGCTCAGGCGGCCTGACCTTACCTGCGGCCTTCGCCGGATGCTTACCGACGATGACCACTTACGACCACATCAACGAACTGCGCGCTGAACTTGCGGCATCCATCGATCAGGCCGAGCGCCAGCAGATCGCAGCCGAGCTGGCGTCGGCCGAAGCGAAGCTTGCCGAAGAGGATGCTGCTTTCGAAGCACTGATCAGCGACGAGCCGCCCCACTAGGGCGGCTTCTCACGCATGGCCTAAACCTCATCTTGCCAGCGCGACTGGCAGCTCCTTTATATCGGTCGTGTATCGCGGCGATCGGCGGTCAAACTTCGCTTGCCAGTCACGCTTGATTCCGGCCGAGGCAGGAATGAGCGATCCTCGCCCGAATTTGCCGTTGACCGCATCGAGTGCGGTCATCAGCCGTTCTGACTGATCTCGGTCCCGCGCATCGAACAGGGGCCGCGGCTGTGACGCCGCCTGCACCAGATCATTCATGATGATGCCGGCCTTTGCATAGCGATGGCCGTCCCTGAAAATCTTTCGCGCTCCGCTTTGCGCTGCCCGGATCAGGTCGAATGTGTCATTCGATGCTTCGGTAAAATGCACCGTCGTTTGGGCCGAATGCGGATTGTCCTTTTGGTTGAAGCGCGATGTGTGCATGAAGACCGCCATATGTGTTGCCTCGAGACCATGCCGGCGCAGCTTCTCTGCTGCCCTCATCGCATAGGCCGCGACCGCCTCGAGCATTCCGGCCAGATCCGTAACCGGTGTTCCGAAGGATCGGGTTACGGCGCAGCCCTTCCGTTGTGGCGGTACGTCTTCGAGCGGTAGGCATGAAATGCCCTGCAGCTCCAGAACCGTCCTTTCGCCCACCACGCTCAGGAGATTGCGAGCAAGCCGCGCATCAACGCGGGCCAGGTCGCCGGCTGTCTCAATGCCCAGGCCGAAGAGTTTTCGCTCTGATGCCGATCCAACGCCCCAAACCTCCCCCACCTCGACGCGATCGAGCCAGCTTTGCCGAACGGCTGCATCTGTCAGATCGCAGACGCCGCCAAGCTCCGGGTTCTTCTTTGCAACGTGGTTTGCGAACTTCGCCAGTGTCTTGCTCGGGCCAATGCCGACACATGTCGGGATCCCGGTCCATTGCTGAACCGTGGACCGAAGATCGCGGCCGAAAGTAACGCGATCGGCGGGCCTGATGTCGGTCATATCCAAAAAGCTTTCATCGATCGAATAGACCTCAACATCCGGAGACCATTGCCGATAGATCGCATTCAGCCTGGCGCTCATGTCGCCATAAAGGGTGTAATTGCTAGAGTAGACCGCCACGCCGTTATCGCGACAGAGGTCACGGATCTTGAAGTATGGTTCGCCCATGCCAATTCCGAGCGCCTTGGCCTCCGCCGTCCTGGCGACGGCACAGCCGTCATTGTTGGACAGAACAATCACCGGGCGCTTGGCTATTGACGGGTCGAAGACGCGCTCGCAGGAGCAATAGAATGAGTTGCCGTCAATCAGCGCGAAGGAGGTCATACCTTTCTCCTCGGTCGCAGCCAATGAACGTTGCAGAGTGCCACGCCCCAGATCTCGACTTCTGCGATCTCCGGAAGGTCGAACAGCGGCATGTCCGAATTCTCGAACATCAGCCGCGGGCGACCACCTGTCATGCGCAGCCGCTTCAACGACCGCTCGCCATGTACGGTCGCTACGACAATATCGCCGTCGACCGGGCGCAGGCTGCGGTCGACCACGATCAAATCCCCGTGGAAGATTCCCGCGTCTCGCATCGAATTGCCGTCGACCTTCCACAAGAACGTCGCCGGCGGGTTCCGGATTAGGAGCTTTGTGAGGTCAATCGATTCTTCGATGTAGTCATCTGCGGGTGACGGAAAGCCGGCGCATAACCCATGGAGCATGAGAGGCACATAGACTTCTGCCTCGATTTTCAGGCCGGCGAGCATTTCAAACTGGTCCTTTCGTGATACGGAATGAAAGGAACAAACAGGGAACGCATGGGCCGCTAAAAGTCAAGATGGAACATGACGCGAGCCTAATCTGCAGATTTGCACCTGACGCGAGTGTCCGCGTGGTGTTAACTTTTTGAGGCGTTGTCACAATGGAGAGGAATAAGGATCGCCATGACTGACGAAGTGGAACACCTGTCAAACACGCTGATGTGGACCGTCGGCATGATCACCCAAGCCGGGCCAGACGACCTCAAACGTGTGGCAAATGCCTATCGAGAAGCGCAGGATCTGGTTTCGCAGATTCCAAAGACCGAGGAAGGCGCGCGGCCTCGCATCGTCGCGTGCTTCCACAGGTCAGACAAATATCGCGCTGCGGACGATATCGCCTGCGTTGGATGGATCCTAACGGCGATCCAGGAGCGCGTGAACGAAGGCGATCTGCGAGACTGGAGGAAATTGCGAACGGTCGTAAAGCAGATGCTAAAGCTGCTGCCGGAGCCGACGCGCTCGCTTCACTGAATATCTGGTGTATCGAGAAGATGTTCAAAGCCCTCCCAGGTCGCCTTGTCGTCCACCCAATGACGCTGAAGCTCTTTCCATCTTCTGTCCGCCGAAACCTGCATCTTCGCGATGGTCTCAAGGAGTTGGCGCGAGAATAGCAGCTCGTCCTGTTGAGCGGTTTTGAATATGATACCGCCCTCTGGGTCATAGGAAACGTGAAGCAGCTGATTGTCCGCATCGAGGACGAACATGGACACTTCGGGTTCGCCATCCTCGTTTTTGGTTACGATCAGCGTATCGACTGGGTAGCCGCCGGTTGCCTTTTGCAGTGCCTGGTCAAAAGCATTGGTCATGGGATCACCTTTCCTGTCACTGTCGAATCTAACGGAACGGTTTTGGCGGGGGAAGTCGGTCCCGGCTTCCGCTTCGCGGCGCTATGCTAAGCCTCCTGCGGCGTCCCTTCTTCCGTCAAAACCGTGTCGAGAATTCCCGCT
>NZ_FTMR01000014.1:0-100465 GCF_900156005.1 Rhizobium sp. RU35A | reverse complement strand
CTGTTCGTCTGTGAAACGGTTGCGTTTCATCCTCTGGTCCTCTCAATGGGCCAGAGCTTACTTCAAAATGGATTAGTTCAACGGGGCAAGGTCAACCCTTGCCTTTGCGGAGGCGCTGGACCCCCAAGCAACTTTTGATTTTTCGGAAGAAGGACAGATAGCGCAATTTGCGGCTCAGGAATGGTTTTTGCAATTCCTGACAAAAATCCCGGTCCCTGTCGTGACCGCCGAGTTGGCAGGACGCCCGATGGATTTCGAAGAGAGCCAGTTCACCCCTCCGAATGGCTATAGTGCCGACCATGAGAAGCTTGAGATCGATAGACTAGCCATCCTGTACATGCGCCAGAACGGCGTAAGCTATTGGGATGCGGTTCGGGTCGTCGAAATGCAATTGCGCTGGTAACGGGGGGAGAGACCGTGCAGAAGATCGCAATCCTAACGTTGACATTCAAGGCTTCTGGCGCAGTGGGCGCGTACAGAGCTGTTGGATTTGACGGCGCTCAAGCGAGTGTCAAGGGTCAAAAGGTGCTCGGAGTGTCGGGGCGCGACGTGCAGTCCGGCTCGTACAGTGATGCCGATGCTCTGGGCACCACAATCGTTCGATGTGGGGGCTCATTCCACAGGGGTGATAGCCTCATTGTGGATGCCCAAGGCCGCGCGGTGAAAGCTTCAGGACAGATGGCTCTAAAGGCTGGCAACACGCCAGTGACAAGCGTTAACGCAAACGGGACAACCATCTTCGAGGGGGCCGACCTCCCCGAATACGTGTTCGCCGACGCGCTTGAGGATGGAGAGTTTGACCGCCTCTCCGAAGTGTTGTTGCGACGCTGATCCTCTCTCCGCTCACCCAAAGGGAGAACTGAAAGCGGGCGTGCCATTTGGCTCTTAAGTTAAACGGCGCGTGTTATGATAAGCCAGAAAACGTCGGAGGCTCCGCCGGTCACTCCACCAGGGCGCATTCAAATTGTTCTGAAACGGATTTTGAACGGCATTTTAAGCAGACGTCCGATTTTTGAAGTTTCCGGTTTTAGGTGTCAAAATTCCGGAAATCCCCGTCAAGCTACAGTGAGGAAACCCAAGGGCTTGCAGGTAATTGACGGAGAGTGAACACAACCTGGCGGAGAGGGTGGGATTCGAACCCACGATACGGTTGCCCGTATGCCGCATTTCGAGTGCGGTGCTTTCGACCACTCAGCCACCTCTCCGGTCAATCTGGTCGGCACCCGTCAGGTGCGGTGCGCTACATAGCGATGAACGGACGGGCTGGCAAGGGAGAAATCGCAGCAATTCCCGTCTTTTTCCTTGACAGGTCAAGGGGGCTGAATTAATCCCCACGCATTCCGCCATGGGGTATTCCGTGCGGAGCCTGACCGGGGCCTTTTCGAGGGTCCGGTTTCACCGGCAGACCGGTTCAAAAGAGTTCTTCTTTTGTAATCCTGCTCAAACGTGGACTGATAAAAAGACGGCCGCCTCCCCTTTCTGGAGGGCGCGGGCAGAGCCGGATCGAACATGAAAGGATAAAAAATGTTCGCAGTCATCAAGACCGGCGGTAAGCAGTACCGCGTAGCGGCTGACGATGTCGTCACCATCGAGAAGCTCGACGTCGCCGCAGGCGAAGTCATCGAATTCAATGAAGTCCTGGTCGTTGGCGAAGGCGCCGATGCCAAGATCGGCGCGCCCTTCGTGGCCGGCGCCGTCGTGAAGGCCGAAGTGGTCGAACACAACCGTGGCAAGAAGGTCCTGTCCTTCAAGAAGCGTCGTCGCCAGAATTCCAAGCGGATTCGCGGCCATCGCCAGCATCATACGGTCGTTCGTATCACGGCGATCAGCGCCTGATCGGTCACCAGGGTTTTCGAGAGATTTAAAGGAGCACTCCCATGGCACATAAAAAAGCTGGCGGTTCCTCGCGCAACGGTCGCGATTCCAATTCCAAGCGCCTTGGCGTGAAGAAGTTCGGTGGCGAAGCTGTCGTCGCCGGCAACATCATCGTGCGTCAGCGCGGCACGCAGTGGCATCCGGGCGCCAATGTCGGCCTCGGCAAGGACTACACCATTTTTGCGCTCACCGCCGGTAACGTGGACTACCGTACGAAGGCCAATGGCCGCGTGTACGTGTCTGTGATGCCGAAAGCGGAAGCCGCGGAATAAAAGCCGGTAGCGCGTTAAAACAGCCGGCGTCTCATCGACCCGGCTGACACCCGCAAAAGGTTCAGTCCAGAAAACAGGGGAGATGGGGCGCCACCCACCTTCCCTTTTTCTTTGTCCAAAAGGAGGACTGAACCATGCAAGGCGAAATGTTAAGGAGCGACCGGAGCCGGTCGCCCGAGGAGCGGTTGAGGCCGCAACGGTTAAGGAGCGATTGCCCCGTCTTACTGTCGCAGAGACTGGTTCTGCGCGCCCCGCACGAAGAAGACATCGACGCCCTTTCCCATCTCGCCAACAACGCCAATATCGCGACCATGGTGTCGCGCATGCCGCACCCATACACGGCAAAAGACGCCGCCGATTTCGTACGACGTACGAAAGCCGGCGAGATTGGCAAGTGCGTCTATGCCATTACCCGAGCCGATAATGGCGCTTTCCTTGGTTGCTGCGCGCTGGAGCCGCATGTCAACGATGCGTTGACACTGGAGATCGGATACTGGCTGGGCGAACCCTACTGGAACCAGGGCTATGCCACGGAAGCGGCGCATGCGCTGATCGACATGGCGTTTCGCACCCGTGACATCGAGCAGATCGATGCGCGCTGCCGGGTCACCAATGTCGCCTCGCGCCGGGTCATTCAGAAGTGCGGCTTCCAGTTCCAGGGGTCCGGCATGGTCGGCTCGCTGGCACTCGGCGGTATGGTGCCCGTGGAGTGGTTCCGGCTCGACCGCAAGACCTGGATGTCGCTGAAGAGCTGGGGGGAGATGCGATGACCGCGACCCTTCTCGCACGGCCGCCCCGCACCATGGGGGCGCTCGGCCCCTGCCCGATCATCGAAACGCGCCATCTGGTGCTGCGTGCGCACCAGATGAGCGATGCCGATGCCATCGCAAACTCGCTCGGCGACTGGCAGGTCACTCGCATGCTGTCGCGGGTGCCCGCGCCCTACAGCCGCAGCGATGCGGTGGACTGGCTGAACGCCAACCGCACCAGCACGGACTGGCATTTCGCCATCACCGAGGGCGATGGCGTGCATATCGGCTGCGTTGCGGTGGAACTGCGGCATGGCCGGTGGCATCTCGGCTATTGGCTGAACCGTTTCTACTGGGGCCAGGGGCTCATGACGGAAGCCGCGGGCGCGGTCGTGGAACGCTTCTTCCGGCGCATGCCGGAGACGGTCCTGCATTCCGGTGCCTTTGCCGATAATGCCGCCTCGCTGCGCATCCAGGAAAAGCTCGGCTTCTCCATCCTGCGCTGCGCGGACCTGTTCAGCATGGCGCGCAATGCCATGGCGCCGCATCTGGAAACCAGCCTGACGGCGGAGGCCTTTCGCCAGCCGTGAGCCTTGGAATGGCCGGTCCGTGGGAGAAATTCCCTCTGCGGGCCGGCCGAACGGCTGCCGGAGGGCCCGGCAACCACGATAGGCTTTGACGTGACAGCAAAGCGACGATAACGAAAAGCCCGGAAAACAATCCGGTTATCGTCTCGATCAACCGCATGACGAACGGGCAGAACCCATGAAATTCCTCGACGAGGCCAAAGTCTATATTCGTTCCGGAGATGGTGGCGCCGGCGCCGTTTCCTTCCGCCGCGAGAAGTTCATCGAGTTCGGTGGCCCGGATGGCGGCGATGGCGGCCGTGGCGGTGATGTGTGGATCGAGGCGGTCAACGGCCTCAACACCCTGATCGATTATCGCTACCAGCAGCATTACAAGGCCGGCACCGGCATTCACGGCATGGGCCGCAACCGCACCGGCGCCAATGGCGCCAGTGTCACCATGAAGGTGCCGGTCGGTACTCAGGTGTTCGAGGAAGACAACGAGACGCTGATCGTCGATCTCACGGAAGAGGGGCAGCGCTTCCGTCTTGCCGCCGGCGGCAATGGCGGCTTCGGCAATGCCTATTTCAAGTCCTCCACCAATCAGGCGCCGGATTGGGCCAATCCCGGCCTGCCGGGAGACGAGAAGACCATCTGGCTGCGGCTGAAGCTGATTGCCGATGCGGGTCTGGTCGGCCTGCCGAATGCCGGCAAATCCACCTTCCTTGCCACGGTCACCCGTGCGCGGCCGAAGATTGCCAATTACCCCTTCACCACGCTGCATCCCAATCTCGGTGTTGCCACCATCGATGGCCGCGAATTCGTGCTGGCCGATATTCCGGGCCTGATCGAAGGCGCGCATGAAGGCGTCGGCATCGGCGACCGCTTCCTTGGCCATGTGGAGCGCACGCGCGTGCTGCTGCATCTGGTCTCCGCGCAGGAAGAACATGTCGGCAAGGCCTACAAGACCGTCAAGCACGAGCTGGAAGCCTATGGCGGCGGTCTGGAGGACAAGGCGGAAATCGTGGCGCTGTCGCAGATCGACGTCCTGGACGAGAAGGAACTGAAGAAGAAGGCGAAGGAGTTGCAGAAGGCTTGCGGTTCGCCGCCGCTGCTTCTCTCGGCCGCCGCGCATATGGGCGTCACGGAGGCGCTGCGGGCGCTCCGCGACGTCATCGTGGCCTCCAGCGAAAAGACGGCGCTGCCCGACCGCAGCCTTCCGGTCGCGGATGCGGACGATCTCGACGATGCCGGGGACGAGGACTGATCGTCATGTCGCGCAAGCCCCTGAATGCTCATCGCCGCATCGTCATCAAGATCGGTTCCGCCCTGCTGGTGGACCGCAAGACGGGCCTGAAATCCGGCTGGCTCGATTCGGTCTGCGCCGATATCGCGGCGCTGCGGGCGAACAACATCGAGGTGCTGGTGGTGTCCTCCGGCGCCATCGCGCTCGGCCGAACCGTTCTTGGGCTGGCGCCGGGCGCGCTGAAGCTTGAGGAAAGCCAGGCGGCGGCGGCGGTCGGCCAGATCGCGCTTGCGCGTGCCTGGTCGGAAAGCCTGTCGCGGGATGGGATCGTCGCCGGCCAGATCCTGCTGACGCTCGGCGATACGGAAGAGCGTCGCCGGTATCTCAACGGTCGCGCCACCATCAACCAGCTGCTGAAGCTCGGTGCCGTGCCGATCATCAACGAGAACGACACGGTGGCGACCACCGAAATCCGCTATGGCGACAATGACCGGCTGGCGGCCCGTGTCGCCACCATGACCGGTGCGGACCTGTTGATCCTGCTCTCTGATATCGACGGCCTCTATACGGCGCCGCCACATCTCGATCCGGATGCGAAGTTCCTCGATACGATCCCGTCGATCACGCCGGAGATCGAGGCCATGGCGGGCGGCGCTGCCTCCGAACTGTCGCGCGGCGGCATGCGCACCAAGATCGATGCCGGCAAGATCGCCACCAGCGCCGGCTGCGGCATGATCATCGCTTCGGGCAAGACCGATCATCCGCTAAGGGCGATCGAAAGCGGTGCCCGCTCCTCCTGGTTTGCGCCCTCCGGCACGCCCGTTACGGCGCGCAAGACCTGGATTGCGGGCCAGTTGCAGCCGGCGGGCACGCTGACGGTCGATGCGGGTGCTGAAAGGGCGCTTGCCTCCGGCAAGAGCCTGCTGCCCGCGGGTGTGCGCGCCGTTATCGGCCCCTTCAGCCGCGGCGATACGGTTGCCATCATCGGCACGCAGGGCCGCGAGATCGCCCGCGGCCTGGTCGGCTATGATGCCGACGAGGCGCGCGCCATTGCCGGACGCAAGTCCGGCGAGATCGAATCCATTCTCGGCTATGCCGGCCGCGCCGCCATGGTGCATCGCGATGATCTGGTGATCACCGGCCTGCTGGTGGCTGAAACCAAGGGCACTGTTGAGGAGGATACCGCCCATGCTGGATAAGATTGCCGTTTCCGACATCGAACAGCTGATGCAGGCGATCGGCCGCAACGCGAAGGCGGCAGCGCGCCGTCTGGCCACGGCCTCGACGGACGCGAAGAACACGGCGCTGACCGCCGCCGCCGATGCCATCATCGCCGCGACGCCAGACATTCTCGCCGCCAATGCGCAGGATCTGGCTGCGGTCGCCGACAAGGGCCTGCAGCCTTCCTTCATCGACCGGCTGACGCTCAACGAAAAGCGTGTCGCCGAAATGGCCGAGGGGCTGAGAGCGATTGCCGCCCTTCCCGATCCGGTCGGCAGTGTGATTGCCGCCTGGGAACGCCCCAACGGCCTGAAGATCGAGCGCGTGCGCACGCCGCTCGGCGTGATCGGTGTGATCTATGAAAGCCGCCCGAACGTGACGGCCGATGCCGGCGCGCTGTGTCTGAAAGCCGGCAATGCGGTCATCCTGCGCGGCGGCTCTGACTCCCTCCATTCATCGCAGGCAATCCATCGCTGCCTGTCGAAGGGCCTGGCCCTTGCCGGCCTGCCGGAAGAGGCGATCCAGATCGTCCCGGTCGCCGATCGTTCGGCCGTCGGCGCCATGTTGTCCGGTCTCGATGGCGCAATTGACGTCATCGTGCCGCGCGGCGGCAAAAGCCTTGTGGCCCGCGTCCAGACGGAAGCCCGCGTGCCAGTCTTTGCGCATCTGGAAGGCCTCTGCCACATCTATGTCGATGCCTCTGCCGATCTGGAAATGGCCGTCAATGTGGTGGTCAATGCGAAAATGCGCCGCACCGGCATCTGCGGAGCCGCCGAAACGCTGCTGGTCGATCAGGCCGCGGCCGACACGCACCTGAAACCGATCCTTGAGGCGCTGGCGGCCAGGGGCTGCGAGATCCGCGCCTCCGAAGAGGTGCGCGCACGCGTGCCGGGTCTCATCCCCGCGACCGAAGAGGACTGGTGCACGGAATATCTGGAGGCGATCATTTCGGTGGCGCTGGTGGATGGCATCGAGGGGGCGATCCGTCACATCAACACCTATTCCTCGAACCACACGGAGGCGGTGCTGGCGGAGGATCCGGCGGTTGTGGCACGCTTCTTCAACGAGATCGATTCGGCGATCCTCCTGCACAATGCCTCCACCCAGTTTGCCGATGGCGGCGAATTCGGCATGGGCGGCGAGATCGGCATTTCTACCGGCAAGATGCATGCGCGCGGCCCGGTCGGTGTCGAGCAGCTGACCTCGTTCAAGTACCGGGTGCACGGCACCGGCCAGACGCGGCCCTGACGCGCGTGGCGGAGGGGGAACGCCTGACACCTTATCTTTCCATGCCGCATGTGGAGCGCGGCATGGTGGTCGGCCTGTTCGGCGGGTCGTTCAATCCGCCGCATCCCGGCCATCGGCTGGTTGCCGAGATCGCGCTGAAGCGGCTCGGCCTCGATCAGCTCTGGTGGATGGTGACGCCCGGCAATCCGCTGAAAAGCCGGTCCATTCTCTTGCCGCTGGCAGAGCGCATCGCGCTCAGCCGTGATCTGGCGCGCAATCCGCGCATCAAGATCACCGCCTTCGAGGAGCGGCTGAAGACGAGTTTCACCGCTCATACGCTCGCCCATGTGGTGGCGCGCCATCCGGGCGTGCGCTTTGTCTGGATCATGGGCGCCGACAGCCTGAAGACCTTTCACCGCTGGCAGAAATGGCGCGAGATCGCCGCTCTGGTGCCGATCGTCGTGGTGGACCGGCCGGGCGCCACGCTCTCCTTCCTCTCCTCGCCCGCGGCGCGTGCCCTCTCCTTTGCGCGAGTGGATGAAAATGCGGCGCGTTCGCTTGGCCTGCACCGCCCGCCAGCCTGGACCTTCATTCACGGCCCGCGCTCCACGCTGAGTTCCACGGAAATCCGGCAGGCTGCCCGCCCGGTCCCGATGCCGGGCTTGCGCGAGGCTTCCGGCGGACTGCGCCGCGCCTTGAAAGATTAACCATTCGATGCCACCTTCATGATCGTGGATCTTCCATCGGAAGATTCGCGTCGTGCCTGTTCTGTTCGTGACGAAAGGAAGACCTCTGACAACAGTACACGCCAAGGGGAGAACGCTCAGCGTTATCCCGAAGAGCCTGGAACGTGGCGCCGATGCCGCCGCCCGCGCTCTCGAAGTGGTCCTCGCCAGCCTCGAGGACTCCAAGGCCGAAGACATCGTCACCATCAACATTGCCGGAAAATCCGCGCTGGGCGACTACATGGTCGTGGTCACCGGGCGCTCGAACCGGCATGTCTCGGCAATCTCGGAACATCTGTTGACCGACCTGAAGGACGAGGGCTTTGGCAGCGCCCGCGTCGAAGGCATGGACACGGGTGACTGGGTGCTGATTGACACCGGTGACGTCATCATCCATGTGTTCCGCCCGGAAATCAGGGAGTTCTACAACATCGAAAAGATGTGGGCGGCTCCCGATGAGGAAGGAACGCTGCACTAGCGCCCGATCAGCCAGAGCTGACCGCCGCAGGTGCGATGAGCCGCAACGGGCGGCTGGGCACTGGCTCAGCCGAAAGCTCTTCTTGCGGCACCAGAATATGCGGTGGCAGACATGCGGATTGGCCTTTTTGCCGTGGGACGGCTCAAAGCCGGACCTGAGAAGGAACTTGCGTCACGCTATCTCGACCGCTTCGCCAAGGCTGGCCCGGCGGTGAGCCTTGAGTTTGCGCGCGTGACGGAAGTGAACGAAAGTCGCGCCTCCGCGGCGGACACCCGCAAGCGCGAGGAGGCCGGGCTTCTGGAAAAGAGCCTGCCTGAGGGGGCCGTGCTGATCCTGCTCGACGAGCGCGGCAAAGCGCTGGATAGCCCCGCCTTCGCAAGTCTCGTCGGACGATATCGCGATCAGGGCAAGCGGGAGATGATGATTGCCATCGGCGGCGCCGATGGGCTTGATCCTGTGCTCTACGATCGCGCGGATGCCGTCATCAATCTCGGCTCCATGACCTGGCCGCACCAGCTGGTGCGCATTTTGATCGCTGAACAGTTGTACCGCGCCGTCACCATCCTCTCCGGCCATCCCTATCACCGCGTCTGATGTGGAAGCGTGGCGGACCGGGGCCTCAGATTTTGCCTACACGATCTTGTTTCTGGTGCTGGCCGGCAAAAGGCCTTAGCTTGCTTCGATCAGGGCTGACGCAAAGAGTGGGAATGCGCAAGGGACAAGACAGCATGCGCCTGGCGCCGCCGCTGGTTGCGGTGGTGCTGCTTGTCTTGGCAGGCGCTGGGCAGCTTCATGCGCAGGATGCTCAGGCTGTCGATATCGGAACGCCCGCCGATCAGCCGGCGGATGGTACGCCAGCCTCCTCTCCCACCGTCGATGCGCTTGAGCAGAAACGTGACCAGACGCGTGCCGAACTGGAGGAGCTGTCGAAGACGTTGAGCCTGTCCGGCGACAAGGCGAAATCGATCGGCGAGGCAATTGCCGCGCTCGACAAGAGCAGCGCCTCGATCCGTCAGGCACTGATCGAATCGGCTGCGCGGCGCAAGCAGCTGGAAGCGACGATCCGCAAGAGCGAGAACCGGATGGCGGAGCTGCGCGTCAGGCAGGATGGCATTCGCGCCTCGCTGCACGAACGGCGCGGCGTTCTGGCGGAGGTTCTGGCCGCGCTGCAGCGCATGGGGCGCAATCCGCCGCCGGCGCTGCTCGTCACGCCCGAAGATGCGCTGGGATCGGTGCGGAGCGCCATCCTTCTTGGTGCCGTCGTTCCCGGCATGCGCGCCGAGGCGGAGCGGTTGATGACCGATCTGCAGTCCCTCTCCGATCTGGAAAGGGATGCTGCGGCCGAGAAGGACAAGGCTGCCGGCGCGATGAGCGCCAGCCTGGAGGAAGACCGGCGGATGGATCTGCTGCTTGCGGAAAACGACAAGCAGAGCCGCCAGAGCGCCGCCGAACTCGATGCCGAACGGCGCCGTTCCGAGGAGCTGGCCAGCCGGGCGACCAGCCTGCAGGGACTGATCCAGTCGCTGGAGGGCGAGATTTCTTCCGTGCGTGATGCGATGGCGCAGGCGCGTCAGGAGGAGGAGCGCCGCAAGCAGCTGACGGCGGAGCAGCGCGAGAAGGCCGAGCAGCTGGCCGAAGGTGGCGTGCCCGACAAAAACCGTATTGCGCCCGCATATCCGTTCGCGAGCCTCAAGCAAAAGTTGACCTATCCGGTCGAAGGCGATGTGCTGAGGGCCTATGGCGATCCCGACGGCACCGGCCATCCGGCCAAGGGTGTGACCCTTGCCTCAGGCCCCGGTGCCGTGGTCACGGCACCCGCCGACGGTCTTGTCGTCTTTGCCGGCGCCTTCCGAAGCTATGGGCAGATGATCATTCTCAATGCAGGCGATGGGTATCACCTGGTCCTGACAGGCATGGAAAAGGTCAATGTGCGGCAGGGAAAGTTCGTTTTCGCGGGCGAACCGATAGCCGTCATGGGCGAGAAAAGAGTGGCGAGCGCAACGGCGTTGGCGCTGGAAACAGATCGTCCAACGCTTTACATTGAATTCAGAAAGGACGGCACTCCGGTCGATTCGAAGCCGTGGTGGTCCACAAAGGAAACTGGAAGGGCACGAAATGATTCGTAGGGCTTCTCTTGTCATCGTTGGGGCGCTGCTCGGCGCCACAGCCATGAGTGTCGTGTATTCCGCGGGCGTGCCGGCCCAGGCTGCGGGATCGTCGACCTATCGTGAGCTGTCGATTTTCGGGGACGTGTTCGAACGTGTCCGTGCCCAGTATGTCACGCCTCCGGATGAACAGAAGCTGATCGAAAATGCCATCAATGGCATGCTGTCGTCGCTTGATCCGCATTCCAGCTACATGAATGCCAAGGATGCGGCCGACATGCGCACCCAGACGAAGGGTGAGTTCGGCGGCCTCGGCATCGAAGTGACGATGGAAAACGAGCTGGTAAAGGTCATCACCCCGATCGACGATACGCCTGCGGCAAAGGCAGGCGTTCTCTCGGGCGATTACATCTCCGAGATTGACGGCAAGCCGGTGCGCGGCATGAAGCTCGAGGACGCGGTCGAAAAGATGCGTGGTCCGGTCAAGACGCCGATCAAGCTGACCATCCTGCGCAAGGGCGCCGACAAGCCGATCGAACTTACCGTCGTGCGTGACGTGATTGCCGTGCGCGCCGTGAAATCGCGCGTCGAGCAGGGTGACATCGGCTATCTGCGCGTCATCTCCTTCACCGAAAAGACCTATGACGATCTCGAAAAGGCGATCAAGAAGATCAAGGCCGATGTTCCGGCCGACAAGCTGAAGGGCTATGTGCTCGATTTGCGTCTCAACCCGGGCGGTCTGCTCGACCAGGCGATCAACGTTTCCGACGCCTTCCTGGAGCGCGGCGAGGTGGTGTCCACCCGCGGTCGCAATCCGGAGGAAACCCGCCGCTTCAATGCCGGTCCGGGCGACCTGACGGATGGCAAGCCTGTGATCGTGCTGATCAACGGCGGCTCCGCATCCGCCTCGGAAATCGTGGCCGGTGCGCTGCAGGATCTGAAGCGCGCCACCGTGCTCGGCACGCGTTCCTTCGGCAAGGGGTCGGTCCAGACGATCATCCCGCTCGGCGAGGCGGGTGCTTTGCGTCTGACCACGGCGCTCTATTATACGCCGTCCGGCAAGTCGATCCAGGGCACCGGCATCCAGCCGGACATCAAGGTCGAGCAGCCGCTGCCGGCCGACCTGCAGGGCAAGATCCGCCCCGAAGGCGAATCCAGCCTGCGCGGCCATATCCAGGGTCAGAACGAGACCGAGGAAGGGTCCGGCTCCAGCGCCTATGTGCCGCCGGAAGCCAAGGATGATGTGCAGCTGAACTACGCGCTGGACCTGTTGCACGGCACGAAGACGGACCCGTCCTTCCCGCCGCATCAGGACAGCCCGACGGCCTCGGCGACCAAGCCCTGACCTGACTTTGTTTTGCAGCCCGCCCTGCCCTTCCGGCCGGGCGGGTTTTCCATGAGCGTGTTGACGTTCTGACGCTTGTCTCTTCCCGAGAAGCAAGCGTTTCCGCTCTGGCGCGCTTGGCAATGAGAACGACTTTGGGGGCAGGCGGAACCCGTGGGGACAGATCTTCGAGCGCCGCTCAAGGGCAAGGACGGGCGCCGGCGCGCGACCGGGTCCCGCCTGACGCTCGCGACCGTTCTGACGGGCCTCGGCGCGGCTGCCCTGCTCGGCGTTTCCTTCTATCTGATGCGCACCGCCGGATTGCCGCCCGGCGAACCCGTCGCAGTGACGCTTGCCGTGCCGCCGGCAGCGCCTGCGGCTCCGGCCCCGCTCCGTGCCACCTCTCCTCCGACTCCGTCAGTTGCTCCCGTTTCCGGCCAGTCCGGCGCGACTGTGGCACGCTCGGTGCCGGAGGATGGTTCCGTCGTGACCACCGTCTCGCCGCGTCTGCGCGATGGCAGCGGGCCAAAGCTGATCGATGCGCGTCTGGCGGGGCAGGACCCGCGCATGGCCGCCCAGCCGAATGAGGACCTGCTGGAAGAGACGTCCTTCGGCCGCCTGCCCGTGCGGGCGCCGGACGGATTGCGGCCGATGGACCAGTATGCGCGGCCCTGGTCCGGAGCGCGCGGCAACCGCATCGCCATCGTCATCGGCGGGCTCGGCATCAGCCAGACCAGCACGCAGCGCGCCATCCGCACCTTGCCCGGCAGCGTGACTTTGGCCTTTGCGGCAAGCGGCAACAGCCTGCAGCGCTGGATGCAGGAGGCGCGCACCGGCGGCCACGAAATCCTGCTGCAGGTGCCGATGGAACCCTTTGATTACCCGGCAAACGATCCCGGCCCCCTGACGCTGGTGACGGGCAAGCCCGTCGCGCAGAATCTGAAGGCGCTGCATCAGGCCATGGGGCGGATCACCAATTATACCGGCATCGTGAACTTTCTCGGCGGCCGCTATCTGGCCGATGCGGGCGCGCTCGAACCCGTTCTGAAGGATATTGCCGCACGCGGCCTGCTGTTTCTCGATGACGGCGCCTTTGCGCAGTCGAAGACGGAAACGCTTGCCCGCACCCTCGATCTGCCGCATGGCTTTGCCGATCTGACGCTGGATGGCGAATTGCGGCGTGATGCGATCCTGCGCAAGCTGGACGACCTGCAGCGGATTGCGGAGCGCCGGGGCAACGCCATTGGCATCGGCTCTGCCTTCGATGAGACAGTCGATGCCGTGGCCGAATGGATGAAACAGGCAGAGGGCAGGGGTATCGAGGTGGTCGGCGTGTCCGCCCTCGTCTCCGCGCCGCAACAACAGCAGTGAGGACTGGATGAGCCACGACAAACACCGCACGGCAGATGAACTGCCCTATCGCCCCTGTGTCGGCATCATGGTGCTGAACCGGCAGGGACTGGTCTGGGTCGGCAGGCGGCTCTCGGAAAACAACAGCGAGTCGGATGGCTCGCCGCAGCTCTGGCAGATGCCGCAGGGCGGCATCGACAAGGGCGAGGACCCGTTGAAGGCCGCCTATCGCGAGCTGTTCGAGGAAACCGGCATGAAGACGGTTTCTCTGCTGGCCGAGGCGAAGGACTGGATCAATTACGATCTGCCGGCCCATCTGATCGGCATCGGTCTCAAGGGCAAGTTCCGGGGCCAGACCCAGCGCTGGTTTGCCTTCCGTTTCGAAGGCGAGGAGAGCGAGATCAACATCGAGAACCCGCCGAGCGGCCAGCACCAGGAATTCGACGCCTGGGACTGGAAGCCGATGGCGGACCTTCCTGGGCTGATCGTCTCCTTCAAGCGTCCGGCCTATGAGAAGGTCGTGGCAGAGTTTTCGCATCTGGCCGGTGTGCCGGGCTGAGGGTCAGCCCCTCGGCCGGATATCCGGTGAGGATTTTTCGGACGGGAGATGATCGGTTTCACGGCGCGTTATGCCGTGGCCGCTCAGGGGGATGTACGGCGCTCTGTGGCGTCAGGGCGAACCGCTGCCTTGCCGCAGTACCGCCCGGATCGCCGCGGTGAGATGATCGATCACGGTTCTGACGGCCGGGGCATGGGTGAGGTCGCTGTGGACGACCAGCCAGGCCTCACGCATCAAGGGCGCGGCCTCCGGAAAGGCCAGCGCCAGCCCTTGGCGCTCCGGCTGCAGGAAATCCGGCAGCATGGCAATGCCGGCGCCGTGGCAGGCGAGCGCCATCTGCATCGCAACCTCGCCGGACCAGATGGCAAAGCGGCGCCCGGCGGCAAGCCTTTCCAGTTCGCGCTGCTGCGGCGACTGTCGCACCTCGCCATCCGAGCCGATGAACAGCCAGTCCTGTGGCTCGTTGGCCGCCAGATGCGCCGGGTCGGCATAGGCGCAAAAGGCAAGCGTTCCAAGCTTCGTCAGCGTCAGGTCGCCCTCGCCCGGTCGGCTGAGCCGGATGGCGATGTCCGCCTCGCGCCGGTTGAGGGCTGCGGTGCGGGCCTCGCCGAACAGCCGGATTGTCAGGCGCGGGTGATGCTGGCTGAGGCCGGCCAGCGCCGGTGCCACCACGATGCTGCCGAAGGCGGGCGGTGCCGAGATCGTGACTTCGCCCGAGACATCCTCCGCAGCCCCCCGCACGATCCGGGCGATTGCCTCGGCCTCCTCCTCCATCCGGCGGGCGATCGCGGCGATCCGCTCTCCCTCGGGCGTCAGCCGCAGCTTGCGGCCGCGCCGGTCGACGAGTTTCAGCGCAAGGCTGCGCTCCAGCGCTTCGATGCGGCGGGAAATCGTGGCATGTTCCACGTGAAGCGCGCGGGCCGCAGACAGCAGGCTGCCCTGTTCGGCAAAGGCGGCAAAGTGCCGAAGATCGTCCCAGTCCATCCTCTTGCCAGCCTCGTCCGTTGTGCGTTTCTTCCCATGTGTTGGGCAATATAGAGGAATTTCGCACAGAGGGCACACATCGTACAGTCTGCCGCAAAGGAGATCAGCCATGTCCCATGCAACGCCTTATTCCATGCAGGTGTCCGCCGTCGGTGGCCCCGAGGTTCTGCGCGCCGTTCAGCTTCCGCGCCTGTTGCCCGGTCCGGGTGAGGTTCTGATCGCGCAGCAGGCGATCGGGCTCAACTTCGTGGACGTCTATCACCGCAGCGGCGCCTATCCGCTGCCTCTGCCGGGCATTCCCGGCGTGGAGGGCGCCGGTGTCGTGGAGGCCATCGGCGAGGGCGTCGATCATCTCGCGGTCGGTGAGCGGGTTGTCTATGCCGGGGCGGTTGGCGCCTATGCCACGCATCGCCTTCTGCCGGCCTGGCGGACGATCCCGCTTCCCGATACCTTGGCCTTCGAGCAGGCCGGCAGCAATCTGCTGCGCGGTCTGACCGCCCATATGCTGCTCTCGCATGTGTATCCGCTGCGGGCCGGCATGCGGGTGCTCGTGCATGCCGCGGCCGGCGGTCTGGGCTCGATCCTCGTGCGGCTGGCAAAGCGGCTCGGCGCAGAGGTCATCGCCACCGTCGGCAGCCCGGAAAAGGAAGCGCTGGCCCGCGGACATGGCGCCGATCACGTGGTCGTCGGACGCGACGTCGATTTCGCCGCCGAGGTAGCGGCGCTGACGGCGGGTGACGGCGTGCATCTGGCGATCGACGGTATCGGCGGCGGCACGCTTGCCGGGACGATCGCCTGCGTGCGCCCCTTCGGCATGACCGCCAGCATCGGTCAGGTGGCGGGCGTCGCGCCGCCGGTGCCGCTTGCCGCGCTGCGCTCCAATGCCCTGTCGCGCCCCAGCGTCATGGCCTTCAGCGCAAACCGGGAGGTCTATGGACCGGCGGTCGATGCCGTGCTGTCGCTGATGCAGGAGAACCTGTTCGAGGCGCCGCAGCAGGCCTATCCGCTCACGGAGGCTGCGCGGGCGCATGCCGATCTGGAGGCGGGCCGCATCACTGGCAGCGCCTGGCTCCGCCCCTGATTCAGCGGTGAGAGGAGGGCCGCGGACTATCCCTCCGGCCGACAGCACTGGCATGCGGGCATGAAAAAAGCCGGCTACACTCGATAGCCGGCTTTCGATGTGGCAAGAGAAAACCTTATTCGGCAGCGTCGGCGGATTCGGCGTTCAGCAGGCCGTAGCGCTCTTCGCCGAGCTTGTTGAGCAGCTCGATCTGGGTTTCGAGGAAGTCGATATGGCCTTCCTCATCGATCAGCAGTTCCTCGAACAGCTTCATGGTGACGTAGTCACCGGCCTCGTAACAGATGTCGCGCGAGGTCTTGTAGGAGGTGCGGGCGTCGTATTCGCCGGCGAGATCGGCTTCGAGCACTTCGCGCACGTTCTGGCCGATGCGCAGCGGTGCCAGCGTCTGCAGGTTCGGATGGCCTTCCAGGAAGATGATGCGTGCCACCAGCTTGTCGGCGTGCTGCATTTCCTCGATGGATTCGGCGCGTTCCTTCTTGGCGAGCTTGGTGTAGCCCCAGTCTTCGAGCAGACGGTAGTGCAGCCAGTACTGGTTCACTGCGCCGAGTTCGAGAAAAAGGGCCTCGTTAAGCCGCTCGATGACTCTTTTGTCGCCTTTCAATGTCCGCTCTCCTGTTGTCTTCATGGAACTTTCTGAGGCGAGACATATAATCGACAACCTCGGCTTCCGTCGAGTGGCGGAGCGCGTGATATTCTTCCGTGGTGCGGATGATCAGGTCGACGACATTGGGGAAACAGCCGCAGCAACGGCCGCGCTTCTGCATGGCGTGATACACCTTGGAAGGCACGATCAGCTGCCAACAGTCCTCATCGAGGAGGCTGTTGATCACGTCCCTGATCTCCCGATCGGTAATGTAATTGCAACTGCAGACGAGCATGCGTATTAGCCATCAAACATGATGTTGGATGTCCCCTTTTTGATAAACAGGACGACAGATGTCAAGAAAAATGAATCGTCCGTCCAGCCGCGACGGGGCTGCCCGTCGGCTCTTGCCGCTCACAAGGGCGTGACGGGTCGTTCGAGCAGGAGGCCGGAATTGGCGGAGGCCGTGGTTCTTCCGCCTTTTCAATGAAAATTGCGGCCCTTCGGCAGAACCCGCGCGCTCTCGTCGAGCGGGCCTTGCGCAGAGGCTGCGCGTTGCGCACTGGCCGCCTTGCGGGCCATCCTTTCCCGATGGTCGAGCGTGGCGCGCAGCACCTCGTCAGCGCGCTCGCAGACGCCGAAGCAGCGCTTCTCTGCCTGCAACAGCCCCAGCATCGGGGTGAGGTCCTCGATCTGGTTGGCGATCACGTGGATCACGTCGCTTTCCCGCTGCAAAAGTCCGCGAATGCGCACCAGCCGGGCCGCCATGACCACGGCGCGGTAACGGGCAAAGATCTTTGGCCGCACGATGATGTTGGCGGTGCCTGTCTCGTCCTCCAGCGTCATGAAGATCACCTTGGCCGTGCCGGGTCGCTGGCGGATCAGCACCAGCCCTGCCACCTCCACCCGGCGGTTCTTCTCGGCGGTTCTGAGGGTGGCCGTGGTCACCATCGCCCGCCCCGCAAGCTCCCCGCGCAGGAAGGAAACGGGATGCGCCTTCAGCGACAGAGTGAGGCTGCGGTAATCCTCGATCACCTGTTCACCGGGCGGCATTTCCGGCAGGTCCATCGCGGGCTCGTGCTGCAGGTCCTCGTGGCCGGCCCGTTCGAACAGTGGCAGGCTGTCGCGGGCACTTGCGGTATCGAGCGCCCGCACCGCCCAGAGCGCCTGGCGCCGGTCGAGCCCCATCGAGCGGAAGGCATCCGCCTCCGCCAGCTTTTCGATGGCGGCGCGGTTGAGGCCGGAGCGCAGCCACAGATCGCGGACCGAGCGATAGCCCTCGCCGCGCGCCGCCACCAGCTTTCCACGGATCTCGGTTTCCGACAGGCCCTTGACCAGCCGGAAGCCCAAGCGCACGGATTTTCGCGCCTGAATGACAGTGCTCATGTCCCGGTGCTGCGGCGCCATATGGCGGGCGTCGAACCCCTTGCCGTCTTCCAGGCTCGCGTCCCAGTCGGAAAAGTTCACATCGACCGGCAGCACCTCGATCCCGTGCTCGCGCGCGTCGCGCACCAGCTGGGCGGGGGCATAAAAACCCATCGGCTGAGCGTTCAGGATCGCGGCGAGAAACACATCCGGATAGAGCGCCTTGAACCAGCAGGAGACATAGACCAGCAGCGCGAAGGAAGCGGCATGGCTTTCCGGAAAGCCGTATTCGCCAAAACCCTCGATCTGGCTGAAACAGCGCCTTGCAAAATCCGGATCGTAGCCGCGGCGGATCATGTTGCCCACCATCTTCTCGCGGAAGTGATGAATGGTGCCGGTGCGTCGGAAGGTGGCCATGGCGCGGCGCAGCTGGTCGGCCTCGCTCGGCTTGAACTCGGCGGCGACGATGGCGATCTGCATGGCCTGTTCCTGGAACAGCGGCACGCCCAGCGTGCGCGCCAGCACGGCCTTCAGTTCCTCGCTGGGATAGGGAATGTCGCGGCCCCTCCGCTCATCCTCGCGGCGCTTCAGGTAAGGGTGCACCATGTCGCCCTGGATCGGGCCGGGGCGCACGATCGCCACCTCGATGACGAGATCGTAGAAAATGCGGGGGCGCAGGCGCGGCAGCATGCTCATCTGCGCGCGGCTCTCGATCTGGAAGACGCCCACCGTATCCGCCCGGCAGATCATGTCATAGACCGCGTCGTTCTGGTCGGCGAGGATCGAAGGCAGGCTTTCCGGCCGCCTGTAGTGGCTTTCCAGCAGCCGGAAGGCTTTGGCGAGGCAGGTCAGCATGCCGAGTGCGAGAATATCGACCTTCAGGATGCCGAGTGTGTCGAGATCGTCCTTGTTCCATTCGATCATGTAGCGGCCGGGCATCGCCGTCGGCATGATCGGCACCACCTCGTCCAGCCGGTCGCGGGTGATCACGAAGCCGCCCACATGCTGGGTCAGGTGGCGGGGAAAATCCATCAGCTGGCGGGCATAGGTCAGCACGCGCTGCGTCGTCGCATCCTCCGTGTCGAGCCCGGCATTCTTCGCCTCCCGCTCCGACAGGCCGTCGGTCGACCAGCCCCAGACAGTGCTGGAAAGGGCCGATTGCACGTCTTCCGACAGGCCGAAGGCCTTTGCGACCTCACGGCCTGAGGAACGGGTGCGATAGCTGGTGACGGCCGCCGCCAGCCCCGCATGCTCGCGCCCATAGGTGCGGTAGATGAACTGGATCACCTCCTCGCGCCGCTCGTGCTCGAAATCCACGTCGATGTCGGGCGGCTCGTCCCGCTCGGTCGAGAGGAAGCGGGCAAACAGCAGCGAGGATCTGCGCGGATCGACATCGGTGATGCCAAGACAATAGCAGACGATGGAGTTGGCGGCCGAGCCGCGCCCCTGGCAGAGAATGTCCTGCGAGCGGGCATAGTCCATGATGTTGCGCACGGTGAGGAAATAGGGCGCATATTGCTTCTCGCGGATCAGGTCCAGCTCCTCGCGGATCTGCCGGCGGATCGTGTCGGTGATTTCGTGTCCGAACCGTCTTTCCGCGCCGGCCTGCACCAGCCGCTCCAGCGTTTCGGAGGGTGTTTCGCCGGCAATGCGTTCCTCCGGATAGTTGTGGCGCAGCTCGCGCAGCGAAAACTGCAGCCGCTCGAAGAAGCGGGTAGTTTCGGCCAGCGCCTGCGGATAGCGCCGGAAGATGCCGGCCATGCGGGAGGCAGGCTTCAGGAAACGTTCCGCATTGGCGGCAAAGCGGAAGCCGGCCTCTTCCACCGTCACATGCGCGCGGATGGCGGTCACCACATCGCAGAGCGGCCGCCGGCCCGGGTGGTGATAGAGCGGCTGGTTGGTGGCGATCAGCGGCAGCCGCGCCGCTTCGGCCCATTGGGCCACGCTGGCAAAGGCCAGCGAATCGCGCCCGTCATATTCGGCCGAAAGCCCCACGCTGAGATGCGTGCCAAAGCGTTCGCGCAGCCTGGCAAGCAGCTGCGCAAAGGCCTCGCCCGCTGCCGCATCATCAAGCAGATGGCGGCCCGGCAGAACGGCGAGCATCAGCCCATCGCCCCAGGTCAGGAGGTCGTCGAGAAACAGCCGGCAGTCCCCCTTGTCGCTGCGCAGGTTGCCGGCGCTCAACAGCCGGCAGAGATGGCCCCAGCCGGTGCGGTTGCAGGCAAAGGCCAGCACGTCGGGCGTTGCGTCGGCAAAGACGAGGCGGGCGCCCGGCTGCACTTTCAGGTTCACGTCGTCCGGCAGATCGCGCAGCTTCGCATGGGCGCGCACCACGCCAGCCACCGTGTTGCGGTCGGCAATACCAAGCCCGCAAAGCTCGCCGCATCTCGCCAGTTCGGCGGCGGCCTGCACCATTTCCTCCGGATGCGAGGCACCCTCCAGGAAGGAGAAATTGGTGCGCGCGCCGATCTCGCAGAAGGCCGGGGGCATCGTCATGCAAAGATCCCGTGCATGAACCAGCGCGGATGCGCCACCTCGTCATAGAGGCCCTGGCGATAGACCCAGAAGCGCTGGCCGCTGTCGGATTCCAGCCGGAAATAATCCCGCGTCAGGGCTTCCTCGCCGTCCCGCCACCATTCCGCCGCCAGCCGCTCCGGTCCTTCGGCCCTCAGCACCCGGTGGGTCAGCCGGCGCCAGCGAAAGCGCATCGGCGGGCCGTCCGGCACCTCCACCGCAAAGGTTTCCAGGAGCTCCGGCCGGGCAAACAGCCGAAGCGGCCGCTCCGCCCGCGACACGGTCACGCCCAGCGGCGGCGCCTCCCGCAGCGGAATGCGGGCCGGTGCCTGCCGCAAGGCGGGTTCCATGCGAAACGCCCGTTCCGGCACATGGCTTTCGCGCAGCTGGCAGGTCTGCAGGGCCTCCGGTCCCAGCCGGGCCGAGACCTGATCGACGAAATCGGACAGCGACAGGCTCCGGCGGTCATCGCCCTCGAAATCGCCCTGGGCGCTGTCGAACACCTCGTGGTGCAGCACATTGATGCGCAGGATCTCGAAACCGAAGCCGGCATCCAGATCGTCATGCAATCCCTTCAGCCGCTCGGCAAACAGCTTTGCGATGCGCGGCGGATCGCGCAAGGGACGCGAGGCGCCGGCGTTCAGGCGAAACACCTGGCCATCCACGCGAAACAGCACCAGTTCGAACACGCGCCCGCCCGCCCCGCGCGCTTCCAGCCCCGGTTTCAGTCCTTCGGCGACGGTGGCGGCAAGGGCCAGGATGTCGTCTTGCGCCCGGATCGGTTCCGCCAGCCGCCGCTCCGCCGACAGATGCGCAACCGGCCGGCGCGGCGAGATCGGTTCCTCGTCGGCACCGGTCGCCTGGTCGAGACGCAGCATCAGGTCCGCGCCGAAGCGGCGGGCGAGCGGCGCCCGCGGCGCCTCCAGGAGATCGCACACCTGCCGGAGGCCCACCTTGTGGAGCGCCTGCACCAGCGTGTCGTCGAGGCGCAGCGCTGCGACCGGCAGCGGCGCCAGCACGCCCTCCTGTTCGTCCTCGGCGACGATCCGGTTGCCATCGAAACGGGCAAGCGCCCAGGAGAGGCCGGGGGCCGAGGATATCGCGCCGCGCACCGCAAGGCCCATCTGCGTCAGCCGGGTCAGGATCTCCTGCAGCATCGCCGCCTCGCCGCCGAACAGATGCGTGCAGCCGGTGATGTCGAGGAAGAGGCCGTCGGTGCCGTCCAGCCCGACCAGCGGGGTGAAGCGGTCGCACCAGTCGGCGAGCGCCTCCAGCAGGCGCCGGTCGGCGGCCGCATCCTCCTCGATGACGATCAGGTTCGGACAGATGGCGCGCGCTTCCGCCAGCCCCTGCCCCATGCGCAGCCCGGCGGTCTCTGCGGTTTCGTCGAGTGCCAGAAGACGCATGCCATTGTCACGCCGGCCGGCCACCACGACGGGTGTGTCGTCAGGACGCCCGTTCGAACGCCCGTTCAAACGCCAGGACAGACCCCAGCGCCGGCGCAGGATCCGGTCGGTCGGCAGACGCGGAAAATGAAGCGCCAGAATGCGCGGCCTTCGGTTCGAAAGCCTGAGCCTGTCTTGCGGGGTCGAGAGCCAGGAAACGGCGGTCATGGGGGTTCCACTCCAGAAAGAAAGAGAGGGGAGCCGGGTTGCGGCTCTTCTCCAGGGTGAGACGGAAGACGGGATGGCCGATGCTGCCGCCGAGCATCGATCCGTCGGGAAGGCGCCGCGCAAGTGCCGGCGCCGGTTCGGCGAGGATGCGGAAGGCAGCACTCGATGCCTCCTCCTCGCCGGCCTGGCGCAGAAGCAGAAGCGGCCGCCCCGCCGCCTTTGCCCGAAGGCTCAGTCGGCGGCTTTCCGTCAGCCCGAAGGCGGCCGGATTGCCGCGTAGCTCGAGAAGCGTCGCGGCAAACAATCCGCTGTCCAGCGCCGCCTCCGCCAGCCACAGGGCATCTTCCAGCCGCTGCGGCAGCGCCTGGAAAAAGCGGCTGATGTCGAGCCCGAAAGCCTTCAGCCCGGGCGGATAGGGCAGGCCCGCCTCGCCTCCCCCCATCCGCTCGCCGATCCACAGGACTGGGCTGCATGTCCCATCCGGCTCCGCAGCCTGCAGAAGGGCCGCGAGCGACAGCGCAAAACCGCTTGCCGCGCCGGCATGGCGAAAGCCGAGGCTGCGGATCTCGGTCAGTGCATCGCGCGGCAGGCCGCCCTCCAGCGCCTGATCGAAGGCCGCGACATCGGTTTTCAGCCGCGCCTCTTCTGCCCGCCCCTGCGGCGCGACCGCGCGATCCGGACATTCCGCCAGCCGTTCGGCCAGCAGCCCGGCCTCTGCGGCCGCCTGTTCCGGAAGAGCGCGGCCTTCCAGGCGGGCAATCGTTTCGCGCAGGGCAAAAACCCTCTCCTGCGCCAGGGCAGGTCGTGCCATGACGTCGGCTCCATTCGAAATGTTCACTTTATGTTCTTATGGATTCCAGAGGCCGGCGGAAGAGTCAACAGGGCGGTGCGCGAGATTCATTTACGCTGCGCGCCTGCTGCTTGAATCCGCTCTCGAAAAAAATTCTCAAAAACCTTATATGGCTCCCAAAAAGGAGCACACATGGCCCGTGTCGACCAGACCGATGATTGGCGGGATCGCCACGCCCCGACCATCAGCACGTTCGAATCGCTGGCAATCGAGGCCTATGGGAATCTGCCGCAGGAATTCCGCGCGCTGACCCAGGACCTCACCATCGAGATCGAGGATTTTCCGGATGACGACGTGTTCGAGGACATGGCGCTGGAAACCCCCTTCGATCTGCTCGGCCTGTTCGAAGGCCGCGGCATTTCCGAGCGCTTTACCGTGGAAACCGGCGAATTGCCGAACCGCATCCGCCTCTATCGCCGCCCGATCCTGGATTACTGGGCGGAGAACGAGGAGACGCTGGGCGATATCATCACCCACGTGCTGATCCACGAGATCGGCCATCACTTCGGCCTCTCCGATGACGACATGGAGCGCATCGAGGAAAGCGCCGAAGAGGCGGCCGACCGCACGGGCTGAGCGGGGCCAGCGCATCCCCTTCGCAAAGAGTGCCCCGGATCGGCCGTCATGTCCGGTCCGGGGCGGCACGTTCAAGGGGTCTTACTGCTCGCCGAGCTTCATGCTCGGGTCGTAGTCCTTGCCGTGAACGGTCTTTACCACGGCCTGGCCGCAATACATCCTGTTTTCGGCGTGGTTGAAGGAAAGGCTCGGCGCGCCGTGCAGTTCCCAGCCCTTGTTGAGGGCGTCGGTCACCCGGTGGCAGAAGCTGGACTCATCGGGTCCGGTGAGGAAGCGGTAGACTTTCATGGCACTGTCTTTCTGTTTTCAAGGACCTGCACCAGAGCGAGCAGCCGTTCGGCCTCCTCCAGATGCAGGCGTTCGATCATGCGGCCGTCAAGGGGGATGACGTTCCGGTCTTCCGCCTCCGGCCGGGCAAAGGCGGCGGCGATGGCCTTCGCATCGGCGATCTCCTCGGCCGAGGGGGCAAAGGCCCGGTTGGCGGCGTCGATCTGGGCCGGGTGGATCAGCATCTTGCCGTCGAACCCCATCTCGCGGCCCTGCCGGCATTCGGCCTCGAAGCCGTCTTCGTCGCGGAAATCGTTGAACACGCTGTCGATGACGCAAAGCCCGTGCGCGCGCGCTGCCAGCACCACCTGCATCAGCCAGGGGACCAGAAAGGCGCGACCGGGCCGCGGCAGCACGCGGGTTTCCTTGCGCAGGTCGTTGAGGCCGATCACGAAGGCTTGAAGGCGCCCTGCCCTGTCGCGCGTGGCGGCAATTGCCCCGGCATTCAGCGTGCCGCGCGCCGTTTCCATCATCGCCCAGATCGCCACCTCCGGCCCGCAGCCGGCGGCATCGAGCCTCTCCTGGACAAAAAGAATATCCTGCGGGCGCTCCACCTTCGGCAAAAGCACCGCATCCGGCCGGACCGCCAGCACCAGGTCAAGATCGGCGGCCGCAAAGGGGGAGGACAGGTCGTTGATGCGGATGATGCGGGTCCTGCCGTCGCGGGCAAGAGCGGGAAGACGCTCGCGCAGGGCCTCGCGCGCCTCGTCTTTCCGCTCGGGAAACACCGAATCCTCCAGGTCGAAGATCACGCCGTCGCAGGCAAGCTGCGGAACCTTGTCCAGGGCCCGCGGGTTGATGGCGGGGACGCTGAGCAGGGAGCGATAGGGACGCGGCGTGAGAGAAAGGGTGCTGGGCATCGCGACTTTGTGACAAGCTTCGGGATGAGACGCAAGAGCGCACAGCTGCCAAGGCACTTGCAAGTGGAAACGGAAAGGCCCACATTCACGCAAGAAGAAAGGTTCATAAAACCATGCAGAACATCCGCGCAGTTTTCCTCGGTCTCATCGGCATTGCGGCGATTGGTAGCCTTGTGGTGCTGACGGCTTCCATCACCCTCGCCTTTGCCGGCATGCTGGCCGTCTTCACCGTTGTGCGTGCGCTGACCCCGCGCCTGAAGCCGGCACCGGTGCGCGCCCGCGCCAAGGGCGCCCGCCCCGACATGCGCGTCTGGAACGACGGTCGCGGCACGATCATCGATCTCTGATCCACGGTCTTCGGCGGTCTTCCGCGAATCACCGTGTTTCCGCTGGCCGACCGGCCAGCGTGGCGTTTGACAGGTCACAGTACCGTTTGACAGGAATGTGACCTTCAAATTGTCCGGGAATTGGTCTATGGCAGCATCCGCATCAAACGTCTCGCGGAGGCAGGTCATGGAAAAATTCGTCAAGCTCACCGGCGTTGCTGCGCCGCTTCCGGTCGTCAACATCGACACGGACATGATCATCCCGAAGGATTATCTGAAGACCATCAAGCGCACCGGCCTCGGCAAGGGTCTGTTTGCCGAGGCGCGCTATCGCGACGACGGCTCGCTGAACCCCGATTTCGTGTTGAACAAGCCGCAATACCAGAGCGCCAAGATCCTGGTCGCCGGCGATAATTTCGGCTGCGGCTCCTCGCGCGAGCATGCGCCCTGGGCGCTTCTCGACTTCGGCATCCGCTGCGTCATCTCCACCTCGTTTGCCGATATCTTCTACAACAACTGTTTCAAGAACGGCATCCTGCCGATCGTCGTCTCCCCGGATGACCTCGACAAGCTGATGGACGATGCCTCGCGCGGCTCGAACGCGGTTCTGACGGTGGATCTGGAAGCCCAGGAAATTTCGGGTCCCGATGGCGGCAAGATCACCTTCGACATCGACCCGGCCCGCAAGCACATCATGCTGGAAGGTCTCGACGACATCGCCACCACGCTGAAGAGCGATGCGGCGATCGCGTCCTTCGAAACGAAGGTCCAGTCGGAGCGTCCCTGGCTCTGAGCCGGCCTCCGCGCCCTCGGTCTTCGGGGGCGTCCGGACGGTCTGAAACACTCTGCGCCTCGTCCTGCGGCAGGCTCGGTCGGGGTTTGGGGGAGCGTGCCCCTGAAGGCGCGTCATGGTGAGCCTGCCCAGTTCAAGGACACCGGATTTATGTCTCACTCGCTCTTCCTTCTTCCCGGCGACGGCATCGGCCCCGAGGCCATGGCCGAGGTTCGCAAGATCATCGCCCACATGAACGAAGCCCTCGGCACCGGCTTCACCACCGATGAGGGCCTGGTCGGCGGCTCGGCCTATGATGCGCACGGCGTTGCCATTTCCGAAGAGGACATGGCCAAGGCCATGGCGGCCGATGCGGTTCTGTTCGGCGCCGTCGGCGGTCCGAAGTGGGATCACGTGCCCTATGAGGTGCGCCCGGAAGCCGGCCTCCTGCGCCTGCGCAAGGATCTCGAACTGTTTGCCAACCTGCGCCCGGCCATCTGCTATCCGGCGCTGGCCAGTGCCTCATCGCTGAAGCCCGAGCTGGTCGAAGGCCTCGACATCCTGATCGTGCGCGAGCTGACCGGCGGCGTCTATTTCGGCGAGCCGAAGACCATCACCGATCTCGGCAACGGCCAGAAGCGGGCCATCGACACGCAGGTCTACGACACCTACGAGATCGAGCGCATCGCCTCCGTCGCCTTCGAGCTGGCGCGCACCCGCAACAATACCGTCTGCTCCATGGAAAAGCGCAACGTCATGAAGTCGGGCGTGCTCTGGAACCAGGTGGTCACCGAAACCCACAAGGCGAAGTTTTCCGACGTGAAGCTCGAGCACATGCTGGCCGATGCCGGCGGCATGCAGCTGGTGCGCGCGCCAAAACAGTTCGACGTGATCGTCACCGACAACCTGTTCGGCGACATGCTGTCCGACGTTGCCGCCATGCTGACCGGCTCGCTCGGTATGCTGCCGTCGGCCTCGCTCGGCGCTCCGGATGCCAAGACCGGCAAGCGCAAGGCGCTCTACGAGCCGGTGCACGGTTCGGCGCCGGATATTGCCGGCAAGGGCATCGCCAACCCGATCGCCATGATCGCCTCGTTCGCCATGTGCCTGCGCTATTCGTTCAACATGGTGGTCGAAGCCGACCGCCTGGAAAAGGCGATCGCCAACGTGCTCGACAAGGGCATCCGCACCGGCGACATCATGAGCGAAGGCGCAACCCGCGTCGGCACTTCCGAGATGGGCGATGCCATCCTCGCAGAGTTCAAGGCGCTGTCTGCCTGATCAGGCAGGGTTCGCGCTCTCTTGCGCCTTCTCATCGATCACATGCCCCGCCGTCGTGCGGGGCATTTTCATGTGTGCCGCAAGTCCGCCAAGGTCCTCGCATAGGAGCAGTCTCGTCCGTCGCGTGGATCCCGAGGGGGCGGTCTATGGTTGCGTCGCCGTTGCGGCGCCCTATAACCCCTTCCGGGTGCGTTGCGGGATGCGCCCGGCCGCAAGAACATCGAGTGTGGCAGGCGGGACATTTCGTCCTTGATGTCCGGCTGATATGAAGCGCCGGGTGGCGGCCGGAAAGAAGGAATGGTAATGCGATCAAGCAGCAATTTCGGGCGTGCCATTGAGGATATCGCAGGCGGCTTGTCGCGCCGCGAGCTGTGGCTCTATCTCGGCTGGCAGGATGTGCGCAAGCATTACCGCCGTTCGGTCATCGGCCCCTTCTGGCTGACGCTGTCGATGGGTATCATGGTGCTTGGCATCGGTATTCTCTACTCGCAGATCTTCCGCATCGACGTACAGGTCTATCTGCCCTACATGGCGGTCGGCATCATCCTGTGGGGACTGATCGGCCGCCTGATCACCGATGCCTGCACCGTCTTCACGCAGGCCGGTGATGCGCTGCGCCAGATCAAGGTACCCCTCAGTGTGTATATCTTCCAGTTCGTCTGGAGTCAGATCCTCACCTTCGCCCACAATTTCGTCATCTATGTCATCGTCGCCATCGTCTTTGCCGTGCCACTTAGCTGGGATGCGCTGCTGGTCTTTCCGGGACTTGTCCTGATCGTCCTGAACGGCATCTTTGCCACGATGATCCTGGGGCCCGTCTGTGCCCGCTTTCGCGACGTGCCGATGATGATTGGCAGCCTGATGCAGCTCCTGTTCTACATGACGCCCATTGTCTGGCATGGCGAGCAGCTGTCGAAAGGGCTTTGGCTTCTGATGCTGAACCCCTTCTACCATTTCATCGAGATCGTCCGCCGGCCGTTGATGGGGCAGCCGAGCGTGCTGGAAAACTGGCTGGTCTGTGGCGTCATCACCGTCGTCATGGGCGCTGTCGCCGTGCTGTTCTTTGCCCGCTACCGGGCGCGTATCGTGTATTGGAGCTGATCCTTGGCCAGCATTACCCTTTCCGGGGTTGTCGTCGATATTCCGATCTATGACAACGGCAGCCGTTCGATCAAGAATAGCGTCCTGTCGGTGGCAACCGGCGGTCAGATCCGTCCGCGGGACGGCACCAACCGCATTGTCGTGCGTGCACTCGATGCGCTGGATCTGCATGTCGCGCATGGTGACCGGGTCGGGCTGATCGGTCACAATGGCGCGGGAAAATCGACAATCCTGCGCGTTATGTCCGGCATCTATGAACCGACGGCCGGTTCGGTCTCCATCGATGGCGAGGTGGCCTCGATGTTCAACATCGGCTTTGGCATGGACCCGGATGCCACGGGCTGGGACAACATCATCCTGCGCGGCATGTATCTCGGTTTCAGTCGCCGCGAGATCGAGGCCCGCTCCCAGGAGATCGGCGAACTGACCGGACTTGGCGAGTTTCTCGACATGCCGCTCCGGACCTACAGCGCCGGCATGTCCACCCGCCTTGCCTTTGCCATTTCCACCGCCATCAGCCCGGAGATCCTTTTGATCGACGAGGGGATCGGCGCTGGCGATGCCGCCTTCCTCAGCCAGGCGCAGGAGCGCATGCGCAAGTTCATCGGCAAGGCCGGCATTCTCGTGATGGCCTCGCATTCCAACGATCTGCTGCTCTCCTGGTGCACCAAGGGCATCTGGATGGAGCATGGCCGCATCCGGATGCAGGGCAGGATTGACGAGGTCATCAAGGCTTACAAGGAATCACTGGCGGGTTAGAGGCGTGTGGCCGCACGGGGAGAAGAGCGGCCTTTTCGCCCCTGTGCATGGTTTTGGCTTCCGAATTGGCCTAAGAGGATTTGCGTGCCGCAAATCGCGGTTGTGGAACGGCTTGGAGAGACGGGACGGCATGACGATACTGGTGACGGGTGGGGCAGGCTTCATCGGAAGCAATTTCGTGCTGGACTGGCTGTCCGGCAGCGACGAGACGGTCGTCAATGTCGACAAGCTGACCTATGCCGGTAACCTGCAGAACCTGGAATTGCTTGCCGGCGACGACCGGCACGTCTTCGTGCGCGCCGATATCGGTGACAGCCAGGTCATCGCCGATCTCCTGGCCCGTCACCAGCCGCGCGCAATCGTCAATTTTGCCGCTGAATCGCATGTGGACCGCTCCATTCACGGGCCGGCCGATTTCATCGAGACCAATGTGGTCGGCACGTTTCGCCTGCTGGAGGCGGTGCGGGCCGACTGGGCGGCGCGCTCGCCCGAGGCCCGCCAGGGCTTTCGCTTCCTGCATGTCTCGACCGATGAGGTCTACGGTTCGCTCGCCGCAGAGGATGCGCCGTTCCGGGAAACCAATCGCTACGAGCCCAACAGCCCCTATTCGGCCAGCAAGGCGGCCTCGGATCATCTGGTGCGCGCCTATCACCACACCTACGGCCTGCCGGTGCTGACCACCAATTGCTCCAACAATTACGGCCCCTACCATTTCCCGGAAAAGCTCATCCCGCTGTGCATCCACAATGCGCTCGCGGGCAAGCCGCTGCCGATCTATGGTGACGGTCAGCAGATCCGCGACTGGCTCTACGTGACGGACCATTGCTCTGCCATTCGTGCGGTGCTCGAAAAGGGGCGCCTTGGCGAAACCTACAATATCGGTGGCTGGAACGAGAAGGCCAATCTGGACGTGGTGCGCACGCTCTGCGCCGTTCTGGATGAGCTTCAGCCGCGCGCCGATGGCCTCTCCTATGCCGAGCAGATCCGCTTCGTGACCGATCGGCCTGGTCATGACCGCCGCTATGCGATCGATGCCACGAAGATCGAGCGTGAGCTCGGCTGGCGGCCGGCAGAGACCTTCGAGACCGGCATTGCCAAGACGGTACGGTGGTATCTCGATCATCAGGACTGGGTCGAGAACGTCACCAGTGGTGCCTATCAGCGCTGGATCGGCCAGCAATACGGAGCCTGAGCCATGCGCATTCTTCTGACGGGCCGCAATGGCCAGGTGGGGTTCGAGCTGCAGCGCGCGCTGGCGCCGCTCGGAGAGGTCCTTGCCTTCGATCGCGCCGGTCTCGACCTTGCCGACGAGACGGCGATCCGTGCGCGGCTGCGTGACCTGCGGCCGGATGCGATCGTCAATCCGGCCGCCTATACTGCCGTCGACCGGGCGGAAACCGACAGCGAAACGGCCGAGGCGATCAATGCGGTCGCGCCGGGCGTTCTCGGCGAAGAGGCGGAACGGCTCGGGGCGCTCGTCATTCATTATTCCACCGATTACGTGTTCGATGGGCAGGCAACCGGTTTCCAGCGTGAGGCGGACCCGACCGGCCCGCAGGGCGTCTATGGCCGCACCAAGCTTGCCGGAGAACAGGCGCTGGCCCGGACCGGCGCGCGCCACCTGATTTTTCGCACTAGCTGGGTGTTCGGTGCGCATGGGGCCAATTTCCTGAAGACCATGCTGCGGCTTGCCGCCGAGCGTGAGGCTCTGTCGGTTGTGGCAGACCAGATCGGCGCGCCGACTGCAGCCAGCCTGATTGCCGATGTCACCGCACATGCGCTGCGCCAGGCACTGCGGGAGCCTGCCTCCGTGCCGGATGGCGTCTATCATCTGGCGGCTGCCGGCGAAACCAGCTGGCATGCCTATGCATCCCACGTGATTGCCGGGGCGAGAGCCGCCGGCCGGCCCCTTCGCGTTGCCGAGGATGCCATCCGGCCGATCCCCGCTGCCGACTATCCGACACCCGCCCGGCGGCCGGCCAATTCGCGGCTCGATACGGAAAAACTCCGCAACACCTTCGGTCTCGTCCTGCCCCACTGGCGGGATGGCGTCGATCACGTTCTCCAGCAGATACTCTAGGGCAGCCATGACATCACGCAGAGGTATCATTCTCGCAGGCGGGGCCGGCACACGCCTTCATCCTGCAACACTGGCCATCTCCAAGCAGCTGCTGCCGGTCTACGACAAGCCGATGATCTATTATCCGCTGACCACGCTGATGCTGGCGGGGATCCGCGAGATCCTCATCATCTCGACGCCGCAGGATACGCCCCGCTTCGAGTCCCTGCTGGGCGATGGCTCGCAATGGGGCATCAGCATCGACTATTGCGTGCAGCCGAGTCCCGATGGGCTCGCGCAGGCGTTCATCCTCGGCCGGGATTTTCTGGGCGATCGGCCAAGCGCGCTCGTGCTCGGTGACAACATCTTCTACGGTCACGATTTCCAGAAGCTGCTGCGCAATGCCGCAGCCGGGGAGGCGGGAGCCACTGTGTTCGCCTACCACGTGAAGGATCCGGAGCGGTATGGTGTCGTAGCATTCGATGCCGAGCGCCGGGCGCTTTCGATCGAGGAGAAGCCGCAGGTTCCGAAATCGAACTATGCGGTGACGGGGCTCTATTTCTATGACAATCAGGTCTGTGACATCGCCGCCAGCATCCGTCCGTCTGCGCGGGGCGAACTGGAGATCACCGATCTCAACAATGTCTACCTCGCGCGCGGCCAGCTGAATGTCGAAATCATGGGGCGCGGCTATGCCTGGCTCGATACCGGCACTCATGATTCGCTGCTCGAAGCCGGCTATTTCATCGCCACCATCGAGAAGCGCCAGGGACTGCGCGTCGCCTGCCCCGAGGAAATTGCCTACCGCGCCGGCTGGATCGATGCAGCGCAGCTGGAGGCGCTGGCAAAGCCGCTGCTGAAAAGCGGCTACGGCGCCTATCTGCAGACCATTCTGAAAGAGGACGTGTTCTGATGCAGGCTGTGAGAACCGCCATTCCCGATGTCGTGATCCTCGAGCCGAAGGTGTTCGGCGACGAGCGCGGCTTCTTCTTCGAAAGCTTCAATGCACGGCAGTTTCGCGAGGCGACCGGCCTTGAGCGTAGCTTCGTGCAGGACAATCATTCGAAATCGGCCAAAAACGTGCTGCGCGGCCTGCATTATCAGCTGCACCAGCCGCAGGGCAAGCTGGTGCGCGTGGTGCAGGGTGCCGTCTTCGATGTCGCCGTCGATCTGCGCCGGTCGTCATCGACCTTCGGGCACTGGGTGGGCGTCATGCTCAGCGCTGAAAACCGCCGGCAGCTCTGGGTGCCGGAAGGCTTTGCCCACGGCTTTCTGGTGGTGAGCGACAGCGCGGAGTTCCTCTACAAGACCACCGATTTCTATGCGCCCGAACATGAGCGCAGCATCCTCTGGAATGATCCCGCCATCGGCATCGAATGGCCGGTCGAGGCAGCGCCGACGCTCTCGGCCAAGGACGCGGCGGCCATCACGCTGGAGCGTGCCGAAACCTATCCGTAATCGTCGTTTGCGCAGGCTGCGGCCTCAGACGACCCGCCAGCCGAACTTGCGATAGAAGGTCAGGGCGGATCGGGCGAATTGCCGGATGTGCCAGAACCCCTTGGCCCCCGCATTGCCGCCGCCATGCACGATCCGCACCTGCGGGACATAGGCAATGCGGGTCATCCGGCCCGCCCGCAGCGACAGGTCGAAATCCTCGAAATAGAGGAAATAGTCCGGATCGAAACCCTTGAGTGCCCTCAGCACCCCGCTGCGGAAGAGCATGAAGCAGCCGCTGACGATCGGCGGATCCCAAGACACCGCGTCTGGCGACATGTCCGCCATCTGGTAGTGGTCGAGCCTGCGGCGAAACAGCCGACGCAGACCGGCTGGTGCAAATCCCCGCAGCGCGAGATCGACCAGTGCCGGATAGCGCTTGCAGAGAAACTGCCGCTGCCCGTCGCGCCCTTCGGCGAAGGGTGTCAGAAGCCCGCAGTCCGGATGAGCCTCCATGAAATGGAGTGCTTGCGCCAGTGCGTCCGGTGCCATCTCCACATCGGGGTTCAACACCAGATGGAAGCGGCCGAGACGGTCCAGGACCAGATTGTTGGCGCGGCCATATCCAACATTGCCCTGTCCGGCGATGACGCTGACCGGCAGGCCGGCAAAGCCTTGCGCGATGCGGGGGGCGAGATCGGAGGGCGACGAATTGTCGATGATGGTAATGGCGACAGGGCCGGCGAGGTGGCTGGCCGCAAGGGCAAGGCTTGTCAGCGTTCGCTCCAGCTCCGTCCGGTCAGGTCGGTAGGTGACGATCGATACCGAAAGGCTGGGGGGTGCCATGGTGTCTCTTTCCACCGTGCCTGTCATCGAGCCGACCATGGCTGCAGAAACCTTGCTGTCCGCCACCTGTGCGTCTTCCTTCCTGTTGCGCATCCTGTGGTCTAGGGGCCAACCGTTGGCGCATCAATGCCTATCATGATCCGGATAGTCGCTTCCCGGCGTGGATATGGCAGCGAACTGTGGCAAGGCGAGGGGGAGCAGTCAAATGCAGCGGGAATGTTCCGCCTGGCGTCCGTCTCCTGCGTCAAGTGTGCATGGCACAGTTCTGCATCCACCGGTGTGAGATGCGATCGATGCCAGCGGAAAAAATTCATCAAACACGTTCAAAAATCCGATTTCGTGAAACGGCTGTCACAGAAGGCGGCGACACTCACGCTCCATTGTGGGAGAGCGGGCCGAATGATCGCGAAGCTGAAAAGGCGTCAGCAACGTTACTGCACGGGAAGTCGGGCAAATTGCCATTTTGCTTTCCTTCTTCTTGCGGTCAACTTTATTCTGCTTGCTGTCTTTCTGCTGGATGCGCCGGTTTCGGCCTATGTCCGCCAGTCGCCGTCTTTCCTGAAGCCGATCAGCAATGCCATCACGGATTTCGGCACCTCTGGCTGGATTCTGCTGGCCAGCTCTGTCCTGTTTTTCGAAGCTCTCACCAGCGCACGGCTGGCGCGCCACTGCAAGGCCCGCTTCGAGGCCTTGTTCATCGGGCACGTGGCGGCCTATGTCTTTCTCTCCATTGCTCTTTCCGGCCTGCTTGCCAACCTTGCCAAGCGGCTGATCGGCCGGGCCCGCCCGCTGTTCCAGACGGATGGTAGCGTTCTGGACCTCTCGCCGCTGCACGGCAGCTACCGGTTCGAAAGCTTCCCTTCCGGTCATGCCACCACGATCGGCGCCATCATGATGGCCGTGGCGCTGATGGCGCCGCGCTATCGGGTTCCCTGCTTGGTGCTGGCGCTCTGGCTCGGCTTTTCCCGCGTCATCATCGGCGCGCATTTCCCGAGCGACGTGATGGCAGGCCTGCTGTTCGGCGCCTGGTTTTCCGTCTTCATGGCCAGCCAGTTCGCCCGCCACGGCCTGCTGTTCGATGTGCCTGCCGAAGGCCTGCCCCGCCTGATGCGCCGGCTTCCACTCCGTCGCCTGCCGCGGCGGGCCGGCTGGCGCTGGCCAGGAGCGATCACCCTTCCGAGCCCCGTGCGGCTTTTGCGGATCGGCTGATCCGGTTGCATCTTCCCCGGACAAACTCCAAGGCCTGTGCCCGGATGAAGGCGTGTCAGGACGTGGCCTGGTCGAGAGCCTGGGGCTGTGAGACCGCATCCATGCCGATGGTGCAGAACAGGATCTCGCGGGCGCGATTCTCATCCTGGCGCTGCACGGCCGCCCGCAGGGCCTGCAGGCTTTCCGGCAGGTCGTTCTGGGCTGCGGCCCGCGCATTGGCGCGCATGATTTTCGGATGCTGGGTCGCAAGCGCATTGGCGATATCGTAGAACAGCTCCTCGCACTTCTTCTCGCCCGGCCGGCTGCCGGTGACGCGGATCTCGATGCCATTCGGGTTGCCGGCGTCACGCACTGTGAAGCCGGCAAGACGGATCATGTTTTCCGCGAGGTCGCCAATACGCACTGGCTCACCCATGTCGAGGAGGAAGATGTCGCCGCCTTCCGACAGTGCGCTCGACTGCACGATCAGTTCAACGGCCTCCGGGATCGACATGAAATAACGCTGCATGTCCGGATCGGTCACCGTCACCGGGCCGCCCTGGGCGATCTGCTGCTTGAAGAGCGGCACTACCGAGCCGTTCGAACCCAGCACATTGCCGAAGCGCACCGCGCAGAACCGCTGGCCGCGGCCAGACGCTTCTGCCGTCACCGCCATATGCCGCATGATCAGCTCGGCCCAGCGCTTCGTGGCACCCATCACATTGGTCGGGCGGACGGCCTTGTCGGACGAGATCAGCACGAAATGGCCGACACCGGTCTCAAGCGCCACCCTCATCACGGTCTGCGTCCCGAACACGTTGTTCTCGATGCCTTCCAGCACATTGGCCTCCACCAGCGGTACGTGCTTGTGGGCTGCTGCATGGTAAAGCACTTCGACGCCATGCGTCTCGATGGCTGCCCGGATGCGGGCCTCATGCGTGATGGAGCCGAGCACGGGCACGACCTCGCACCGTGCCTGCGCGGCAAGCTCCCTGTCGATCTGGTAGAGAGCGAACTCGTTGGCTTCGAACAGTACCAGCTTCCTGGGCTGCCATTGCACGATCAGCCGGCACAGTTCGGAGCCAATGGAGCCGCCGGCCCCGGTGACCATGATGACCCGGTCCTTCAGCATGCCTGCGATGAGGGCGCGATCTGGCGGCACGAAGGAACGGCCGAGCAGCTCGTCGATGCGGATCTCGCGGATCTGGTTGGCAAGATAGCGGCCATCGACCAGATCGGTAATGTCGGGCACGGTGCGGATCTTCACCCCGAGCCCGCTCAGGCGACCGATCACGCTGCGGCGCCTATCGGCGGGCAGGGTGGAAAGCGACAGGATGATTTCCTGGATGCCGTAGAGCCGGATCAGCCTTGGCAACTGGTTCGGATCATAGACCCGGTAACCGCCGACATCGCGACCGTGATGGGTCGGATCCTCGTCGAGGAAGCCGACGATGAAACGGTTGCTGGTTCCCCTCAGCGCGGCGGCGAGCTGCACCGAGGAGGTGCTGGCACCGTAAATGAAGATCGGCTGATCCTCCCGTCGCATGCCCGTTCCGTGACTGAGGATGATCTTGGCGGAAAAGCGCGAGCCGCCGATCAGCGCCGAACCGATCGCGAAATAGAAGAAGGGGATCGAGCGCGGCACGATATCGCGCCCCGCCATTTCCAGCACGAAGACCAGCATCACCCACAGGATCGTCGCAAGGCCCATGGCGCGCACGATGGTCCACATGGCGCTGTCGGGCAAGTAGCGGATCACCGCACGGTAGAGACCGAGACGGATGAAGACCGGGATGGCCACGGCCGGTGCCATCACCGCAAGAGCAATGCGTTCGAACGTGAGTTCGGGCATCCAGTCGGCGTAGCGCAACGCGTAGCTCGCCCATAGCGCAAGCAGCAGTGTCATCACGTCGAAGCCGACCAGCAGGATCCGCTTCCAGAGACGTGGTGTCGTTTCCATCACGTGGCGCAGCAGGCCCGTCATCATGGTGCAGGCACCGCCGCCCGACACTGGAAGGGACCGAACCCGTTCTCTCCACCCACATGCGATCTCATCGAGGTGTCCTTGCGTGTGTCACGGTCCGCTGAAGCCCTGTGGCCAGAGAATAGGGCGGAAGCCAGTCGAGACGAGCCTTGGTCTGGCCTATATCCACCTGAAGACTGCTAAGCAAGCGATCGCTCATGCTTCGTTTGCCTGCAAGGGTTGCAATCGTCCGCAACAAGGAAACGGGTACGGGCAGCGCCAGGGCGCGCCGCCCCTGCAGTGTTGCCAGCCGGGCGAACAGCTCGCGCGTGGAGACATCCTCGTCATCGCTCACCATCAGGATCTCGCCTGCCGCCGCCGGATGGCCTGCGGCACGGACCAGAAGATCGCAGAGCGTTTCGACATAGACCAGCGAGCGACGGTTGTCCAAGGCGCCGAAGGGGCAGGGCAGGCCGCTGCCGGCCCAGCGCATCAGCAGGCTGAAATTGGCGCCGACGCCCGCACCATAGACGAGCGGAGGGCGCACCACAGTCAACTCCATGCCGCTTTGTGCGGCGAGCGCGACGAGGGCAGCTTCCGCGTCTGCCTTGGAGCGGCCGTAGGCATCCTGCGGGGCAGGGGGATCGGTCGGCGTGAAGGGGCGGCCGGGCTCGGTATGTTCCCCGTTCACCTTGATCGAGCTGACGAAGACGAAACGGCGGATGCCGGCATGGGCGGCCTGATGCGCAAGGGCGAGCGTACCCTCGACGTTGACGGCGCGAAAGGCAGCCTCGGCATCGGCGGCTGTTTCCCTCAGCACATGGGCGCGGCCGGCAAGATGGATGACGGTGTCCACACCCGCAAGCGCCGGGCCCCAGTCCGTCCCGGCCGACAGGGGACCGGTCGTGATGCAGCCCGGGGCAGAGCGCCGGCTTGCGGCGCGGAAGTCCATCTGGCGTTCCCGCAGGATACGGCAGAGATGCCCGCCGACAAAACCGGTGGCACCGGTCACCAGGATCATCGGCGCTCTCCGACGGGCGGGCGACCGAGCAGCCGACGATAGGCGCCAAGGCTCGCCGGCTGATCGTCCGGAAGGCCGGCGCCGGCGACCAGAGCACCGGTTGCGGCCAGAGCATAGACGCAGACCACGATCACCCAGCCGATAACGCCGTGGCCTGCCAGGAGGGCAAGCGGCAGCAGCACAAGCATATTGAGGCCGGCCGCCGCGAGCGTCACGGGCCGTGCGCCACCGAACCGGCGCGACAGGCGCTGATAGGCATGCGAACGGTGGCCTTCGGTCAGTTGCTCGCGGCGGAGGAACCGCACGATAAGCGTCACCGTCGCATCCGCGGCAAACACCACTGCCAGCAGCAGCCATTGCGGCAGGCTCACCCAGCCCGCGGCCAGGCTTGCCATGGCGATCGCGGCAATCGAGAAGCCGAGAAACAGGCTGCCGGCATCGCCCATGAAGATCCGGGCCGGCGGAAGATTGAAGGCGAGGAAGCCGAGTGTCGCGGCCGCGAGGGCCGCCATGTACCACCACAGCCAGCTTTGGCCGGCGCCGTCCGTCGTCAGCAGGGCGATTGTCATGGCCGAGGCCATCATCGCCGCCGCCTGCTGGCCGGCAATGCCATCTATGCCGTCCATGAAATTGAAGAGGTTGATCCACCAGACGCCGCCGACCAGCAGGAGCACGGCCAGCAGGGCCGCCGCGACGGTTCCTGCTTCGCCGGCAAGCGCGGCTGCGCCGCCCGTCGCCCAGATCGCGGCAGCCACCAACAGCGCCTGCGCCGGCAGGCGTATCCGTGGCGACAGAGGCCAGCGGTCATCGATGAGGCCGATCGCCGCCATGGCCAGACCGCAGAACAGAAGGGTGGAGGCCGGCTGCAGGGCGTGATCGGTGCCCTTCAGCAGCAGAAGGCCGGCCGCGGTCGTCCCCGCCACGATGCCGGTTCCGCCGCCGGTGGGCGTCGGTCGCACATGTGAGGAGCGCGCGCCTGGCACCTGGACAAGACCAAGCTGGCCTGCCTTGCGGATCAGCAGGAGAACGACGCATGCGCTGAGGGTGATGGCGAGGATAATGCTTGCAAGGCTGAGCGCGTTCATGCCGCTCTGTCCTGTCGCGGACCGGTTGCAGCGCTTGCGGATGTCGCAGTCCCGTCCTCCAGGGTTTTCATGGATTCTCCCTGCTCTTGGCGCGGATTTTCCGGACGATGCCGCACCGCTTCGGCCGCCGGACCGCTTGACTCGTTCGTGAAATCTTCTAAGGAGTTGGCACGAAGGGAAGCAAGAATGTATCGCGCCGACATGCACATCGCCGATTCATTTGGTCCGGCACCTGTTGCCGGAGCGCAGCTTCTCGCATGCGCATCCTCCAAAACCAAGGCCAAAACGACGACGAAAACCGTCTGACGTCTCTGGCCTACCGCTCTCTCCCCGGTTCGGCCGGGGACAAGGAACAGCACGCGCGCTGCGTCGTGGTTCCCCTCCCAGACCCGAGGAGAGAAGAGAAAGAGAGCAGTGAAATGGGTTTCAAGATTGCAGTTGTGGGCGCGACCGGAAATGTCGGCCGGGAAATGCTGAACATCCTGTCGGAACGCGGTTTTCCGGCCGATGAAGTGGTGGCGCTGGCGTCCGCCCGCAGCCAGGGCACGGAAGTCTCCTTCGGCGACAAGACGCTGAAGGTGTCCAACCTCGAGCACTATGATTTCTCCGATACCGATATCTGCCTGATGTCGGCCGGCGGCACCATTTCCCAGAAGTGGTCGCCGAAGATCGGTGCGCAGGGCTGCGTCGTCATCGACAACTCGTCGGCCTGGCGCTACGATTCCGAGGTGCCGCTGATCGTTCCGGAAGTGAATGCCGATGCGGTCACCGGCTTTTCCAAGAAGAACATCATCGCCAACCCGAATTGCTCGACCGCCCAGCTCGTCGTGGCGCTGAAGCCGCTGCATGATTTTGCCAAGATCAAGCGCGTTGTCGTCTCCACCTACCAGTCGGTCTCCGGCGCCGGCAAGGAAGGCATGGACGAACTGTTCTCGCAGACGCGCGCCGTCTTCGTCGCCGATCCGGTCGAATCCAAGAAGTTCACCAAGCGCATCGCCTTCAACGTGATCCCGCACATCGATAGCTTCATGGAAGACGGCTATACCAAGGAAGAGTGGAAGGTGCTGGCCGAAACCAAGAAGATGCTGGATCCGAAGATCAAGGTTACCTGCACGGCCGTGCGCGTGCCGGTCTTCATCGGCCATTCGGAATCGGTCAATATCGAGTTCGAGAACGAGATCACCGCCGATCAGGCCCGCGACATCCTGCGTGAGGCTCCCGGTTGCCTCGTTGTCGACAAGCGGGAAAACGGCGGCTACGTGACCCCGGTCGAATGCGCCGGCGAGGATGCCACCTACATCTCGCGCATCCGCGAGGATGCGACCGTCGAGAACGGCCTCAACATGTGGGTCGTCTCCGACAACCTGCGCAAGGGTGCCGCGCTGAACGCCGTGCAGATTGCCGAGCTTCTCGTCAATCGCGGCCTCATCAAGCCGCGCAAGCAGGCTGCCTGAGCCTTCACCCGGTGAGGGCGACGGCCTCGGGGCCCGCCCCGGATGTCTTCGGCCCGACAGTCGAAAGTGGCTGTCGGGCGCTTTCCGCGAGGAATGATTGCCTCCCTCCCTCACCTTCACGATATTTTCAGGTTTCACGATATTGTCGCAGGCGGCGGCGCGACCCATAACGCCGTCACGACATCGGGATCGGCGGCAGGGGCTGTGCGACCCGACGCAAGCGAGGTAGGCATGACGAAGATTTTGCGGGCGGCAGCCCTGGTTCTGGCGATGGCAACGGGTGCCACCGCGGCCGAGGCCGCCACATGTGGCAATGACAGCACCGGTTTCGAGGCCTGGGTGCAGTCCTTCAAGGGCGAGGCGGTGCGTCAGGGCATCTCCTCCTCGGTGCTGGACAAGGCCTTCGCCAATGTCGTCTATAACCGCCCGACGATTCGTGCCGACCGTGGCCAGAAGAGCTTCAAGCTGTCCTTCGACGAGTTTCTGAAGAAGCGTGGCGCCACCACCATCATTGCTCGCGGCAAGACGATGAAATCGGCCAACGCCGCCCTGTTTGCCTCCATCGAGCGGCGCTTCGGCGTCCCTGCCGGTCCGATTCTGGCGATCTGGGGCATGGAAACCGGCTTCGGCAGCTACATGGGCGACCAGCACACGCTGTCGGCCGTCGCGACGCTCGCCTATGACTGCCGCCGCTCGCAGTATTTCACCGAACAACTCTATGCCGCCCTTCAGCTTGTCGCGCGCGGGGACCTGAGCACGGATGCCCGCGGTGCCGCGCATGGCGAGATCGGCCAGACGCAGTTCCTGCCGCTCAACGTGATCCGCTACGGTGCCGATGGCGATGGGGATGGCCATATCGACATGGTGCGCTCGCGCGCCGATGCGCTGGCCTCCACGGCGAATTTCCTCGTCGGCCATGGCTGGAAGCCGGGTCTTGGCTATCAGGAAGGCGAGCCGAATTTCGTTGCCATCCAGGGCTGGAATGCCGCCACCGTCTACCAGCAGGCGATCGCCTATATGGGCGCTCAAATCGACGGTCGCTGACCACACGGGTGTCCAGGCAGGCCTTCAACGAGGGCCTGCCACAGCGGGCCTCAGGCCGACAGAGCCGGCTCGGCAATCTCGGGGCGTATGAAATCCCCGGTCTTGGCGTCCATCACCCAGAGTTCGCCGGTCGAGATGTCGAACCAGGCGCCATGCAGGCGCATGCTGCCGCGCTCTTCCAGGATGCGCACGCAGGGGAAGGTGCGAAGATTGGCGATCGAGTTGCGGATCGAGACCCTCTCCAGCGCCGTCTGGCGTTCGGCCTGGGTCATGATGGCGGTGCTCGGGATCTGCTCGGCGGTCGAGCGCAGCATGCCCATCCACTTGCCGATGAAGTCGCCCGGCGACAGGGGTTCGTCCAGCGGATCGAGCGCCGTCTGGATGCCGCCGCAGCGGCCATGGCCCATCACCACGATGTCGCGGATCTTCAAGGCCTGTACCGCATATTCGAGTGCTGCCGAGGTGGCGTGGAACTGGCCGTCCGGCTCGTAGGGCGGAACAAGGTTTGCCACGTTGCGCACCACGAAGAGTTCGCCCGGTCCGCAATTGAAGATGGTTTCCGGTGCCGCACGGGAATCGCAGCAGGCAATCATCATCGTGTGCGGCTGCTGGCCGGTTTCGGCTAGCATGCGGTAGCGCTCGCGCTCCTCCAGATAGCGCCCGCTCATGAAATCGCGGTAGCCGAGGAGGAGAGAAGCTGGAAATTCCGTCATGCGCGTTGTGTCCTTCGGCCGAGCCTGTTCTCCCCGCTTAAACCGGTGAAGGCCATGGCTCAACCCTTTTCGTGTGCGGTGCAGGCATCGCGCCTTGCCGCATGGCACGGAAACGCCAATCCTTGCGCGCCACCGCGAACCTTTGCTCTCAACGCTTGCGTCCGCGCGAGGGATGCATCAGGTGGCGCATCTGCACCATGGCCATCGGCGTCGAGAGGCTGGATGCGTCCGTCTCCAGCGTCAACTCGTCGCCGCCGCGCTTGGCGGTGCGGGCCAGCACTTCATAGACGCTGGCGGTCGCCAGCTGCAGCGCCTTCTCCTCCTCCAGGCCGGAGAGAAGGCGCGCCAGGAAGACGGCCGATAGCAGGTCGCCAAGCCCGTTCGGCGGGTTGTCGATCAACCGGTGTTCGGCGAGCAGCGCATGGCTGCCGGTGAGATAGAGATTGCCGGTGCCGCCCGCCATCATCGGCACGGCCGAGGTGACCAGCATGCGCGGAGGCCCGAGCGAGAGCGCCGCATCCATCACCGCCGCATTGCTGTCCAGGCTGGCGCCCGACAGCCACGCCAGTTCGTAGCGGTTGGGGGTCGCAAGCGAGGCGAGCGGGATCAGATGGTCGCGGATTGCCTCTGCGGTCGCTTCCGGCACGTAGAGGCCGCCCTTGTCGCCCATCACGGGATCGCAGACATAGAGGAGATCCGGATTCTTCTCCTTCAGCGCGGCAACCAGCCGTGCCACCTGGGCCGGCTGCGCGGCATGGCCGAAATAGCCGGTCAGCACCGCCTTCACCTCGCCGAGCCAGGGCGCGCGGATCAGGTCGTCGATGACCGCCTCGAACTCAGCCTCCGGAATGACGACGCGGGTCGAGGGGCCATGGCCCGGATGCCAGGGCAGGATCACGGTTGGCAGCGCCCAGACGGGCAGGCCGAGCGTCTCCAGCGCGAAGACGGCGGCCCGGTTGCCCACGGAGCCACGCACCACATGGCTCGAAATCACGATGACGGCACTGCCTTCGGACATAAAACACCCCTGTTTTGCCGCTGTTGATCGATTTTTCACGGCTCCATGTCAATAAATCTCATGAAAATGCGCCAAACTGTGTCTGAGAACTGCCATAAAGCAGGTCGAGATGGTTGTTCAGACAAAAACAGCACAACGGGAGGAAAGCATGCCGGGCAAGAAGAATCCGAAGCGGGAGAAACAGATCGAGCTGGCAAGGGCAGCGCTGCCGGAAGGGGGCGGGTTGGCGCTCGATCCGGAGATCCTGTTCGGCCGGGCGAGCCCCGATGACATCCTTGCCTACACGCCAGAGATGCTCGTTGCCTCCGCCCTGCATGCGGGGCGGGAACTTGAAGCCTGGGCGGGCGATGCCCCCCGCATCACGATCGTGCCCGTCGAAGGCGTGGCGCCGAATGGCGTTGCCGTCTCGGTACTGACGGTCATCGACCGCGACATGCCCTTCCTTTTCGATTCGATCATGGGCGAGGTGACGGCCTCCCATCGCGACATCACGCTCGCCGTCCATCCCATTCTCGACGTGCAGGCCGGACGCCGCCCCAGCCTCTATTCGCATGAGCGCAGCGATGCCGGCAGCCGGCATGTCAGCTTTGTCCAGATTCACCTGAACCCCCTCAGCGAAGAGCAGGCCGGTGCGCTGATCGAGCGGCTGCGCCAGGTGCTCGACCGGGTGCATTCGGCGATCAGCGACTGGCGGCCGATGCTGGACCTTCTGGATGCCGCCGTCTCCGAACTGCCCGCCAATGGCGGCGGCCGCCGCAAGGGAGACCGCGAGGAGGCCGTCTCCTTCCTCACCTGGCTGCGCAACGGCAACTTCATCTTCCTCGGCATGCGCGAATATGTCTATTCGGGGGAGGGAGCCGGCGCCACCGTGGAGCGCGGCAAGGGCCGCGGGCTCGGCATTCTCTTCGATCCCGATGTGCTGGTGCTGCGCCAGGGCAAGGACCAGGTGACAACGACGCCGGAAATCCTGCAGTTCCTGCAGGGGCCGGATCTTCTGATCGTCACCAAGGCCAATGTGAAATCCGTCGTCCATCGCCGCGCCTACATGGATTATGTCGGCGTCAAGCGTTTCGATGCCGACGGCCGGGTGACCGGCGAGTTGCGCATCGTCGGCCTGTTCACCGCCACGGCCTATACCCATTCCGTGACGGAAATTCCGCTGCTGCGGGCCAAGGTCGAGCGCGTCGAGGATCATTTCGGCTTCGATCCCGTCAGCCATTCGGGCCGCATGCTGCGCAACACGCTGGAATCCTATCCGCGTGATGATCTGTTCCAGATCGATGCGGAGCTTCTGGCGCGCTATTGCGAGCAGATCATGGAGCTGGCCGAGCGGCCGCGCGTGCGGGCGCTCGCCCGCATCGACCATTTCGACCGCTTCGTCTCCATCCTCGTCTACGTGCCGCGCGAAAACTACAATTCGGCGGTCCGCGAAAAGATCGGCGCCTATCTGGCCGCCACGTTCCAGGGCCATGTCTCCGCCTATTATCCGGCCTTCCCGGAGGGTGGCACGGCGCGGGTGCACTTCATCATCGGCCGGCGCGACGGCAAGACGCCGCGTATCGCCCAGCCGAAGCTCGAAGAGGCAATCCGCGAGATCGCGACCCCCTGGCAGGATCGCTTCGCCGGCCTTGCCGGCCCCGACAGCCCGGCGCTCGACACCAGCTTCGCCTTCCAGGAGGCGTTTTCACCGGAAGAGACGCTTGCCGACCTGCCCGACATTCTCGCCTGCACCCGTGGCGAGCCGATCCGCATCTCGCTCTATGAGCGCCAGGACGAGGCGCGGCGCATCCTTGCGCTGAAGATCTTCCATGCCGGTGGCCATCTGGCATTGTCGCGCCGCGTGCCGCTTCTCGAAAATCTGGGCTTCCAGGTGGTCAGCGAACGGACCTTCGATCTGGGGTTGGCGGGAACCGGCACCCGCGTCGTGCTGCACGACATGGAACTGGAGCTTCCGGAGGGCCGCGCGGTCGATCTGGAGCGGGAGGCGCCGCTGCTGGAGGAAGCCTTCCTCGCCGCTTTCGCCGGTGCTGTCGACAATGACAGTTTCAACCGGCTGGTGCTCCTGACCGGGCTGTCCGTGCGCGAGGTCACCGTGCTGCGCGCCTATGCCCGCTATCTGCGCCAGACGGGCATCGTCTATTCGCAGGCCCATATCGCCGATACGCTTTCCCGCTATCCGGACATCAGCCGCCGCCTGTTTGCCCTGTTCCGCGACGGTTTCGATCCCGCGCTTGGCGAGCGCCAGCGCGAGCGCAAGCTGTCTGACCATCACGAGGCGATCGAGACGGCGCTTGCCGCCGTTCCGAACCTCGATGACGACCGGACGCTCCGCCGCTTCGTCAACGCCATCGATTCCACGCTGCGCACCAACTATTTCCAGACCGGTGCCGATGGAAAGCCGAAGCCGGTCCTGGCCTTCAAGCTCGATCCCAAGCTGCTCGACGGCCTGCCGCAGCCGCGCCCCTTCCGCGAGATCTTCGTCTACGGCACGGAAGTGGAAGGCGTGCACCTGCGCTTCGGCAAGGTGGCGCGCGGCGGCCTGCGCTGGTCGGATCGTGGCGAGGATTACCGCACCGAGGTGCTCGGTCTCGTCAAGGCGCAGCAGGTGAAGAACGCCGTCATCGTGCCGGTCGGCGCCAAGGGCGGCTTTTTCCCGAAGAAGCTGCCGTCGCCCGCCCAGCGCGATGCCTTCTTCAACGCCGGCAAGGAGGCCTACAAGACCTTCATCCGCACGCTGCTGTCGATCACCGACAACATTTCCGGCGGCGAGGTCGTCGGCCCTGCCGATACGCTGCGGCTGGATGGCGACGATCCCTATTTCGTGGTCGCCGCCGACAAGGGTACCGCGACCTTCTCCGATACCGCCAACGGGCTTGCGCAGGAGGCCGGCTTCTGGCTGGACGATGCGTTTGCCTCCGGCGGTTCGGCCGGCTATGACCACAAGAAGATGGGCATCACCGCCCGCGGCGCCTGGGAAGCGGTCAAGCGTCATTTCCGTGAAATGAACGTCGATATCCAGGCAACGCCGTTCACGGTGGCGGGCGTCGGCGACATGTCCGGCGACGTGTTCGGCAATGGCATGCTGTTGTCGCGCCACATCCGCCTGATTGCCGCCTTCGACCATCGCGACATCTTCATCGACCCGAACCCGGACGTGAAGAAGAGCTTTGCCGAGCGCAACCGCATGTTCAAGCTGCCGCGCTCCAGCTGGCAGGATTATGACCGCGCGGTGATGTCCGAGGGCGGCATGATCATCGCCCGCTCGGAGAAATCCGTGAAGCTGACGCCGCAGGCGAAGGCGGCGATCGGCCTCGACAAGGATGTCGCAACCCCCTTCGAGATCATGACGGCGATCCTGAAGAGCCCGGTCGATCTCCTGTGGTTCGGCGGCATCGGCACCTATATCAAGGCCCAGTCGGAAACCGATGCGGAAGTAGGCGACCGCGCCAATGACCCGATCCGCGTCACCGCCTCCGAGGTGCAGGCGAAGGTGATCGGCGAGGGCGCCAATCTCGGCGTCACGCAGAGGGGCCGCATCGCCTATGCGCTGGGGGGCGGCCGCATCAATTCCGATGCGATCGACAATTCGGCGGGCGTCAACTCCTCCGACGTCGAGGTCAACATCAAGATTGCGCTGAGCCCCGCCATGCAGGACGGGCGTCTGCCGCGCGACAAGCGCAACAAGCTGCTGGTCTCGATGACCGAGGAGGTGGGCAACCTCGTGCTGCGCAACAACTACCTGCAGACGCTGGCGATTTCGCTGACGACGCGGCGGGGAAGCCGCAACCGCGAGGAACTGGCCCGGCTGATGTCGGCGCTGGAGGCGCGCGGCGAGCTGAACCGCAAGGTCGAAACCCTGCCGGACGATGCGGAACTGGCCGATCGCTATGCGGCCGGCAAGCCGCTGACGCGGCCGGAAGTGGGGGTGTTGCTCTCCTATGCCAAGATCGTGCTGTTCGATGCGCTGGCGGCAAGCGATCTGCCGGATGATCCCTATTTCGGCGCGGTGCTGAGCGGCTACTTCCCCCGCCAGATGCAGAAGCCCTATGCGGCCGATATCGCGCATCATCGCCTGCACCGGGAAATCATCGCCACCGTTCTCGCCAACGAGGTGATCAACCGCGGCGGTCCGGGCTTTGCCCAGATGCTGAGCGATATCAGCGGACGCAGCCCGGTGGAGGTGGTCAAGGCCGCCTTCATCGCTCGCGATGCCTATGACCTGCCAAAACTCTGGGCGGCGGTCGACGGGCTGGACGGCCAGCTGGACGGCGAGACGCAGAACGATCTCTACGAACAGATCGGCGAGATCTTCGTCGGCGCCACCATCTTCATCCTGCAGACGGGGTTGACCGCCGGTCCGGTGGAGGCGGCGGTGGCGCGCATCCGCACCGGCATCCGCAGCCTGCGCGGCGCCATCTCCAAGACCTCGCCGCGGGCAGAAAACCTCTCGGACGAACTGCCGGAGGAATTGACGGAAGAGCTGAACATCCTGCCCAATCTGGTTCTGGTGCCGGAAATCATGCTGATCTCGGAGCGCAGCGGCGCGCCGCTCTCGCGGGCGACGGAAGTCTATTTCCATGCGACCGATACCTTCCGCGTCAACCGCTTCCTGGAGGCGGGCGAACGTTTCAATACGGCGGATCACTATGAGAACCTTGCCCTCATCCGCAGCCTGCAGCAGATCGCGGCGGCGCGCCGCGACATCGTGACGGTTGCGCTCTCCACCCACGGCAAGGATCGCAAGCCGCTGGAGGCCTGGCTGGCCAGCGACCGGCTGCGGCTCAACCGCATCAGCAGCGAACTGCTGGCGCTCAGCGAAAGCGGCGATACCTCGCTGGCGCGCATGATGGTGGCGGCAAGCCTATTCAACGACCTTGCCCAGAGCGGTCATCGGTGATCCAATGCCTCCCCGAGGTTCAAGGGGAGGCGCGCCGTGACGAAGACGGAAACTGGGACGGCGCCGCGCGCGCCCTCTCGCGGGATCTGGGGCTGGATGCTGTTCGACTGGGCAGCCCAGCCCTTCTTCACGGTGGTCACCACCTTCGTCTTCGGACCCTATTTCGTCGCACGACTGACGGCCGATCCCGTCTCGGCCCAGGCCATGTGGAGCAACATGGCGACGATCTCCTCCATCGTGATTGCCATCCTGTCGCCGGTGCTCGGCGCGATTGCCGATCAGTCCGGGCCACGCAAGCCTTGGATCGCGTTTTTCGCGGTGATCAAGATCGCATCGCTGTCCATGCTCTGGTTCGCGGCACCCGGCTCGCCGCTCATCTGGCCGGTCACCTTCATGATCCTCGCCTCGATCGCGGCCGAATTTTCCGTGGTGTTCAACGATTCGATGATGCCGCGGCTGGTGCCGGCAAGCGAGGTGGGCCGGATTTCCAACACTGCCTGGGGCCTCGGCTATCTCGGCGGCATGCTGGTGCTGATCTTCGTCGTCGGCTTCCTCGCTGCCGACCCCGCTTCGGGGAAAACGCTGCTTGGGCTTCCCGCATTGTTCGGGCTCGATCCGAAAACCGGCGAGGATGCCCGCATCACCGGGCCGCTTTCGGCCCTCTGGTATCTTGTCTTCATCCTGCCGATGTTCGCCTTCACCCCGGATGCAAGGCGCGGCGAGCCGATGGGCCCCGCCATCCGCTCCGGCCTGCGGGAGTTGCGCGGCACCTTTGCCGATCTTCTCGGCCGTCGCCGGCTGATCCTGCGCTTCCTGATTGCCCGCATGCTTTATCAGGATGGCGTCAACGGGCTGCTCATCCTCGGCGGTGCCTTCGCGGCCGGCATGTTCGGCTGGGTCACGCTGGAAATCGGCCTGTTTGGCATCCTGCTCAATGTCGTCGCCATCGTCAGCTGCCTGGTGGCCGGGCGTCTCGACCGGCTGTTCGGTTCCAAGGTGGTGGTGATCGCAAGCCTTATCCTGCTTCTTGCCGCAACGATCGGCATCATCTCAACCGGGCCCGGCTATGTCTTCTTCGGACTGGTGCCGCTCTCCGGCGTCGATGCCGGCGGCCTGTTCGGCACAGTGGCGGAAAAGGTCTATCTCGGCTTCGGCCTCTTGATCGGCATGGCCTTCGGGCCGGTGCAAGCCTCTTCCCGCTCCTTCCTCTCCCGCAGCGTCCATCCGGACGAGGCCGGCCGCTATTTCGGCATCTATGCGCTGTCCGGCCGTGCCACCAGCTTCATGGCGACACTCTCGTTTTCGCTCGTCACCTATGCCAGCGGCTCCTCGCGGCTCGGCATGGCGACGCTCATCGTCTTTCTGGCGGCCGGCTTCCTGCTGCTGCTGAGAACGCCCTATCCGGCGGGCGAGGGTGCGCGCTGAGAATTCTGGTGTGTTCCCAGGGCGGGGCGGCGGGCGGGACGGAAAACCCCTCTGGCTGCCACCCTCTCCCCCACAAGGGGGAGATACTTTGCGGCACCCGCCCGGGCTGCGATCGGCTTCGGCGGGTCGGCTGGGTTAAAGCCCTCCCCCTTGTGGGGAGGGTTGGGAGGGGTCTTTATCTGGACGACGTCGGGGTGATGGGCTGCACTCCCTTCCTCAGTGGCGGAAGTGCCGCATGCCGGTGAAGACCATGGCGACGCCGTGTTCGTCGGCGGCGGCAATCACCTCCTCGTCGCGCATCGAGCCGCCCGGCTGGATCACGGCGGTGGCGCCGGCGGCGATCATCGACAGAAGGCCGTCGGCAAAGGGCAGGAAGGCTTCGGAGGCAACGGCCGAGCCCCTGGTCATCGGTTCGGCCCAGCCCATGGCCTTTGCTGCTTCCTCGGCCTTCAGGCCAGCGATGCGGGCGGAATCGACGCGGCTCATCTGGCCGGCGCCGATGGCGGCCGTCTGGCCGTCCTTGGCATAGACCACCGCATTCGACTTGACATGTTTCGCCACCTTGTAGGCGAACTTCATGTCGATCAGTTCCTGCTCGGTCGGGGCGCGCTTCGTGACGACCCGGAGGTCGAGATCTTCCACCATCGCGTTGTCGCGGGTCTGCACCAGAAGGCCTCCGGAGACGGTCTTGGCAGTGAAGCCGCGCGAGCGCGGGTCGGGCAGGCCACCGGTCACCAGCAGGCGAAGGTTCTTCTTGGCGGCAATGATCGCCTGCGCCTCGTCGGTGACGTCAGGCGCGATGATGACCTCGGTGAAGATCTTGACGATTTCCGTCGCGGTTTCCGCGTCGAGCAGCGTGTTCAGCGCCACGATGCCGCCGAAGGCCGAAACGCTGTCGCAGGCGAGCGCCCGCTTGTAGGCATCCGTCAGGCTGGAGCCGATCGCCACGCCGCAGGGGTTGGCATGCTTGATGATGGCGCAGGCCGGCGCGTTTTCCGGGAAGAATTCGCTGACCAGTTCGAAGGCGGCATCGGTATCGTTGATGTTGTTGTAGGAGAGCTGCTTGCCCTGCAGCAGCCTGGCCGTGGCAACGCCCGGACGCTTCTCGCCGGTCAGGTAGAAGCCGGCCGCCTGGTGCGGGTTCTCGCCATAGCGCATTTCCTGTGACAGCGCGCCGCCGAGCGTACGGTAGCGCGGGATCTCGATGTCGAGCGCCTCGGTGAACCAGTTGGAAATCATCGTGTCATAGGCGGCGGTGCGGGCATAGGCGCGGGCCGCAAGCTTCTGGCGGAAGGCGTAAGCCGTCTGGCCGTCATTGCTGGCCAGCGTCTGGATCAGCTGCGGATAATCCTGCGGATCGACGACCACCGTGACATAGGCGTGGTTCTTGGCTGCGGCGCGGATCATGGCGGGGCCGCCGATATCGATGTTTTCCACCGTCGTCGGATAGTCGCCGCCCGCGGCGCGCACTTCCTCGAAGGGATAGAGGTTGATGACGGCGAGATCGATCGCGCCGATCTTGTGCTCTTCCATCGCCTTCACATGCTCCGCATCGTCACGGATGGCGAGCAGGCCGCCATGCACGCCGGGATGCAGCGTCTTCACCCGGCCATCCATGATTTCCGGAAATCCGGTGACGTCGGACACGTCGGTGACGGCAAGGCCTGCATCGCGGATCGCCTTGAAGGTGCCGCCGGTGGAGAGCAGGCGCACGCCGTGCTCGCTGAGCGCCTTTGCCAGTTCCACGATGCCGGTCTTGTCAGAAACCGAGAGAAGGGCGGTGCGGATTTTTACCTGGTCGGGGGCGGGGATCATTTTCGAGACGACGGCCATCGGGATACTCCGTGCTGGTGCGCGCCCCTCGGACAGCGATCGGGCGCCTTCATGGCTCGCGCGTTAGCACAGCTTGGCGCCGGAGGAAACGGGCTGCCGGCGCCAGAGGCCGCTCAATGCTGCTGCTTCAGCATCCAGCGCAGGTCTGCGGTTTCCGGCAGGGAGAAGGCGATCACCAGCTGGCGACTTGCCCGCATGCCGGAGACATCGGCGAAGAAGACGTCTTCCTCGATCTCCACCCGCTGGCCGGGGGCGGAAAACAGCCAGGTGTCGCCGCCGGGCGTTGCCATGGCGATTAGATCGTCGTGGATGCGCTTCAGGGCCACATTGGGATGGATGTGGAAGCGGGCGGTGCCCGCCACCCTTCGACCGGGCCTTGGCTTGCCGCCCTCGTCCGGCATGAAGAAATGATCGTGCCCCTTGATCTTGTCGCCCTTGGCCGACAGCCCGATCTCGCGCTGGTGGACATAGCCGAAGGCCTCCACATAGCCGTCATGGCTCGCCTTCAGCCAGTCATTGCCATAGGCATCCTCCCAGCGGGTCGATGTCACTTCATCGATGCCGGAGGCCATCAGCGGGCCAAGGAAGGTCGATTGCAGGATGCGCTGCGAGGAGGTTTCGCCCAGCGTCACTGTGGAATGGGTGGCGGTGGCGCGTGACAGAAGCCGGAGTTTCGCATCGGCGAATTTCGGGGCGCCGGCATTCACGATGAAGCGGCTGCGGCCGGCTGACATCTCGAAGGACAGGCAGCCCGCATGGGCACCGGCCGACAGATCCGCCGAGTGCGGCGTGCCGGTATCGACGAGGATCGTCGTCTCGCCGGCGGTCAGCCGATGGTACTGGCTGTGCGGCAGGGCCTTGAAGGGCTTGCCCGCCGTCTCGTCATAGCGCAGCACCGACATGAGTTCCGTGGCCGGCGTGGCGGTTGCGCCGTTGAACAGGGCGAGATCGCCGTCCTGATGACGGAAGAAGCGCAGCGCCGGATAGATGCGGTCGATCGCCGGGATGAGCCTTGCCGGTACGTCATGGCCGAGATTGATATAGGTCTGGCGCAGCGGCAGAAGATCGAGCAGCAGTTCCAGCATGCTGCGCGGATTGCGCGACACATGCCCGCCATCGGCGAGGATCTGCCGCTCCAGTTCCAGATCGAGATTGACGCCTTCGCGGCGGATCAGCTTGTCGCTGGAAGGCATGGCGAGCGAAGCCATGGCGAGCGCGATGCGGATGCGCAACCGCGTTTCCCCCTCCGGCAGCGTGGAAAAGACCTTGCGCAGATAAAGCCGCTGCACCGCCAGGCTCTTCATGAAGCGGCGATAGAAATGGCCTTCGGCGCCCTGCAGCATCACCGGCGAATGGGACAGCCAGGCGATCATGCGCTCGGCAGCCACATGCGGCTGCCAGGCGGTGCCGGACAGCCGTTTCTGGTGGTGATTCATCCAGGATATGGCGATCAGGCGGGCTCGCGCCCTGGCTTCCACGCTGCGCAGCGCCCGCATGTGACGTAGCCAGGCGAAAGAATGCAGCCTTTCTGCGAAGGCACGCGAAGGTGCTGGCACGAGAAAGGGGGATTCGCCCTCTGTCTCCAGCAACTTGCCGGCCAGCGGAAAGCGCCCTGCGAGAATCTCCTCGGCAATGAAGGGGTCTATGGCCCGCAGGTCCGTCGGTGCCACGATCAGCCGCTCCGGAACATCGAGGCCAAGGCGGCAGCGCTGCATGGCAAGCGTCGTCATCCGGCGACCCAGACGACGGCGCGCCTCGGTCATCCCCAACGCAAGATGTCTGCGGCGCGCGGCGAACAGCATGACCAATACCGGAAATCCCTGATGGACCCCTCCCGCACCCGGGCAGCGGGCACGATCCATTCCTGTGCCCGACTGTGGTCGTTTATGGTGAAGAAAGTCTTACCGCCGACGCAGCCTGCAGGCGAAAAAGCCATCCATGCCGCCCGCATAGCCCTCGCCTGGCGCAATCATCGCCGGCGTGGTGCGGAAATCGCCGGCGGGTGAGATCGCCTCCTCCAGCCCCGGCCAGTCCTCGCGGCGCACGGCCACGCGCTCCACGCCCGGATTGTCCCGGAGAAGCGCCGCCACCAGATCCTCGCCTTCCAGCGGATCGAGCGAGCAGTTGGAAAAGACGACGAGGCCACCCGGCTTCACCAGCGTCAGCGCGTGGCGCAGCATGCGCGCCTGCAACTCCGCCAGTTTCTCGATGTCCTTCATGCTCTTGGTCCACAGCACGTCCGGGTGCCGGCGCGTGGTGCCGGTGGAAGAACAGGGCGCATCGAGCAGCACGCCGTCCAGCAGTTCGTCGGGCTTGTAGGCGAAGAGATCGATGTTCAGCACCTCCGCCGACAGCGAGAGACGTGCGAGGTTCTCCTTCAGCCGCTCGGCCCGGTTGGCGGATTGCTCGATGGCGATCACCTCGGCGCCAAGCGCGGCCAGCTGTGCGGTCTTTCCGCCGGGCGCGGCGCAGAGATCGGCAATGCGCTTGCCGGCAAGCGGGCCGAACAGGCGCGCGGGCAGGCTGGCGGCCGCATCCTGCACCCACCAGACCCCTTCGGAAAAGCTGGGAAGGGCCGCAACGCTGCCCTCGAAGGCGGCAAGCCGCAGGCTTCCCGTCGGCAGAAGCCTGGCGTTCAGCCGCTCGGCCCAAAGCGCGGGCTCGGCCTTGACCGTGAGGTCGATCGGCGCCGGCGTCAGCTGCGCCTCGGCGATCCGCCGCGCCTCCGCCTCGCCATAGGCCTTCACCAGCCGTGCATGGAACCAGCCCGGCACCGGCAGAATGGCGTGGCTTGCGGCGAGAATCGCGTCGCGCTCGCGCACCATGCGCCGCAGGAGCGCGTTCACCAGCTTGGCAAAGCGGCGGTTGCGCGGATCGCGATTGGCCTGCTCGACGGCAAGGTCGACGGCGGCATGCGAGGGCACGTCGAGGTAGAGGATCTGCGCGGCGGCGGTGGTCAGAACGTGCTGCAGCGCGCGCGCGCCTTCCGGCAGCGGCTTGTCCAGCATCAGGGACAGGCTCTTTTCGATGCGCGGCAGGTGGCGGAGCGTGGTGTTGAGGATGGCGCGCACCAGGGCGCGGTCAGCATCGCTCAGCGCCTTGTAGGCCGGGTTGCCGTGCACGGCATCGAGCATGCCGTCGAGCGGCGTCTTCTTATCGATGACGGCGGCAAGGATCTTGGCGGCGGCCATGCGCACGTCGAGGCCGGGCTTGTCGGGCGCCGCTGCCTGTTTCGGGGCGGACGTGCCGGCCGGTTTCGACGGGCGTTTTTCAGGCTTGCGTGTCTTTGGGGACGTGTCGTCTGCGGTCAAGACCAGGGACCCTTGCGCGGTTCATCGGGGCGACGCACCGGACCGGTGGTCGGCACGGAACGCGATTTGCGCGTCGGTCTATCAGTCCAGGCACCGCGCGTCGAGGCAGCGGCACCGAAATCGGCCGCGCGGGTGTCCATAGAGGCGGGGCCTGTCTGGCCATAACCGCCGGAGCCGCCTGCAAAGCCCTCGGCCGCCATGGCCTGCAAGGCGGCGATGCGGTTTCCGGTGTCCGGATGGGTAGAGAACAGATTGTCCATCCGCTCGCCGGACAGGGGATTGATGATGAACATGTGGGCGGTTGCCGGATTGCGCTCGGCATCGTTGTTGGGGATGACATGCGCAGCGCCCGCGATCTTGGCGAGCGCCGAGGCGAGCCAGAGCGGATTGCCGCAGATTTCCGCGCCGCGGCGGTCGGCGGAATATTCGCGCGTGCGGCTGATCGCCATCTGCACCAGCATCGCGGCAAAGGGCGCGACGATCATCGCCACCAGCACGCCGACGAAGCCGAGCGGATTGTTGTTCTCGCGGTTGCCGCCGAAGAAGAAGGCGAAATTGCCGAGCATGGAAATGGCGCCCGCCAGCGTCGCGGTGATCGTCATGGTCAGCGTGTCGCGGTTCTGGATATGCGCCAGTTCATGCGCCATCACGCCCGCCACCTCCTCGGGGCTCAGCTGTTCGAGCAGGCCGGTTGAGGCGGCGACTGCGGCATTTTCCGGATTGCGGCCCGTGGCGAAGGCATTCGGCTGCGGGTTCTGGTAGATGTAGACGCGCGGCATCGGCAGGCCGGCGCGGGCCGCGAGATCGCGGATCATGTGATAGAACTCCGGCGCGTTGTGCGCATCCACCTCCTGCGCGCCATAGGCGGACAGCACCATGCGGTCGGAATTCCAGTAGGAAAACAGGTTCATGCCGGCGGCGATCAGGAGGGCGATCATCATGCCGCCGCGCCCGCCAATCAGGAAGCCGACGCCCATGAACAATGCGGTCATGAAGGCCAGCAGCATGGCAGTGCGGATCATGTTCATCGTCACGTCTCCGGGCAAAATCGTCTGAGCGCTTCAAGAGCGCCGCCTTTTGCCGTAGGATGTGGTCATTCGGGACGCCATTTCAATATTGCGACCCAGCCAGACCGCTTTCGGCCAGATCGCCTTCAAGATGACGAGACAGACCATGCAGACGCCGGACAACGACAATCGCGACACGGACGCTCACACCGAGGCGGCGCCGAAGGTGCTGTCGCCGGCCGCGCAACGGGCGCTGAAGGAAGCCGAGGAACGCCGCGCCCGCGAAAAGCCGCTCGACCTGCCGCCGGAACTGGGCGGTCGTGGTGGTGCCGATCCCGCCCGCTTCGGCGACTGGGAAATCAACGGCCGCGCTATCGATTTCTGAGTCTGGCCACCTCAGGATCGGAAACTTGCTCCGCCGCGTCCTCGCCGCCGGAGCAGATCGACCGGGGGCTCTCTCCGGAGGTTTCTGTGGTGGGAAGAGGGTCTGTTTCCGGAAGGGCGGACGATGGCTCGGCTTCGTTCTCTCGCAGCCAGTCGCGGAGGGCCGCAATGACTGCGAGGCGCAGGCTGGCCTGACGGATCAACGCACGCGTCAGCACCGCACCATCCCCGGCAAAGCCCGCCTCGCGCATGACATCGACCGGCGTGATGCGGCGACGGATCATGATCGCCTCGATCCGTGCCACCGTCAGCGGCAGCAGGTAGCGGCCATTGGCAATCAACCCGTTGGCCCCATCGATCCCGCAGCCTGGCTGCTCGTCAGGGGACGTCTGCATGCCATCCGTCTCGTCGCCAGCCAGAAAACCCTCCTGCCGCAGCTGCGCGACGAAGGCCTGGCGGTCTGCCGTATCCGCCCGTTGCCAATGCTTGCGAAGCTTGTCGAGAGGGCTGCGCTTGTCTTTTCTGGACATGCCGTTTCCCGTGTGGTGGCGAGGATGAGGGAGGGCGAATCAGGCTGGTTGGCCTCTGGCCGTGCCGCAGCGGTAAGTCGCTGGTTTCAGGCTGACAAGCGGCCCGGCGGCAAAAGGGCGATAAAGGCGGTGGGACGTGACGGCGGCTCTGGTCAGGGGGATGGGTGGGTCAGAGGCAGCGGATCCAGCATGTCCTTCAACTGCTGGGGATGGCGGATGCCGAACAGGTACCAGTCGATGAGTGCCCGGGCCATGCTGGAGGCTTCCTCGCTGTCCAAGGCAATGGCGCGCTCCCGGCAGACCTCTTCCAGCACCTTGCGCAGCAGGGACAGATCGCTCGCCTCCAGTGCATCATAGGATGAAAACGACATCTCACCCTCCCTGATCCGTTTCCGGGCGGGAGGTTAGGTCGTATATTAGACATCGTCAAAGGAATGCGCCGGGCGCCGGTTTGGCCTGTCCGATCCGGGCCTCGGGTGTGGTTGTTATGCCACATTTGTTCTCCCTGAAATGCGGGGGGTAAAATCTGTCTCCCGATCGCATCAGAACGGCCCCGTTTTAATGTTTGCGGTATCGAACTGTTAACGCTTTGCCTCCTAACGTCTGGATGACGTGCCGGGAAAGGCATGAAAACCTTGCGCGGCAGTCCCGGGTCTGCCGCCGATTCGCCTGACACCGAGATGCCATCGGAACGCTACATGCCCCTCATCGCGATTCTTGACGACCAGGAAACAAATCGCCGCATCTTCGAGAGGCTTGCGTCCTCCATCGAGGAGGGGGTGGAGATCCGCTGCTACGCAGATCCCGCAATGGCGCTGGCAGCCTTCGAGGCCGGAACGGTTCCGGACCTGATCGTCACGGATTTCAAGATGCCGGTCATGGATGGCGCTGCCTTCATCCGTGCGCTGCGTGCCCTGCCCGGCTTCGCGGAAATTCCTGTCATCGTCATCACCGTCTATGAGGAACGCAGCTTTCGCATGCGTGCGCTGGAGGCGGGTGCCACGGATTTCCTGCAAAGTCCGGTCGATCACCAGGAATTCACCACGCGCGCGCGCAATCTCCTGAAACTGCGCAAGCAGCAGCTTCTGCTCGAAAGCCGGGCGCGCAACCTGGCTGTCGAACTTGCCACCAGTGAAGAATCGCGCGCGGCGGTTCTTCGTGATTCCAGCGAGCGGCTGGCGCAGGTCATCGATACGGTGCCGGCCATGGTCAGTGCCTGCGATGCCAACGGTAACATTCTCTTTGTCAATGCGCTCGCCGGTGCTTTCCTTGACCGCGACCCGGCAAGCCTGGTCGGTCGCAGCAGCGACACGCTGGTCGATCCGGAACTGGCCGGGCCAAACCGTATGCTGGACCGCAAGGTGCTGCGTACCGGCCAGCCGCTGCAGAGCTTCGAGCGCGAGCTGACGAGTGCCGCCGGTGAGAAGCGCGTCCTTCTCACCACCAAGTCGCCGTTGCGCGACAGCAACGACATCGTCGTCGGCGTCGTCACCAGTGCGCTGGACATCACGGACCGCAAGCGGGGCGAACAGCATCTGCTGCATGTCGCCCGCCATGATGCGCTGACCAATCTGCCTAACCGCAACTACATGCTCGACCGCCTGCGCCGCGAGGTGGCAAGGGCACGGCGCGGCGATCGCGCCTTCGCGCTCCACTGCGTTGATATCGACGAGTTCAAGAGCGTCAACGAACTGCTCGGGCACGATGCGGGCGACGAGTTTCTCAAGGAGGTGGCGCGCCGCCTCCGGACGCTTGTCGAGGCGGATGACATGGTGGCGCGCGTCGGGGGGGATCAGTTCGCCGTGCTGCAGACGATTTCGCAGGGCAGCATCAGCGCCATCCAGTTTGCCGAGCAGGTCATGGATGTGGTGGCGCAGCCCTTCATCAGCGAGGGCAAGCGCTTCTGCTGCAGCGTCAGCATCGGCACCACGATGCATCCCGCCGATGGCACCGATGTCAACCGGCTGGTGAAAAATGCAGAGCTGGCGATGTATCAGGCCAAGGAAACCGGCGGCAACCAGGTGCGCTTCTTCGAGACCAATATGGCCGAAAGGATGCGCAACAATGCGGTGCTGGACGGAAAGCTGCGCACGGCCATCCAGGAGCGGCAGTTCGTCGTCTATTTTCAGCCGCAGATTTCGTCTGCCACCGGCTGCGTGGTAGGGGCCGAGGCGCTGCTGCGCTGGAACCATCCGGAGCAGGGGGTTCTGGCGCCCGGCCTGTTCCTGTCGCGTGCCGAGGAAAACGGCCTGATCGTGCCGATCAACGAATGGGTTCTGCTGGAGGCTTGCCGCGAGGCGAAATCCTGGCAGCGCATGGGGCTGAATGACTTGCGCATCAGCGTCAATCTCTCGCCCGTCCAGTTCCGCCGGGTCAACGTGGCGCAACTCGTGGAGCGCGCGCTCACGCTGTCGCAGCTTGAGCCGCGCTATCTTGACGTGGAAATCACCGAGAACATCGTGATCGAGAATACCGATACCGTCGTTTCGGCGCTGAAGCAGATTGCCAATCTTGGTGTAAGCATCTCCATCGACGATTTCGGCACCGGCTATTCCTCGCTGAACTACATCCGCCAGTTCCCGATCGACCGGATCAAGATCGACCAGAGCTTCGTGCGCAACATGGTGGAAGATCCGAGCGACCACACGATCGTGCGCACGGTGGCCAATCTCGGCCATAGCCTTGGCCTCAGCGTGGTGGCCGAGGGGGTCGAGACCCGCGCCCAGGCGGAGCTCCTGAAGGCCGATGGGTGCGACGTGATGCAGGGTTATCTCTACGGGCGCCCCATGCCGGCGGAACAGTTCGTCGCCTTCCTGCAGTCCGGGCAGCGGGCAGAGGTCGACGCATGAGCGTGACGCGCCCCGTGCGGCCGGCGCAGCGGTGGCGGCTGCCCGCAAGCCTTCGGGATCTGCGCACGCTGCTGCGCAACCGCCCCGATACCGAACACGAACTGACGACGAACCGCCTGCTGCTGGCCTCCGGCATCATCATCTATCTGGTCGTTGCCAGCGCCTTCGGTTCCGATGCCGCGGTGGCGGCGCTCGATGTCGCGGCCCTGCCGGTCTCCATTTTCGCCCTCTTTGCCGCCTGTCTTTTCGTGCACATTCTTCTGGTGCCTGATGTCTGCCATTATCGCCGGGTGGCCGGCATCGTGGCGGATGTCGGCACCTTCTCCTATGGCCTGCATGTGAGCGGCGAAGCCGGTGCCGGCCTGTTCCTCGTCTATTTCTGGGCGGTTCTCGGCAACGGCTTCCGCTTTGGCGTCGTTTATCTCGCCCTTGCCGCAGTGGCGGCTGTCTCGGGCTTCGTCGCGGTCATCCTCAGCACGACCTACTGGCAGGAGGAGACCAATCTCTCCATTGGTCTGATCGGCGCACTGATCGTCATTCCCGCCTATACGGCCAAGCTTATCCGCAAGCTCTCGCAGGCCAAGCGCGAGGCCGAACAGGCAAGCCAGGCGAAAAGCCTGTTTCTGGCCAGCATGAGCCATGAACTGCGTACGCCGCTGAACGCCATCATCGGCCTCAGCGATCTCCTGCTCGGCATGTCGCTGAAGGGAGAGCACAAGGACATGGTGCGCACCATCAGCCGGTCCGGTCGGTCGCTGCTATCCCTGATCGAGGCGGTGCTCGACCTGTCGCGTATCGAGGCCGGGCAGGTGAAGATCCAGCTGGAGCGGGTTGACCTGCCAAGCCTGCTGAAGGATGTGCGCGCGATTGCGGGCGTTGCCGCCCATGCCAAGGGTCTGCGGCTGGCCCTGCATATGAGTGGCGAGACACCACGGTTCATTCTGGCCGACCGCCGGCATCTGGAAGAGATCCTGCTGAACCTTGCCAGCAATGCGGTGAAGTTCACTGCGCATGGCCATGTGCGCATCGATGTCGGCTTCTGTGAGACCGAGCGGGGCACTGCGCTTCAGGTGGAGGTTTCCGACACCGGCATCGGCATCGATCCCGCCGCGCATGGCCGGATCTTCGAGCGGTTCACCCAGGCAGACGGCACGATCCTCGACAGGTTCGGCGGAACCGGCCTCGGGCTTGCGATTGTCCGCCAGCTGGTGCGCGCCATGGGCGGCGAGATCGGCGTGGTGAGCGCGCCCGGTGAGGGCAGCACCTTCCACTTCAGCCTGCCGGTGGAGGCTGTGGCAGTCGACGAGGTCGATGTGGCGCTGCCTTCCTTTGTCCATTTCGGCGCAGGTTCCCTTCCGGCGCCAGCCTTTGCCGCAGCAGAGCAGGTGGACAGTCTCGAGGACGGGCTTGCCTGTCTCGCGCGCCTGCGCCGTTGCGGGGTTGGCCAGCCGCTTGTCCTGATCGATGCGCAGATGCGCGACCCCTCGTCGGCCCGTCTGGCTGCCCGTCTCCTGGATGCGGTACCGCCCGAGGATGCGCCGCTTCTGGTGCTGGTCGCGCCGCACAGCGAGACGGTGCGTCTGACGCCCGCCATGCGTGATCTGTTCTTTACCGCGATCGATCCAGAGGCCCCCGCCAATCTGTCGGTGCTGGCCGCGATGGCCGACGGGCCGGGCGATCGCGCCTCCGAGGCCATTACGCCCCGCGGCACAATGCGCCGGCTGAAGCTTCTGATCGCTGACGACAACAAGACCAACCAGATGGTGCTGGGCAAGATCCTGGAAACCGGCGGCCATGCCTATGAGGTGGTGGAAAACGGCGAGGCGGCCGTGGAGCGCATGCTGCAAGGCGATCTCGATCTGGTGCTGATGGATGTCAACATGCCCGTCATGAACGGTATCGAGGCCACCAAGTTCTACCGCTTTGCCGCGCTCGGCATGAAGGAGATCCCGATCATTGCCGTCACCGCCGATGCCACTGGCGAAGCCCGCGAGCGCTGCCTGGAGGCCGGCATGGCCGAATGCCTGACAAAGCCGCTCGAACCGCGCCGGCTGCTGGAGGCGATCGAAGCCGTTCTTGGCGAAACCGAGGCCGAGGAGACGTCGCCTGCCGTCCCCGCAGAGCTTTCGGCGCCGGCCATCGCGGACCGGCCGGTGATCGACATGGCCACCTGCGAGGCGCTCGAGCAACTGGGCGGTGCCGATTTCGTCGATCAGCTTCTGGAGCAGTTCGTCAATGATTCCGTCGAAGCGCTGAAGGCACTGTCGCATGCGGTGGCCGAGGAGAACGTACAGGGCTTCCGAAATTCTGCCCATGCGCTGCGCAGCGCCGCAGCCAATGTGGGGGCTGCCCGCATCTACCAGCTGTGCCTGGAGTGGCGGGAAATCAACGATCCAGAACTTGCCCAGCAGGGCGAACTTCACCTGCAGACGCTGACGAGCGAATTCGAGCGCCTGCAGCAGGAGGTCCGAACCCGGCTCGCCTCCTGAGGATGCGGCGTGCGCCGTCGAGGCCTGCTGGCCGGTTTCTGGCGTTGTTGCGCCGCTTGGCCGATGCGAAAGCATCGCCCTTTGCGCCGCGCCTAGCCAGAAACCGGCAATAAGCCATCCTTATGGGTTCCGATCATCGACACCTGGTATAAGTCTCAGAGGCTTGCTTCGATGCGCTTGGCCTGGGCGCCGCGCAGGCGGTCGATCTTGCGCAGGTCCGCATCTTCAAGCGCCATTGCGGCATCCACCCACAGATCCACCACGTCGATCAGTTCCTGGTGGGTGATCGGGTTCACGCGGCGGCGCACATCGCGCATCGTGCGCTGGATGGCATGCTTGCGGCTGTTGCGGACGATATAGTCACGCACGCCCTCTTCGCCGCGCCCGTTGTCCACCACCACATCCACCAGACCCATTTCGTGCAGTTCGTCGGCGGTGTAGATGCGCCCGCTCATGATCATCTTCGTGGCGCGCGTCGGATCGAGCCGCCGTGACAGGAAGGAATAGGCGCCCATGCCGGGAAACAGGTTGAAGAGGATTTCCGGCAATCCGAATTTCGCCTTGCGCTCGGCAATGATGATGTCGGAGGCAAGGGCCGCCTCGAAGCCGCCACCCAGCGCGTCGCCCTGTACCAGCGAGATGAGGAAGATCGGCAGGTCAAGGCTCTGGGAGGAGGAATAGACCAGATCGACGCAGTCGAGCGCATAGCGGCGCAGGCCGTCGCGGTCGCGGGCCCGTATATGATCGGCGAAATAACCGAGATCACCGCCGAGATTGAAGATGTTCGGCTGCTTGGAGCCGTTGACCAGATAGAGCAGAGGCGGTTCGTCAGTCGGTCGCTCGAAGAGTTTCTGGATACGGCTTCTAAGGGCGGAGAGGTCGCGCAGCAGATCCGGCGTGTAGCTCGGCGCTTCCGTCGGCTTCATGAAGTACCACAGCGTCTTCAGTGCCGGGTCGAGACGCACTTCCAGCTGTTCATAGCTGGCCGTGGCAAAGCTGAGTTCGATCGGCAGCGTGTCCGCGAAGGCTGCCAAGCGTCCCTCCGGAGGCTTGCGTGCTGCGGATTGCTGTCGCGGTTCCAGGGCGATGTTAGCGCTGTCTACGGCTGTTGAAGCCTGCTCAGCCTGCCGCTGTCGTTCAGACACATCCGTCATCAAGTCACCCCGTCATTCGATAGCCGACAGTCTATCAGACCATGCTGCGACGCAAGAGGGCGCCTTAACCGATTTTAAACTTTGATTAAAAAATCTGGTTAATCGAATAGATCGAGCTTGTCATACTGGAAAAATCAGGAGTGGAGCGGCCTTTCAGGCCGCTCCATCAAGGCAAATTCAGTTATACGATGCCGCCCGAACCACCCTTCACCGCCGGGCGTTCGGAAGCAACGCGCGCGCGGTAACCGCTCGAACGATAGGTGGCGATGGGATCGATCGCGCCGCCCGCCCGGCGACGAGCCTCGGCGAGGATCGGTTCGACATCGGTGCGATAGGCGCGCTTCAGCGTCTCGGTCGCCATCAGCGCATCATTGCTCTCCTGGAATCCCTCCAGCGCAACCCGGTCGACCAGCAGCGCCTGGGCATAGGCGCGGCGGATCTCGTTGGCGGATGCAATGAGGCTCTCGATCGGATCGGTCACGTTATGGCTCTGGTCGATCATGTGGGCGGGGTGGAAGCCCTTGACCCCGCGATGCTCGGCATCCACCAGTTCGTTGAAGACGAGGAACAGGCGGTAGGGTTCGACGGAGCCGGCGTCGAGATCGTCGTCGCCGTATTTCGAATCGTTGAAATGGAAGCCGCCCAGCTTGCCGAACTGGATGAGGCGGGCGACGATCATTTCGATATTCGTATTCGGCGCGTGGTGACCGAGATCCACGAGGCAGAAGGCCTTGTCACCCAGCGTCTGCGCGATCAGGTAGTTGGTGCCCCAGTCCTGCACCACCGTCGAGTAGAAGGCGGGCTCGTACATCTTGTGTTCGGAAAACAGGCGCCAGTCATCCGGCAGCGCCTTGTAGATGGCGCGCATCGAATCGAGATAGCGCTCGAACTGGCGGGTGAAGTTCGACTGGCCGGGGAAGTTGGAGCCGTCACCGATCCACACCGTCAGCGCCTTCGAGCCGATGGCATTGCCGATCTCGATGCATTCCAGATTGTGCTCCACCGCCTGGGCGCGGGTTGCCGCATCCACGTGGCTGAGCGAGCCGTATTTATAGGAATGCGCCTGATCGGCCGCATCGGAGAAGGTGTTCGAGTTCATCGCGTCGAAACCGAGGCCGAGCGAATCACCCTTCGCCTTCAGCTCCTTCGGGTCTGCCTTGTCCCACGGGATGTGCAGGGAAACGGTCGGTGTCGCCCGTGTCAGCTGCTGGATGACGCTGCAATCCTCCAGCTTGTCTAAGATATGGCGCGGCTCTCCGAGACCCGGAAAGCGGGCAAAGCGCGTGCCGCCTGTGCCGACACCCCAGGAGGGGACGGCGACAAAGAATTCGGCGACCTTCTCAGTGAGTGCGTCGATGTCGATATTGCTGCGGGCCAGTTTCTCGCCGAGTGCCGCATAATCGGTGGTGAGCGCGGCGGCGCGCTTTTCGTTTTCAGCGGCGATCACATCGCCTGCAATCTTCAGATCTGTCATTGGTTCCTCCCGTACAGACCGTTCACGTTTATGACGTTCCACTTTTGGGCTTCGTCGTGGGGCATATCCCCCTCTGTCCTGCCCGACATCTTCCCCTTGGGGGGAGATGCCTGGCAAGTCAGAGAGGGGAACCAGGCCACCCAGCGGAGACGTTCTTTTATCGCGTAAAGCTCTGGGCGTTGCCGGCGTCCACGTTGATGATGTTGCCGGTCGACTTGGCCGAAAGATCCGAGGCCAGGAAATAGATGGCTTCGGCGATATCCTCCGGGAACACGTTCAGCTTGAGCATGGAGCGCTTGCGGTAATGTTCCTCCAGGTCGCTCACCTCGATCTTGGAAGAGGCGGCGCGCTGTTCGCGCCATTCGCCGTTCCAGATCTTGGAGCCGCGCAGCACCGCATCCGGGTTAACCGTGTTGACGCGAATGCCGGCTTCCGCGCCTTCCAGCGCCAGGCAGCGGGCCAGATGGATCTCGGCGGCCTTGGCTGTGCAATAGGCCGAGGCATTGGGAGAGGAGGCAAGACCGTTCTTGGAGGCGACGAACACCACGTTGCCGCCGAGGTTCTGGCGGCGGAACAGGCGGAACGCTTCACGTGAAACAAGGAAGTAGCCGGTGGCGAGAATGCTGATGTTCTTGTCCCACATGGCAAGCGTCGTCTCTTCCACCGGAGCGGAGGAGGCAATGCCGGCATTGGAGACGAGAATGTCGACGCCGCCGAACTCCACGCTGGCGTCCGCGAAAGCGGCGGTCACGGCCTCTTCCTTCGTCACATCAAGCTGAACGGCGCGCACGCTATCTGCGCTGTAGCGCTTGGCAAAATCGGCTTTGGCAGCATCCAGCGCCTCGGCATCGATATCGGCCAGCACCACGCAGGCGCCCTCCGCCATCAGCCGCTCCGCCGTTGCCCGGCCGATGCCGCCGGCACCGCCGGTGACGAGGGCGACACGGCCGGCAAGGCTCTTCGGCTTCGGCATGCGCTGCAGCTTTGCCTCTTCCAGCAGCCAGTATTCGATGTCGAAGGCCTCCTGTTCGGGCAGGCCCTGATACTCGGACACGGTGGAGGCGCCGCGCATCACGTTGATGGCGTTGACATAGAACTCGCCGGCGATGCGGGCGGTCGCCTTGTCCTTGGCAAAGGACAGCATGCCGACGCCGGGAACAAGGAAGATGACCGGGTTCGGGTCACGCATGGCAGGCGAATTGTCGTGTTTGCAGCTTTCGTAATAGCGGGTGTAATCGGCGCGGTAATCCTCCAGCGCCTTGTCGAGGCCCGCAATCGCCGCATCGACATCCGGATGGGCCGGATCGAAATCGAGGATCAGCGGGCGGATCTTGGTGCGCAGGAAATGGTCCGGGCAGGAGGTGCCGAGCGCGCCGAGCGGCTTCAGATGTTTCGAATTGACGAATTCGAGCACGGCATCCTGATCGTCGAAATCGCCCAGCTTGCGCTCCGCCTTGCCGATGCGGCCACGGATTTCCGGCATCAGCTTGGCGGCAATGGCGCGGCGCTCGGCGGCCGACAGGCTTTCGGTGGCAGCGCCGCCGAAGATGACCTTGCCTTCGGTCTGAGCAGCGAACCACTCGATCGCCTTGTTGATGATCTCGAGCGTCAGCAGGTAGCATTCCTTGGCATCATTGGCCCAGGTGAACAGGCCATGGCTTTCCAGCACGACGCCCTTGGCCGTCGGGTTGGCCTTCACGAAGGCTTCGAGGTCGAGACCCAGCTGGAAACCGGGGCGGCGCCAGGGCAGCCAGCCGATATCCGAACCGAAGATCTGGCTCGTCAGGTCCTTGGAATTCTTGGAAGCAGCGATCGCGATGATCGCATCCGGATGCATGTGATCGACATGGGTAAAGGGCACGAAACCGTGGAGCGGCGTGTCGATGGAAGCGGCGCGCGGGTTCAGGTTGAAGGTGCAGTGCGGCAGGAAACCCACCATGCGGTCTTCGTCGTGAACGCCCTGATAGATGCCCTTCAGTGCTTCGAGCTTCTCCTGGTAGAGCGTGGCGAAACCGTCGAGCTTGATGGTACCGACATCGCCGCCGGACCCCTTCACCCAGAGAACCTGCACTTTTTCGCCCGTCAGAGGGTCGGTTTCCATCACCTTTGCGGAGGTGTTGCCGCCGCCGTAATTGGTGATGCGCTTGTCGGCGCCGAGCAGGTTCGAGCGATAAAGCAGCTTGCCGGGCTCATCCAGAGTCGCCGCGTAAGCATCATCCCAACGGTTTTCGAGAAGGCGGGTTTGGCCCGACATGGAAAGTCCTCCCAGGTGTTCATGTCGCTTGCCCGGCGGGCGAAGCATCTCCTTTGCCTGCAGGATATCGCGCAGGCCGGGGGCGCTTGTCAATCATAAACGATCATAAATGCGCATTGTGCGCTGCAATATAATCTTTTTTGATCGTTTATGATTGACAGGGTAAAGGTCTTGCGACTAGATCGAAGCAAGGAGGACACCCATGCACGAACGCGAGCGTCATCGCATCATTCTGAGCGCCATCCAGGAGAAGCCTGTGGTGACGGTGCAGGATATTGCCGAGTTGACCGAGGCTTCAGAAGCCACGATCCGGCGCGACATTGCGGCACTGCATGTGCAAGGCAGGCTTCGGCGTGTGCGGGGCGGGGCGGAAGCCGTGCATCCGCCGCAGCAGGGCAATCTGGCGGCGCGTCCGTTCCGGGTGTCTGAATCGGTCAATATCGACAAGAAACGCGCAATTGCGCGCGCCGCCGCTGAGCTGTGCGACGAAGGGGATTCCGTCATCATCAATGGCGGCACCACCACCTTTCAGATGGTCCACTTCATGTCGGCCAGGCGCCTGCAGGTGATGACGAATTCCTTCGCTATTGCCGAGCATCTGCTCAAGCATTCCAAGTGCACGGTCTCGGTGCCGGGGGGCGCGATCTATCGCGACCAGAGCCTGATCCTGTCGCCCTTCGAGAATGACGCGATCCGCAATTTCTATGCACGCCGCATGTTCATTGGCGCGCAGGGCATTTCCGCGCATGGCGTGATGGAGCCGGATGCACTCGTGATCCAGAGTGAACAGCGGCTGATGCGCCAGGCGGACGAACTGATCGTCATGGTGGATTCCAGCAAGTTTGCCCGCCGGTCCAGCATGATTCTCTGCCCGCTCGACAATGTCTCGACCATCATCACCGATGATGGCGTGCCCGATGAGGCGGTCGCCATGCTGGAAGCGGCGGGCGTGACGGTTCTGACGGTCAAGCCCATGGCTTCGACCGGCAAAGAGGATGCTTCCTCGGTCGCTTGAGAGGCAACGACCGGGGAAGGGGAGATCAACCAGCTTATCTTTTGGGAGGATGGACTATGAAACTGACAAGACGGCATTTCGGTGCGGCAACGCTGGCGCTCGCAGCATCGGTCTCGATGGCCGGAATGGCTTCGGCCGCTGACGTGAAGATCGCGCTGGTCGTGAAGTCGCTCGGCAACGGCTTCTTCGAAGCTGCCAACAAGGGCGCGGAAGAGGCTGCCAAGGAACTGGGCGGCGTCAAGATCATCTATACCGGCCCGACCTCGACGACGGCCGAAGGCCAGATCGAAGTGATCAACTCGCTGATCGCGCAAGGCGTGGATGCCATCGCGATCTCCGCCAACGATCCGGATGCGGTCGTGCCGGCACTCAAGAAGGCCGCCCAGCGCGGCATCAAGGTCATCTCCTGGGATTCGGGTGTCGCACCGGCAGGCCGCATCATGCACCTCAACCCCTCGTCCAACGAGCTGATCGGCAAGATGTGCCTGACGCTTGCCAAGGACCATCTGCCGGGCGGCAAGGGCGATTTCGCGATCCTGTCCGCCACCACCACCTCCACGAACCAGAACATCTGGATCGGGGAAATGAAGAAGCAGCTCAAGGACTTCCCGGGCCTCAACCTGGTCACCACCGTCTATGGCGACGACCTGGCCGACAAGAGCTACCGCGAAGCGCAGGGCCTGCTCACCTCGCAGCCGAATGTGAAGGTCATCGTCGCTCCGACCACGGTTGGCGTTCTTGCGGCCTCGCAGGCCGTGAAGGATGCGGGCAAGATCGGCCAGGTCTATGTCACGGGTCTCGGCCTTCCCTCCGAAATGGCCGGCGCCATCAAGTCCGGTGCCACCAAGGAATTCGCGATCTGGAACCCGATCGACCTTGGCTATTCGGCAACCCAGATCGCCTATCACCTCGTCAAGGGTGACGCGACCGGCAAGCCGGGAACCGAGGTGAAGGCCGGCCGCATGGGCACGATCAAGATCGGCGACAACGGCGAAGCCGCCATGGCCGACCCCTTCGTCTACGACGCCAAGAACATCGACCAGTTCTCGAAGATCTTCTGATCCGCATGTTGTGAAAATTCCCCCTCTGGCCTGCCGGCCATCTCCCCCACAAGGGGGGAGACCCTTTGTGGCATCGTTCAGCGCGATGCCGCGAGGGTGCTGCAGGTGAGCCCCTCTCCCTCGTGGGGAGGGGTTGGGGAGGGGTCTTTGGGTGAAATCAACAATGAATGCTGTCGCACCGATGACCATCACCAAGCCGCTGGCCGATCAGGCGCCCGTTCTGGAAATGCGCGGCATCAGCCAGATCTTTCCGGGCGTGAAGGCGCTCGACCGTGTGTCGATCAGCCTCTATCCGGGCGAGGTCACGGCGCTGATCGGCGAAAACGGTGCCGGCAAGTCGACGCTCGTCAAGATCCTGACCGGGATCTACCGGCCGAGCGAGGGCGAGATCCTGCTCGACGGGCAGCCGGTACAGTTTTCGAGCGCCCAGGCCGCCATCGATGCGGGTGTCACGGCGATCCATCAGGAAACCGTGCTGTTCGACGAACTGAGTGTCGGCGAAAACGTCTTCCTCGGCCATGCGCCGCGCACCCGGTTCGGCACCATCGACTGGCGCACCATCAATACCCGTTCGCGCGAGCTGCTGCGCCAGCTGGAGAGCGAGATCGATCCGACGATCCGGCTGAAGGATCTCTCGATCGCGCAGCGCCATCTGGTGGCGATCGCCCGTGCACTCTCCGTCGAAGCCCGCATCGTCATCATGGACGAGCCGACGGCCGCGCTGTCGCGCAAGGAGATCGACGATCTCTTCCGCATCGTCGAAGGCCTGAAGCGGCAGGGCAAGGCCATCCTGTTCATCAGCCACAAATTCGATGAACTCTATGAGATTGCCGAGAATTTCGCCGTCTTCCGCGATGGCAAGGCCATCGGCCACGGTCGCCTGAAGGACACGCCGCAGGCAGAGATCGTGCGCATGATGGTCGGCCGCGACGTGCATGAGGTCTTCCCGAAGACCCGCGTCGAAATCGGCGAGACAGTGCTCGCGGTCGAGGGCTACAGCCACCCGACCGAATTCCGCGACATCTCCTTTGCGCTGAAGCGCGGCGAGATCCTCGGCATCTACGGCCTGATCGGGGCCGGACGCTCCGAGCTTTGCCAGTCGCTGTTCGGCATCACCCGCCCCTCGTCCGGCCGGCTCACGCTGAATGGCGCGCCCGTCGAGATCCGTTCGGCGCGCGATGCAATTGCCGCCGGCCTCGTCTATGTGCCGGAAGAGCGCGGCCGGCACGGGCTTGCCCTTCCCATGCCGATCTACCAGAACATGTCCCTGCCTTCGCTGACGAAAACCTCGCGCTCCGGCTTCCTGAAGGCTGCCAACGAGCTGAAGCTTGCCCGGCAATATGCGGAGCGGCTCGATCTGCGCGCCGCCGCACTCTCGGTGCCGGTCGGCACGCTCTCCGGCGGCAACCAGCAGAAGGTGGTGATCGGCAAGTGGCTCGCCACCCAGCCGAAGGTGATCATCCTCGACGAGCCGACCAAGGGCATCGACATCGGCTCGAAGGCCGCCGTGCACGGCTTCATTTCCGAACTTGCCTCCCAGGGCCTGTCCATCATCATGGTCTCGTCCGAACTGCCGGAAATCCTCGGCATGTCGGACCGGATCATGGTGATGCGCGAGGGGCTGATGGCAGGCCTTTACGACCGGTCGGAGGCCACGGCGGAAACGCTGGTGCGCGCCGCCACCGGCAATGCGTGAGTGCGCTTCATGACGAAACTGCTGAAAAGCCGCGAACTGCTTCTCTCCGGCATCATCATCCTGATGATCGCGGGGTTTGCCACCCGCGCGGAAGGCTTTGCCGAACCGGGCAATCTTGCCAACATCTTCAATGACACCTCGATCCTGATCATGCTGGCGCTCGCCCAGATGACGGTGATCCTGACGAAATCGATCGATCTTTCGGTCGCTGCCAACCTTGCCTTCACCGGCATGGCGGTCGCCATGACCAATGCCGCCTTTCCCGATCTGCCGCTCGTCGCGCTGATCGTCATGGCGCTCGGCATCGGCGCCTTTCTCGGATCGATCAACGGCTTTCTCGTCTGGGTGCTGCAGATCCCGCCGATCGTCGTCACGCTTGGCACGCTCACCATCTATCGCGGCATGGCCTTCGTGCTGTCGGGCGGCAGCTGGGTGAATGCGCATCAGATGACGCCGACCTTCCTCAACGTGCCGCGCACCGTGTTTCTCGGCCTGCCCGTGCTCTCCTGGGTGGCGATCCTCGTCGTCATCGGCATGGGCTTCCTGCTGACGCGCACGCCCTTCGGCCGCTCGGCCTATGCCTCCGGCGGCAATCCCGTCGCCGCCGTCTATGCCGGCATCGATATCGGCCGCACGCGCTTCTTCGCCTTCGTGCTGTCGGGCGCCATGGCGGGGCTTTGCAGCTATCTCTGGGTATCGCGCTATGCGGTGGCCTATGTCGATATCGCCAACGGCTTCGAACTCGATAGCGTCGCGGCCTGTGTGATCGGCGGCATCTCGATTGCCGGCGGCATCGGTTCCGTCGCCGGCGCCCTGCTCGGCTCGCTGTTCCTCGGCGTCATCAAGAATGCGCTGCCGGTGATCGGCATCTCGCCCTTCGCCCAGATGGCGATCTCCGGCATCGTCATCATTCTCGCCGTCGTCTTCAATGCCCGTGCCGAGGCGAAGAAGGGCCGCATCATCCTGCGCGACCGCGCCAGTGCCGAGGTGACCGCATGAGCCAGACCCATTCCACCCACGAGCCGGCCGCGCCGCGCCGCGCCATTCCCGACCGTCTCGGCACCCCCGTCAGCCGCGTGCTCGCCAGCTGGGAAGTGCTGCTGTTCGGCGTCGCCGTGGTGATCTTCATCGCCAATTCGCTCGCCTCGCCCTATTTCCTCGATGCGTGGAACCTGTCGGATGCCACCTTCAATTTCACCGAAAAGGCGATGATCGCCTTTGCCATGGCGCTTTTGATCATCGCCGGCGAAATCGACCTGTCGGTCGCCGCGATCATCGCGCTCGCCTCGACAGCCATGGGGGCGGCGGCGCAGATCGGTGTCGGCACGCCGGGACTGGTTCTGATCGGCATCGGCACAGGCCTGGCTTGCGGCGCCTTCAACGGCATGCTTGTCTCCGTGCTGAAACTGCCCTCCATTGTCGTCACCATCGGCACCATGAGCCTGTTCCGCGGCATTTCCTACATCGTGCTGGGCGACAAGGCCTATGGCGGTTACCCGGACGGCTTTGCCTATTTCGGGCAGGGTTATCTGGTCTGGGTGTTTTCCTTCGAGTTCGGCCTTTTCCTGCTCACCGCCGCCGTGTTTGCGGTTCTGCTGCATGCCACCAATTTCGGCCGTCAGGTCTTCGTCATCGGCAACAACGAGTTCGCCGCGCGCTTTTCCGGCGTGCCGGTGGAGCGGGTGAAGTTCATCCTGTTTCTGCTGACCGGCTTGATGAGCGGCATCGCGGCCGTCTGCCTCACCTCGCGCCTCGGCTCGACGCGCCCCTCCATCGCGCAAGGCTGGGAGCTGGAGGTCGTCACCATGGTGGTTCTCGGTGGCGTTTCGATCCTGGGCGGCGCCGGCACGATCGCTGGCGTGGTGATCGCCGCCTTCGTCATGGGCCTCGTCACCTTCGGGCTGGGTCTCCTCAACGTGCCCGGCATCGTGATGTCGATCTTCGTCGGTCTTCTTCTTATCGTCACCATCGCGCTGCCCATCGTGGCGCGCCGCATCAAGCAGGCTTCCAGATCATGACGCTCGAACGCTACGCCTTCAGGATGAAGCTCAACCCCGGCATGGAAGACGAATACCGCAAGCGCCATGACGAGATCTGGCCGGAACTGGTCAGTCTGCTGCGTGATGCCGGCGTCAGCGACTATTCGATCCATCTCGACCGCGAGACGAACATCCTGTTCGGTCTTCTCACGCGCCCGGCCGATCACGGCATGGCAAGCCTGCCGGATCATCCGGTGATGAAGCGCTGGTGGGCGCACATGGCCGACATCATGGCGACCAATCCGGACAATTCGCCGGTTGCCGTCGATCTCGTTCCGGTCTTCCACCTGCCATGAGCACGATCAGCCGCATCGCCGTTCTCGATATCGGCAAGACCAATGCCAAGGTGCTGGTGCTCGATTGCGCGACCGGCGCGGAACTCTCCGTGCGCCGCCGGCCGAACCGCGTGCTGTCCGGCCCGCTTTACCCGCACTACGATATCGAGGCGCTCTGGGCCTTCTTCCGCGAGGCGCTTGCGGCCCTTTATGCCGAGACCGGCTTCGATGCGATCTCGATCACCACGCATGGCGCCTCCGGCGTTCTTCTCGATGCGGAGGGCGGGCTGGTGCTGCCGGTACTGGACTACGAGCACACCTATTCCGCCGAGATCCGCGCGGCCTATGCGGCGCTCCGGCCGCCCTTTGCGGAAACCTTCTCGCCGGCGCTTTCCGGCGGCCTCAATCTCGGGGCGCAGATCCATTATCAGAAGACGGCGTTTGCGGATGCCTTTGCGCGCGTCCGCACCATCCTTACCTATCCGCAATACTGGGCGTTCCGGCTGACCGGTATTGTCGCCAACGAGGTGACCTCGCTCGGCTGCCACACGGATCTGTGGCAGCCGGCAACGGGCAACTTCTCCTCGCTGGTCGACCGGCTCGGCATCCGCGAGAAGATGGCGCCGGTGCGTTCTGCCTTCGATGCGCTGGGGCCGGTTCTTCCGGCACTTGCGGCTGAACTCGGGCTCGAGGCCCCGGTTCCGGTCTATTGCGGCATCCACGATTCCAATGCCTCGCTGCTGCCGCATCTGGTCGGCCGCGACGCTCCCTTCGCGGTCGTTTCCACCGGCACCTGGGTCATCAGTTTCGGGGTCGGCGGCGATCTGCAGCACCTCGATCCTGCCCGCGATACGCTTGCCAATGTCGATGCCTATGGCCGCGCCGTGCCCTCTTCCCGCTTCATGGGCGGCCGCGAATTCGAGATGCTGGCGGCCGAACTCGGTCCTTATCCGGCTGACGAGATGAGGCCCGCGCTCGCGGAGGCGGTTCGTGACGGTGTGATGCTGCTGCCGAACGTGGCGGAGGGGTCCGGTCCCTTTCCGGGGCGTGCACGGACATGGCTGAATGCCGAAGGCTGTGACACGCGCCTGCGCTGGGCGGCGGCAACCCTCTATCTCGCGCTCATGACCGAGGCCTGCCTCGATCTGATCGGCGCCGACGGTCCGGCGCTGGTCGAGGGTCCCTTTGCCGCCAACCCGGCCTATCTCGCAACGCTTTCGGCCCTTCTTGCCGCGCGCGGCGACCGCCCGGTGCTGGCTCTGTCAGGCTCTACCGGGACGGCGCATGGCGCAGCCCTTTTGGCCGGCACGCGGCCAGCACAGGAGCCCGCAGACCCCGTTCGGCCCCTTGCCGTCGAGGGGCTGGAAGCCTATCGCAGCACCTGGCGCGCCCGTCTCACCTGAGACTTTCGATCGTCCGGCTCCTTGGGGCGGATGATCGGTCGAATGCCGTCAGCGCGGAGTTTGATCGGCCGCGCTGACGAGATAAGCAGGGGCGCTTCAGCCGAGTGCGACGGAAAAGCTCGCCTGCGTCTTGGCGCGGATCTCGTCCACGGTGACGTCCGGGGCGAGCTCCACCAGAACCAGGCTTTCCTCGCCGCGCCGGGCAAGGGTGAAGACGCCGAGATCGGTGATCAGCAGGTCGGCCACGCGCTGGCCGGTCAGCGGCAGGGTGCAGCGGGTCAGAAGCTTCGGCTCGCCGCGCGCTTCATGCTCCATCACCACCACCACGCGCTTGACGCCGGCGACGAGATCCATGGCGCCGCCCATGCCCTTCACCATCTTGCCGGGAATCATCCAGTTGGCGAGATCGCCATTCTGGGCCACCTGCATGGCGCCGAGGATGGACAGGTCCACATGGCCGCCGCGAATCATCGCGAAGCTTTCGGCGCTGGAAAAGAAGCTGCTGCCGGGAAGCTGGGTGATCGTCTGCTTGCCGGCATTGATCAGGTCGGCATCCTCTTCGCCCTCGAAGGGGAAGGGGCCCATGCCCAGCATGCCGTTCTCGCTCTGCAGCGTCACATGCATGCCGTCGGGAATATAATTGGCCACGAGCGTCGGAATGCCGATGCCGAGATTGACGTAGAAACCGTCCTGCAGTTCGCGGGCCGCGCGGGCGGCCATCTGTTCGCGTGTCCAGGCCATCAGTGTGCTCCTTCCACGGCAGCCGTGCGCGGCCGCACGGTGCGCTGCTCGATACGCTTGACGGTGTCGGCCACCTCGATGATGCGCGAGACGAAGATGCCGGGCGTGTGGATGTGGTCGGGATCGATCGTGCCCGGCTCCACCAGCTTTTCCACCTCCACCACCGTCACATGGGCGGCGGTCGCCATCATCGGATTGAAGTTGCGCGCCGTCTTGCGGAACACGAGATTGCCTTCGGTATCACCGCGATAGGCGTGTACCAGCGCGAGATCCGCAAACAGCGAATGCTCCATCACATAGGTGTCGTCGCCGAACTGGCGCAGTTCCTTGCCCTCCGCCACCTGGGTGCCGACGCCGGTCTTGGTGAAGAAGGCGGGAATGCCCGCACCGCCGGCGCGGATGCGCTCGGCAAGCGTGCCCTGCGGGTTGAACTCGATCTCCAGTTCGCCGGACAGGTACTGCTTGGCGAACGTGGCGTTCTCGCCGACATAGGACGAGATCATCTTGCGGATCTGCCGCGTCTCCAGCAGGCGGCCGAGGCCGACGCCATCGATGCCGGCATTGTTGGAGATCACCGTCAGGCCCTTGACGCCGGAGAGACGCACCGCCTCGATCAGCGTTTCGGGAATGCCGCACAGGCCGAAGCCGCCGGCCATGATGGTCATGTCGTCCTTCAGCAGCCCGGCCAGGGCTGAGGACGCATCGTCGTACACCTTTCGCATGAAGTTGCTCCTCCTAAGCGCATGTTCCCTGAAATCTAAGTCTTGAGATGGACCAGCCGTTAGCAGTATTTATACGGCATGGCTGAGGATCGCCCCATCACCGAAACCGCGCGCAAGGAAACAAGTCCGCGATTTTCCCTGCACGAACTGCCGGTGCCGATGGTGTATGCCACCCATCGCATCATCCGCGATTGCAATGCGCCCTTTGCCGAACTGTTCGGCTACCGCCAGCCGGATCTGGTCGGCCAGAGCTTTGCCATCCTCTATCCGAAGATTTCCGATTTCATCCGCACCGGCAAGATGTGGCGCGAGCACCTGCCGGGCAGCCGCAGCTATTACGACGAGCGCATCATGATGACGCTCACCGGCCAGCGCTTCTGGTGCCAGGTCAGCGGGCGCAGCTTTCAGGACGACGACCCTTTCGCCCACGCCCTCTACTGTTTCCAGCGGCTGAACCGGCCGGTCAACGCGCATCAGCTGTCGCTGACGGGACGGCAGTACCAGATCCTGACGCTTGTCTCGCAGGGCAAGACCAATGGCGAGATTGCCGCCGAACTGAAGCTGTCCCGCCGCACGGTGGAATCGCATCGGGCCCGGCTGATGAAGATCACCGGCTCGATGAACAGCGCGCAGCTGATGTCCTGGTTCGTGCAGCAGTCCTGAGCCGGCTGAATTTCCCCGCCGATGAAACATGCCGAGGGGGATTGCCAGCGACGGATCCTTGCGCTAGCTTAATTTCAATAATCATAGGAATATCAAATAATGGACGAGAAGCAGGCTGTCGGCATGTTCGGCGCGCTGTCGCAGGAAACGCGGCTGAAGATCGTGCGCATGCTGGTGGTGGCCGGGCCGCAGGGCATGGCTGCCGGTGCGGTGGCGGAGGCGGCCGGCGTGTCCGCCTCGAACGTCTCCTTTCATCTGAAGGAGCTGGAGCGCGTCGGGCTGGTGACGGCCACCCGTGAATCCCGCTCGATCATCTATGCCGCCGCCTATGATCATCTGGCCGGCCTCATTCGCTTTCTGATGGAGGATTGCTGCGCCGGCCGCCCCGAAATCTGTCTGCCCGCGACAGCGGATGCGGGGTGCTGTGCCTCTCCCGCGGAGGCGTGATCATGTCCACATTCGAACGGTACCTCACGGTTTGGGTCTTCCTGTGCATCCTCGTCGGCGTGTCGCTGGGCTATGCACTGCCCGGCGTCTTCCACGCCATCGCAGCGCTGGAGGTTGCCAAGGTCAACCTGCCGGTTGCCGTGCTGATCTGGCTGATGATCATTCCGATGCTCATCAAGATCGACTTCGCGGCGCTAGGGCAGGTCAGCCGCCACTGGCGCGGCATCGGCATCACGCTCTTCATCAACTGGGCGATCAAGCCGTTTTCCATGGCCCTGCTCGGCTGGCTGTTCATCGGCTGGTTGTTCCGCCCGCTGCTGCCGGCGGACCAGATCGACAGCTATATCGCCGGCCTCATCATTCTCGCCGCCGCCCCCTGCACGGCCATGGTCTTCGTCTGGTCGAACCTGACGAAGGGCGAGCCGCATTTCACGCTTTCTCAAGTGGCGCTCAATGATGCGATCATGGTGGTGGCCTTTGCGCCGATCGTCGGCCTGCTGCTCGGCCTGTCGGCCATCACGGTGCCGTGGGATACGCTGATCCTCTCGGTCGTGCTCTACATCGTGCTGCCGGTCATTGCCGCACAGCTGATCCGCCGCCAGTTGCTGGCTTCTGGCGGCGAACGGGCGCTCGAGGATCTCCTGAAGATCCTGCAGCCCGCCTCGCTGGTGGCGCTGCTGACCACGCTCGTTCTGCTCTTCGGGTTCCAGGGCGAGCAGATCATCGCGCAGCCCATGGTGATCGCGCTGCTTGCCGTGCCGATCCTGATCCAGGTCTACTTCAATTCCGGCCTCGCTTATCTGCTGAACCGCGCCACCGGCGAGGCCCATTGTGTGGCCGGTCCCTCGGCCCTTATCGGCGCGTCCAACTTCTTCGAGCTTGCGGTGGCGGCCGCCATCAGCCTGTTCGGCTTCCAGTCGGGGGCAGCGCTTGCCACTGTTGTCGGCGTGCTGATCGAAGTGCCCGTCATGCTCTCCGTCGTCTGGATCGTGAACCGCAGCAAGACCTGGTATGAAACCGGCGCCTCCGTGCGTGCCGCCGCAACCGAAACGAAAGCCTGACCCATGAACGTCACCATCTACCACAATCCCGCCTGCGGCACCTCGCGCAATACGCTGGCGCTGATCCGCCATGCGGGCATCGAACCGACCGTGATCGAATATCTTCAGACCCCGCCCTCGCGTGACACCCTGAAGACGATGATTGCCGATGCCGGGCTTTCCGTGCGCGAGGCCATCCGTGAAAAGGGTACCCCCTTTGCCGAACTCGGCCTCGACAATCCGGCTCTGACGGATGAGCAACTGCTCGACGCCATGCTCGAACATCCGATCCTGATCAACCGCCCCTTCGTGGTGACCCCGCTCGGCACACGGCTGTCGCGTCCGTCCGAACTTGTGCTGGAGATCCTGTCGGAGACGTTCACGGGTCCCTTCGTCAAGGAGGATGGCGAGCAGGTTCTGGATGCGGAGGGCAAGCGCCTTGGCTGATACCCCCCTTGAGGCGGGTGCCGATCTGCCGGCACTCGATTCCCGCCACCTGCGGCCGATCGATCTCGCCGCGCTCAGGCCGGCCTTTTCCACGCACAAGCCGCGCATCCTGATCCTCCACGGGTCGCTCCGAACGATCTCCTATAGCCGGCTCCTGGCAGAGGAGGCCGGGCGGCTTCTGACCGAACTTGGCTGCGAGGTACGTTTCTTCGATCCGAAGGGCCTGCCGCTTCCCGATGCCGAACCGGTCAGCCATCCGAAGGTGCAGGAACTTCGCGACTTGTCGCAGTGGTCCGAGGGGCAGGTCTGGGTGAGCCCCGAACGCCATGGCGCCATGACCGGCATCATGAAAGCGCAGATCGACTGGATTCCGCTGTCCGTAGGCGCGATCCGCCCCACCCAGGGCAAGACGCTGGCCGTCATGCAGGTCTCCGGTGGCTCGCAATCCTTCAACGCCGTCAACCAGATGCGTGTGCTCGGCCGCTGGATGCGGATGATCACCATTCCGAACCAGTCCTCCGTCGCCAAGGCCTTTCAGGAGTTCGATGAGAACGGCCGCATGAAGCCCTCCTCCTATTACGAGCGGGTGGTGGATGTCTGCGAGGAACTGGTGAAGTTCACACTTCTGACGCGCGATGCCTCGGCCTACTTGACCGACCGGTACAGCGAGCGCAAGGAAACGGCTGATAAACTCGAAGCCCGCACGCAGCTGAAATCCCTATGACATCCCGTCCGCCGGTCGCCGCCATCCTCTCGCTGGGGCTGACCCAGATCATCGGTTACGGCACCCTCTATTACAGCTTCAGCATCCTCGCGCCCGACATGGCGCGGGATTTCGGCTGGAGCATCGACTGGGTGTTCGGTCTCCTTTCCGCCTCGCTGTTCCTGTCGGGGCTGGTGGCACCCTTCGCCGGCCGGCTGATGGACCGTTTCGGGGCTGGCCGCGTCATGGCCTTCGGCTCGCTGGCAGCGGCGCTGTCGCTGGTCATCTCAGCCACCGCGCCTCATCGCGGCGTCTTCATGGCCGGTCTCCTGCTGACCGAACTCTCCTCCAATCTCGTCCAGTATGGTGCCGCCTTTGCGCTTCTGGTGGAAATCCGCCCGCGCGAGGCCAAGCGCAGCATCACCTATCTCACGCTGATTGCCGGTTTCGCCTCCACCATCTTCTGGCCAATCACCACGTTTCTGCACACGCATCTCTCCTGGCAGCAGGTCTATCTCGTGTTTGCGGGCCTCAACCTCGTCCTCTGCCTGCCGCTTCATGCCTGGCTCAGCCTTTATGGCCGCGGCGGACGCCGTGCACCGGAGACCGTATCCGACGGCGGGCAGGCCGTCCTCGGGCTTCTGCCCTACGCGTCCCGCCCGCAGGGATTCCGGTTGATGCTCATCGGCATGGGGCTGCTCTCCTTCGTCAATGCAGCCCTTCTGTTTCACATGGTGCCGGTGCTGACGGGGCTCGGGCTTGGTACGACAGCGGTTCTCGTCGCCACCCTGTTCGGGCCGGCGCAAGTGCTGAGCCGCTTCACCAACATGATCTTCGGCAAGAACCTCGGTGCGCTGCAGCTTGCCGTGCTGACAGCGGTCTTCGCGCCGCTTGGCATCCTGGTGCTGACATTGACCCATCCCTTCGTGCCGGGTGCCATGGTATTCGCCGTCATCTTCGGCTTCGGCTCAGGGCTCTCCAGCATCATTTTCGGCACCCTGCCCCTCACCCTGTTCGGCAGCGAGGGCTACGGCGCCCGCCAGGGGCAGATCACGTTGGTGCGGTTGGCTGCCTCCGCGATCTCTCCCTTCGGTCTGGCCGTTGTCATGGAACGTAGCGGTCCTGACATGGTGCTCTGGTCCCTGATCGGTCTTGGCCTTGTGGCGCTTGCCTTTTTCGCGGCGCTGGCGCGGCTCGGACGTCTGGCGCTCCAGCCGGCCTGAGACGGCATGGACGCTGCTCGGTCCGCCGCCGGTCAGCCGTGCCGGTCGCGCCAGGCGGCTTGCGCGCCGGCGACGGGAAGGGCCGTCGCCTCATAGACCCCGCGCGCCGTGGCGCGGGCAAAGGTCAGTGTGGCCAGATGGCAGAGTTCCAGGAAATCGAACGGTTCATCGAGGGCGATCCTTCCGGTCGCCGCGGCAAAGACCGTATCGCCATCGGCCGGCAGATGGGCGGGAAGCACCGCGCGCGCCAGCCCGTCCTGCGCCATGATCGAGAGGCGATGGGCCTGCGCCTTGGTGAGGACGGCATCCGTCACCACCAGCCCGATGGTCGTCGCCTTCAGGTTTACGCCTTTCAATCGAAGCGATGTATCGCCGGCGGTGAATTGCTGAGGTAAACCAAGGCCGCCGAATTCGCCCTCTTCCTCGAAGGGGGCCGCCCAGAAATGCGGGCCGTCGCCCACCGTGGCCGCGCCCAGCGCATTGACCGCGACCAGCGCCGCCACCCGATGGCCTTTTGACGAGACGGCGCTTGCCGAGCCGAGGCCCCCCTTCGCGGTGGCCGTGGTCGCGCCCGTGCCGGCGCCGACGGTTCCGAGCGAAAATTTGCCTCTGGCAGCCGCCTTGAACGCTTCGTACCCCATGTCGCGATAGGGCGAATGCAGGCCCCAGTCCTTGTTGCCGCCGTTCAGGAGATCCATCAGGATCGCCTGCGGCACGATCGGCACCCGTGTCGAACCCACCTGCAAGCCACGGCCGATCTCGCGCAGCCCCGCCTGCACCCCGCCCGCCGCATCAAGCCCGAAGGCCGAGCCGCCGGACAGCACCAGCGCATCGACCTTTTCCACCGTCATCGCCGGATCGAGAAGGGCCGTATCCCGCCCGCCCGGCGCGCCCCCCAGAACGCTGCCGGAGGCGATGGCCGGCTCATCGAACACCACCACGGTGACACCGGAGCCCAGCGCCAGATCCGTCGCATGGCCGACGCTGACACCGTCGATATCGGTCAGAAGGTTCAGGCGATGGGTCATGGGCGCGGTCCCTGGGCGATGGCGATTCGGGGATGAGACTATCGTGACACGATGGACTTGTCCCGAATCGGAAGGGCGACACCCCGGAGGCGCCGCCCGAGTGTTCCCTCACCCGATATCGAACTTCACGCCCTGGGCGAGCGGCAGCGTGCGGCCGTAATTCAGGGTGTTGGTCGCGCGGCGCATGTAGGCCTTCCAGCTGTCCGAGCCGGATTCGCGGCCGCCGCCGGTTTCCTTTTCGCCGCCGAAGGCTCCGCCGATCTCGGCGCCGGAGGGGCCGATATTAACGTTGGCGATACCGCAATCGGAGCCGCGGGCGGAGATGAAGGTTTCGGCTTCCCGCATGTCATTGGTGAAGATCGAGGAGGAGAGGCCCTGCGGCACGCCGTTGTGCAGGTCCAGCACCGCGTCGAAATCGGAGTAGCGCATCACGTAGAGGATCGGCGCAAAGGTTTCGTCTACCACCGGCCCGCATTGCGAGGGCATTTCAACGATCGCCGGGCGGACATAATAGGCATCTGCCGCCGCATCCGAGAGCACGCGCTCACCACCGGTCACCGAACCGCCTTCGGCCTTTGCCGCCTCCAGCGCCGCCTGCATGCGCTCGAACGACGCCTTGTCGATCAGCGGTCCCACCAGATTGCCGTCCACCATGGGATTGCCGATGGTGACGGACTTGTAGGCCTTCTGGAGGCGCGGCACGAGGCTGTCATAGACGCTGTCATGCACGAAGAGGCGGCGCAGCGTGGTGCAGCGCTGGCCGGCCGTGCCCATGGCCGCAAAGGCGACGCCGCGCAGCGTCAGATCGAGATCGGCGGTCGGCGTGACGATCGCCGCATTGTTGCCGCCGAGTTCGAGAATGGCGCGGGCAAAGCGCTTCGCCAGCCGCGGACCGACGGCGCGGCCCATGGCGGTCGAGCCGGTGGCCGAGACCAGCGGCACCTTCGGGTGATCGACCAGGACTTCGCCGATCTCGCGGCCGCCGATGATCAGCGTCGAAAGGTTGCCCGGCGCCGTACCGCCCTCGGCGACGTAGCGCTTCACGGCCTTTTCGAAGATCGCCTGGGTGGCGAGCGCCGTCAGCGGCGTCTTTTCCGACGGCTTCCAGACGGTGGCATTGCCGCAGACGAGTGCGAGTGCCGCATTCCACGACCAGACGGCAACCGGGAAGTTGAAGGCGGAGATGATGCCGACGACGCCGAGCGGATGCCAGGTTTCCATCATCCGGTGGTCGGCACGTTCGGTGGCGATCGTCAGACCGTAGAGCTGGCGGGAGAGGCCGACGGCGAAATCGCAGATGTCGATCATTTCCTGGACCTCGCCGAGGCCCTCGGAGGTGATCTTGCCAACCTCGATGGACACGAGACGGCCGAGATCGGCCTTGGCGGCCCGCAACTCCTCGCCAAGCAGGCGGATCAGTTCGCCACGCTTCGGGGCGGGAACGGTGCGCCAGGCGAGAAAGGCCTGATGCGCCGCATCGATGGCAGCCGCCGTGGCTTCGGCGGAGAGTTCGGCAACCTTGCCGATTTCCGTGCCGGTGATCGGCGAGCGGACGGACAGCGTGCCGCCCTGGACGGCAGCGGCATCCACGCCGAGGCGGGAGAGAAGGACATCCGCTTCCGCGGCAAGGTTCAGGGTGGCAAGCGTCATGAGGATCTCTCTCGTCTTTCTCGTGTGGGCGTTGTCCGGCGGCTTCGTCAGGCGGGGCGTCAGAACCGGTCGCCGGCCAGATGGGCGATCTGCGCGCCCGCTTCGTAATAGGCTTCCTTCAGCGGGCGGAATGCGGGCTCTTCCGGCAGGGTCAGCGGCAGCGGCAGGTCGGCCTCCGCCATTTCGCCCGTCACATGCGCGGCCAGCACCTTGCCGAACACGGTTCCCGGCGCAATACCGCGTCCGTTATAGCCGGAAAAGCCGATGACGCGACGGGCAAAGCGGTGGAAGCGCGGCAGCGCATTATCGGTCATGCCGATCTGGCCGTACCATTCGGCCTCGAACTCGATATCGCCCAGTTGCGGGAAGATCTTCTTCAGCGCCCGGCGGGCCCAGCTCTTGTGGATCGCCGCGCCTGTGCCGCGCAGCGCACCCACGGAGCCGAACACCAGCCTGCCCTTCGCATCCATGCGGAAGGAAGAGAGGATCTCCTTGGTGTCCCAGCAGCCTTCGCGCTCCGGCAGGATGGAGCGCTTGAGATTGTCGGAAAGCGGCGTGGTGGCGAGGTTGAAATAGGGCAGGTAGACCTGCTCGCGGCGTACCGTCTCGAAGGGGCCGGTGGAATAGGCATCGGTCGCAACGATCACCCAGTCGGCCGTCACGCTGCCGCCGCCGGTGGAAATCACGTGGCGGCCCTGGCGTTCCTGCCAGGCAAGGGCCGGCGTGCCGGTATAAAGGATCGCGCCCGCCTTCACCGCCGCTTGCGCCAGGCCGCGGGCATAGGCCAGTGGCTGCAAGGTTCCGGCGCGCCGGTCGAGCAGGGCGCCGCGATAGGCGCGCGTGCCGATCCGCCGTTCGGTTTCGGTTGCGCCGAGAACCTCGACATCTGCGCCGCGCTTTTGCCACTGGCGGGCGCGTTCCTCGATTTCGGAAAACCCCTTGTCACCGACCGCGCAATGCAGCGTGCCGGTGCGCGTCAGCTCGCATTCGATGCCGTGTCTGTCGATCAGGCCCATCACCACCTGCGGGCCATTGCCGAGCAGGGTCAGCAGGCGCTCGCCGTGCACCGCGCCGAGTTCTCCCGGCAGGTCGTCGGGCATCACCCACATACCGGCATTGATCAGGCCGACATTGCGGCCGGCACCGCCGAAGCCGATCGCCTTCGCCTCCAGCAGGATCACCGAGCGGCCGGCTTCCGCCAGATGCAGCGCCGCCGACAGGCCCGTATAGCCGCCGCCGATGATGACGACCTCGCAGGAAGCGTCACCTGCAAGCGGCGCGGTGACTGGCGCGGGCGGTGCCGTCTTTTCCCAGAGACCGTGGGAGCGGGGATCGTTGAACATGGCACGATATCCGGATGCGGGAGAGATGGTGAAAACTTTACAGGCGGCGCGAAACGGCGGATAGCGAATTCTTCTCAACAGTTCATTCTCGGAAGGAATGATCCTGCCATGCTGCCGCCGCGTCGCTTCCTGCCTTCGCTCTCGCTTCTGTCGGCCTTCGAGGCGGCGGCGCGCACCGGCAGCGTCACCGCCGCCGCGCAGGAACTCGGCCTCACGCAAAGCGCGGTGAGCCGGCAGATCGCGGCGCTGGAAAAGCAGCTCGGCGTGGTGCTGTTCCTGCGCGAGCGCCAGACGATCCGGCTGACACTGGCCGGCGATACCTATGCCCGCGAGGTGCGCGAGGCGCTGCGGCGCATTTCCTCGGCTTCGCTCAATTTGCGCGCCAATCCGGCCGGCGGCACGCTGAACCTTGCCATCCTGCCCTTCTTCGGCAGCCGATGGCTTGCACCGCGCCTGCCGCGCTTTCACAGGGCGCATCCCGGCATCACGGTGAACCTCATCACCCGGCTTGAACCCTTCGAATTCCGGTTCGACACGCTGGATGCGGCGATCCATTTCGGTACGGCGCGCTGGCCGGGTGCGGCGCTGACCTTCCTGATGCCGGAGGAGACGGTGCCGGTCGGCAGCCCGACGCTGATCGCGGATCTGGCCATCAAGACGCCTGCGGATCTGCTCGCCGCGCCGCTCCTGCACCTCAACACCCGGCCGGATGCCTGGGAAGGCTGGTTCAGCGCCCGCGCCGTTGCCTTCGATGCCCTGCACGGCATGCTGTTCGACCAGTTCTCGACGATGGTGGAGGCGGCATCCGCCGGGCTTGGCGTGGCGCTTCTGCCGCGCTTCCTGATTGCGCGCGAACTGGGGGCCGGTCAGCTGGTGCCGGCGGTCGACAATGGCGAGATCGTCAGCGGCGACTATTTTCTTGCCTGCCCGCCGGAGCGCGCCTCCTATCCGCCGCTCGCCGCCTTCCGCGACTGGCTGCTGCAGGAGATCGCGTCCGGGCGGGTTGCGTGACGACGCCGCTTCGGCCAATAGTCGAGGCCATCATCAGTGCGGCCGCTGTCTCGCGGCCCCAATGCGGGAAGATGTCATGAAGCCGATTTTCGTCCAGCTGCGCTGCGCACCGGGCAAGACCTACGAGGTTGCCGATGCCATCTACAAGACGGAGCTTGTCTCGGAGCTTTATTCCACCAGCGGCGACTGGGACCTGCTTTTGAAGATCTACCTGCCGGAGGGCGAGGAGATCGGCAAGTTCGTCAACGAAAAGATCGCCTCCATCGCCGGTATCGAGCGCTCGCTGACGACGCTCACCTTCACCGCCTTCTGAGAAGGCGGGTCCAGACAGAAAGAAGCCGCCCGTGCCAAGTGGCGGGGCGGCTGTGATCTTCGGGATGGGGCGAGGGATCAGGCGACGGCCGCACGCAGCGTGGCGGCGCGATCATTGACGGCGTTCTCGCCGATCGTCTGGGCCCGTACATGGTTGCGAATGGCAAGGCGCACCTCGTCTGCCGAAGCAAAACGCTGCTCGTCGAGATCAATGACGTGGAACTTTACGGCGATGAACCTCAGCCGCCCCTGATCGGGAACGACGATGCCCACAGGCTCGCCGCCATATTCGATAACCTGCTTTTGCATGGTCATACTCCTGGTGTGGCTGTGCACGACAGCAATTCGAATTTGACTGTTCAGAACCCTGGAAGGTGAAGCGTCACATTCGACAGCATGGGGCGGAGACAGTTCCCATGCATTTCACATCATGCGCACGCCAGGGAAGGGCGGCAGTGCGGATCAGGTTCGGCATGTCACTCTCCTTGTTGGTGTTGCGCGCTTCCGGACGGCCGGGTGCCGGTCGTCTATGAGGTCGCACAATATGTGAGTCTTTCCACAACTTCAATAGCAAACCGATATAGCTAGAATTTTTTTCTGTTTGATGACAGGAGTGGGGCGCCTTTGTGAAATCTTGTTCGCAATAATACCCCTATTTTTGAGGGGGCTTAAATAAGGGTGCGTATCTCTCCGCTGCCAAATGCAAGGCGTGATCAGGTTTCTGCGCTGGTTTCCGGCTCCCGGCGCGGTGCTGCAAACAGGGCACCAAGCGCCGTCACGAGCCGATCGGCGCTGGCGCGGGACAGGCAGAGCGGTGCCGTCAGCGACAGGCGGTCGGGGGTCTGCGGTCGGGCCGCGAGAATTCCATGCTGCGCCAGATGCCGTGCGAGCTCGAAGGCGGAGGGCGCTTCGGGGCCAAGAACGAGTTCGAGCGCCAGTCCGCCCCCCTCGACGTTGAGGAGATGCGGCACGGCCTCGGAGAGGGCCCTCACCGCCGCTTCCAGAAAATCCGCGACCTCGCGGGTTGCCTCGTTTATATCCGGCTGCTCAAAGCTTGCCAGCACTGCGCAGCCGATGCGGCAGGTCACGGCATCGGCCGTCTCGAGATCGGGGTCAGCGGCATCGCCCGCGTGGCGCGCCTGCAGAACGACGGCCGCAAGCGGAGCGCCCGGCACCGGCGACCCTGTGACGACGATATCGGGCAGGACCTCCTCCGTCTCGAAACCCCATGAACGGCTGCCGAGACGGCCAAAGCCGGTGCGGCGCTCATCGGCGATCGACAGGGGGGTAGCCGGATCGGATGCCAGCCGTTCAGCCAGGTCAAGCGCGATCACCATGGCCTGGTCCTCGTCGGTCAGCGCCACGATGGTCGCCAGCCCGTCCGGCAGCAGCGAGAGCAGTGCCCGGCGAAAATCGGCATCCGCACCGGTGCCCTGCACGCCTGCCAGCGTCAGCCATTGCCGGTAGGCGGCTTCGGCCATGTCGGGATGGCCGTGGCCGACCAGGCCCGCCGCCCCGGACAGATCGATGAAGGCGCGGCCATGGCTGTCGAACACGGTGTCGCGCCAGCCGCGCGCCAGCGGTGCAGCTGCAACCTCCGGCGCATCGACATCGCGTCCCAGCACCAGCGAGGGCGACAGCGCCAGCCGCCGCCAGACCGGCGTGAGCCGGTGCGGGGCAAACAGGGGCGGCATCAGGTCCGATACGCGGCTCAGACGGATCCGCAGCCCGCCGACGGCACCCTCTGTGCCGGCCACGACGCCGATCGGATCCCCGGCAAACAGAGCGGTGGCTTCGTTCAGCGGGCAGTCCAGCCCCTCCAGTTGCAGGCTGACCCCCTTGCCGGCAAGGACGATGCGGTTGTCGCCGAGATGCAGCACGCCTCCCATCGGGGCTGCCACCACCGTTCCGGCCGGCACGCAGAGATCCACATGGAGCGCGAGATTTTCTGCCTCCACCTCGCCGGGCGCCCCGCCCCGCGACAGGCGGTATTCGCCAAAACGTGTCGCGCCCATGCGACTGTCGAAGGCCACGCGCGCCAGAAGCCGCCAGTCGATTTCCGGGTCCTCCCAATTGCCCTCGGCAAACAGCGGACTTGCCACGGACAGATCCGCCAGCCGGATGGCACCGACATCGATCTGCGGCAAAAGCGGCTCGAGCGCTGCCACGGGCTCCTGCGGCCAGCCGACGGCATCCAGGATCGCTGCCTCCATGAAAGCGGGGTGAACGTCACTTGCGGCGCGGAACAGACGGCGCGCCGTCTCGCGCGCCTCAAGCCCTGCCGCATCCTCCGGCGCCGCCACGGCCTGCTGTTCGGCCTCGGCGCGCAGGAAGGCGATGCGGATCAGGGTGAGAGGCCACAGCGCCTTCAGTTCCGCCTCCGTCAGCGGTAGCGCGGCATGAAAGGCGGAAAGCGCCGGCAACCCTGCGAAGGGATCGGCACCGGCTCCCGACATCAGGTCTGCCAGAAGGGCGGCGAGGGGTGCGATGATCCAGCCCTCGCCCAGCGCGCCGGCCGTGCGGAAACCGATGGGCTCCCAGCCCTGCCCGTCTCCATCTGCGATCACCAGTTCGGCCCTGGTCGGCGCATGATGCACCAGTTGCCGGCGAAGATCGGCGCCGAGCGGCTGGATCTGGCGCAGTGCCGTCACCATGCATTTCGCGACGGGATTGCGCACCTGCGGATCGCCGACGGAGCGCAGCAGCTTGACGACCAGAGGCCCCGCCTGCCGCAGGTCGAGCGGTGAGGCAAGCGGTGCGGTCGCGGACGCCTCGCCGCTCGCGGGCCCGGCCTCCTCGATCACTGCCAGCTGGCGTGTAAGTTCGGCGACGAAACGGCCAAGCCGGGCGGCGGTCGCGGACGATACGGGAAGCGGACCGCTGCTGCGGTCGGCGTCCGGCAGGGCAAGCACGCGCACCCAGGGGCCAGCCTCCCCGTCCTTTTCTGAAAGGGGCACCAGAAGCTGTTCGCTGCGGCTGCGCACGGGATGCGGCACCTGCAGAAGCGTCTGGCTGCCCGTTGCCTCCAGCGCCTCCAGGATGCCGGCCTGCCGCACCAGCGTCTCGCACAGGGTGGTATCGCCGGTGATGTCCAGCCGGTAGCTGTGCTCGGTGTCGATCACGGCGAAGGCGCCGGGCGCATCCGGAAGCGTGGTCAGCGTGCCGGAGATCCCGAACGCCTGCCAGAGCAGCGCCTCCAGTTCCGGGGCGGGCGGGCTGTCCTGCAAGGTCCCGCCTGCGTCTACTTGGCCGTGCTGTTCATGCATCTCGTCCTGCTGCCCAGGCTGACTGTCGGCCATGCGCATCTCCCCCGCCATCATGGCAGGAAGATTAGCGCGATCAGCGGGTTCGTCCATAGCCTCCAGACAGAAGAGAGTCCGGGCGAGGGGCGTGCGCCGCCTCCTTCGGCAGGCGTGCTCGCCGCTTTGTGATCGACGGCGCTCGTCTTCCTCCCCACCGCAGGCAAAACTGCGCTATGTGTCGGCACCTGTCTTGTCCGACGGGATGATGGCAGAGATGGAGATCGGACCGTCCGACTGCTGCTGCGGTGCCGGGCGGATCCAAACATCCGGGAGAACTGCATGCAGCCCTTCATGCGCATGCCGGCACGGCTGCTGCCGGCGCTTGTCCTTGGCCTTGGGTTCACGCTCGCCCTTGGCGCATCGCGGCCGGGTTATGCCGCCCAGGCAAGCCTCGTTGTCAATGCCTCGACCGGGGCGATCCTGACGGCCGACAACGCCGATCAGCCGATCCGGCCGGCCTCGCTTACCAAGATGATGACGCTCTATCTAACCTTCGAGGCTCTCGGTAAGGGCAGGCTCTCCTGGGACGAGCAGATCCCGATATCCGCCCATGCTGCCGGAACCGTGCCCTACAAGCTCGGCGTTGCGCCGGGTGGCACCGTCAGCGTGCGCGAGGCGGTCAACGGCATCATCGTGATTTCGGCCAATGATGCGGCGGTTGCGCTTGCCGAACGTCTCGGCGGCACAGAAGACCGCTTTGCCGATATGATGACGGCCAAAGCCCGCCAGCTCTCCATGACGAAAACCACGTTTCGCACTGCAACGGGCCTCACCGCGGATGGCCAGTTCACCACCGCGCGCGACATGGCGGTGCTGGGGCTTGCCCTGATGCAGCATTTTCCCCGCCAGTTCCCGCTGTTTGCCACCAGGACCACGAATTTTCGTGGCAAGCCGCTCACCGGCCACAACTACATGCTGGACCTCTATCCCGGCGTCGACGGCATCAAGACCGGCTATACCAGCGCCTCCGGCTACAATGTCGTGACATCGGTGATGGCCGGCGGCCGGCGTTATATCGGCGTCGTGCTGGGCTATCCCACCGACAAGGCGCGCGACCAGCAGATGGTGAACCTCTTCCGCCAGTATCTGCAAAACCCCGCCGCTGCCCAGGCCGCATCTTCTCCCACCATTGGCGGCGCCGTCGGGCTTTATTGAGCGTCGGGTTGGCTCCGCTGCGGGCCTCCGACCCGCTCGGTCATCGTCTGTCGCACAAGAGGTGTGGCCATCTTCTTGATCGATCAGGCAGGATCCTGCGGTGGATAGGCATGCTCTTCGCCCCGATAGTCGCTGACGGCATAGCAGCCCTCGCCGGCGGCGCGCACGGCGGAGGGGCCGAGCGGCGCCTTGCCGTAGCCGCCGGGAATGTCCAGCACATAGGTCGGCTGGCAGAGGCCGGAGAGGTTGCCGCGCAGCGCCGCGACGATCCGCTGGCCCTCGGCAATTTCAAGGCGGAAATGACCGGTGCCGGGGGCGAGATCCGGGTGGTGCAGGTAATAGGGCTTGATGCGGGTTTCGACGAAGGCGCGCATCAGGTCGCCCAGCACAGCCGGATCGTCGTTGACGCCTTTCAGCAGCACGGTCTGGCTGATCATGACGATGCCGGCATCGACGAGGCGGGCGCAGGCGGCGCGGGCTTCCTGCGTCATCTCGCGCGGGTGGTTGGCATGTAGTGCCACATAGACGGCCTTGCCGGCTGCCTTCAGCGCTGCGATCAGGGCCGGATTGATGGCCTGAGGATCGACCACCGGCACGCGGCTGTGAAAGCGTACGATCTTCACATGCGCGATGTCGCGAAGGCCGCCGAGCATCTCGGCGAGACGCCGCGGCGACAGGACCAGCGGATCGCCGCCGGTGAGAATCACCTCCCAGATCTCCGGGCGGCTGCGGATGTAAGCGAGGGCTGCGGCAAGCTCCGTTGCCGACAGCGTGCCGTCGCCGGTCGGTCCGACCATCTCGCGGCGGAAGCAGAAGCGGCAATAGACGGGGCAGACATGCACGGCCTTCAGCAACACGCGGTCCGGATAGCGGTGCACCACGCCCTTGACCGGCGAATGCGCGCCGTCACCGATCGGATCGGCCCTCTCCTCCGGCGTCACCGTCAGCTCGCGGATATCGGGCAGGAACTGCCGGGACAGCGGATCGGCGGGATCGGCGGGGTCGATCAGGCCGGCGATCGCGGGCGTCACGGCAATCGCGTAGCGCGCTGCAACCGCCTGCGCCTCCGCCAGCTGCTCTGCGGGCAGCAGGCCGGCATCGGCGAGATCCTGCGGGGTCTTGAGGGCGCGCGGTGCGGTCATTCCCACTCCGCCACAGGCGCCCACATCACCTGGTCGATGCGGGTGGCGCCGGCTGCCAGCATCACCAGCCGGTCGAAGCCGAGCGCGATGCCGCTGGCCTGCGGCATCAGCGCGAGCGCTGCCAGAAAATCCTCGTCCAGCGGATAGGTCTCGCCGTAGACGCGCTGCTTTTCTGCCATTTCCGCCGTAAACCGGGCGCGCTGTTCGACGGGGTCGGTCAGTTCGCCGAAGGCATTGGCGAGTTCCACGCCGCAGGCGTAAAGCTCGAAACGCTCGGCGACACGGGAATCGTCCGCGGCAGGGCGCGCCAGCGCCGCCTCGCAGATCGGGTAGCGGTCGAGGATCGTGGCGCGGTCCTGGCCGAGACCGGGCTCGACCTTTTCCACCAGCACGCGGGAATAGAGGTCGGTCCAGGTGTCGTCCGGCGCATGGCGGATGCCGGCCCTGGTCAGCTGGTCGCCCAAGTGGTTGCGGTCCGTCGTTCCGTCCGGCTCCACCGAGGCCAGAAGATCGATGCCGGCAAGGCGCTGGAAGGCTTCGGCGACGCTGAGCCGCTCCGGTTCGGCGAAGGGATCGCAGGTCATGCCGCGATAGGCGAACTGCCGGGTGCCGGCGGTGTCGGCGGCCAGCGCCAGCAGCGCGGCACAATCGTCCATTAGTTGCGTGTAATCCTCGCCCGCCCGGTACCATTCCAGCATGGTGAATTCGGGATGGTGCAGCGGCCCGCGTTCGCGATTGCGATAGACATGCGCGAAGCAGGCAATGCGCCTCTCCCCGGCCGCAAGCAGCTTCTTGCAGGCAAATTCCGGCGAGGTGTGCAGGTAAAGCGGCAGGGCGCGGCCATCGGTCGTCATCGCGGTGGTGGAGAAGGCATGCAGATGCGCCTCGTTGCCGGGCGAGACCTGCAGGGTCGCCGTATCCACCTCGAGAAAATCACGCTCGGCAAAGAAGGTGCGAAAGGCCGCCTGAATGCGGCTGCGGGCGATCAGGAAGGGACGCCGATCCGCATGCACGTCCGGCCGCCACCAGCTTGCGCGTGAGGATGAGGGGGCGTGCGACACAGGAGACGTTCCTTTTCGGGCTTTCTTCGGAGCCTTGACGTGCGAAGGCTTCCACTTTTCGCCAATTTGCGGTAGGTCGCCCGGGAATAAAGATCAGGCGTCCTTCAGGCTGGCCCACGGCTGGTCCTCTACGACGCATTCACGGAACTGACAAGCCAAGGCAGTCACAAGGAAACCCCATGGTCAAGATTATCGCCTCCTCCGTCCGCAAGGGCAATGTTCTCGAAGTCGACGGCAAGCTTTATGTCGTGCTGACGGCCCAGAACTTCCACCCGGGCAAGGGCACGCCGGTCACTCAGGTCGACATGCGCCGCATCGTTGACGGTGTGAAGGTGTCGGAGCGCTGGCGCACGACGGAACAGGTCGAGCGCGCCTTCGTGGAAGACGTCAACTTCCAGTACCTCTACGAAGACGGCGAAGGCTTCCACTTCATGAACCCGGAAACCTATGACCAGGTCGTCGTCAGCGAGGAGACCATGGGCGAGCAGAAGGCCTATCTGCAGGAAGGCATGACCTGCATCCTGTCGATTCATGAGGGCGTGCCGCTGGCGCTCGAACTGCCGCGCCACGTGACGCTTGAAATCGTCGAGACCGAGCCGGTCGTAAAGGGCCAGACGGCTTCGTCCTCCTACAAGCCGGCGATCCTGTCGAACGGCCTTCGCACCATGGTACCGCCGCATATCGATGCCGGCACCCGTGTGGTCATTGCCACCGAAGACAATTCCTACGTCGAGCGCGCCAAGGACTGAGTTCCGGCCCAGTCTGGAGGATGCAACGGCATCCTCCATTCGCTCTCTCGGCCACTGGTTCTATTCATGAAAAAGCCCCGGATCCTGCAGGATCCGGGGCTTTATTTTGGTCGTCAATCGCACCGGGCGTTACTGGGGACGCTTGGTGGCTGCCGCGGCAAGAACCGTCGGACCCTTGCCCCAGTTGTAGCCGCCGCCGATTGCCACGCTCAGGGTCACATAATCCTGGGCCTGCTGCTGGATGGCGGCAGCAAGGTTCGCCTGGGCGCTGGAAACCGAGCGCTGGGCGTCGAGCACGTCGAGCAGCGAGGAGGCGCCGTCACGATAGCTTGCAGTCGAAAGCTCCAGTGCTTCCTGGTAGGAGCGGACAGTATCGCGCAGGGCGGACACGGTGCGGCTGTCGCGGGTTACGGCTGCCAGTGCGTTTTCCACCTCTTCCACGGCACTGAGTACCGTCTGCTTCCAGCTCAGATAGTCTTCGCGCGCCTTGGATTCGGCCGAGCTCAGGTTGGCGCGCAGCTGTCCGCCGTCGAAGATCGGCAGGTTCAGGCTGGGGCCGAAGGACCAGGTGACGTTGCGGGTGATCGAGCCGCCAGTGGGGTTGGTATAGGAGGGCGTGATCGAGCCGCCGAGGCTGATGCTCGGATAGAGCTGGGCTTCTGCAACGCCGATATTGGCCACGGCTGCGGCGAGCTGACGCTCGGCGGCGCGAATGTCCGGACGGTTGCGGATGAGATCGGCCGGAACGCCGGACTTCGGGTTGAAGCGGGCCACCGGCTGGCCGGCGCCCTTCTGGAGATCCGAAACCAGCGAAGAGGCCGGCAGCGCGAGCAGCGTCGCGATGCGGTGGGCCGACTTGCGATAGTTGGTTTCGAGGCCCGGAATGTCGGCGATTGTGGAGTTGACCAGACCTTCGGCCTGCACGACGTCCAGACGCGAGGCGGCGCCGGCTTCCAGCTGCAGGCGCGTCAGGTCCAGCGTCTCGCGACGGGACTTGAGGTTCTGCTGAGCGATCTGGATGCGCTCCTGATAGTAGCGGGCATCGATATAGGCCGCCGCGACGGAGGAGAGCAGCGACAGGCGTGCCGTGTCGACATTGGCATAGGCCACGTCGAGCGAGGCGAGCGCGCTTTCCTTGTTGCGCTTGTAGCGGCCGAACACGTCGAGCAGCCAGGAGACGTCCAGGCCGCCGGAGACCTTGGTGCTGACCGACGAATCAGGCGTCTTGCCCAGGCCTTCGGCGCCGCTGCGGGAAGCAGAGGAGGCGAGCGTCAGGTCGGGAAGTGCGCCTGCACCGGCGGTGACGACATTGGCCTGCGCCTGGTTGATGCGCTCCATGGCCGTCTTGATGTCGATGTTCTGATCCAGGCCCTGCTTCATCAGACCGTTCAGGCGCCGATCGCTGAAAGCCGTCCACCAGGCATCGGTCGATACGTCGCCATTGCTCTTGGCGCCGCCCTCGGCGAACTTCTGCGGAAGCGAAATTTCGGGCGCCTTGTGGTCTGGTCCGAGGACGCAGCCGGACAGCAGAAGCATGACGAGGGGAGCTGCTACGCGAATGGAGGTCATAACTGTACCCTGTTGGACGATGAATTCATTCACCGATACTCTTTTATAAGGCGCCCCGCCGTAAGGGCGCCCCGCGTGATATGAGCGGGATGGAGCATCCCGTATACAAATCGTTAATGCGTCGTTTTTCTACCCGCAGACAGCTTTCTCACCACCACAAAAAACGAGGGAACGAAGAAAATTCCCAGCAGTGTTGCAGAAAGCATACCCCCGAGCACACCGATGCCGATCGAGTTCTGGGCGGCCGAGCCAGCGCCCGTCGCAATTGCCAGTGGCACGACGCCGAGGATGAAGGCGAGCGAGGTCATGATGATCGGGCGCAGGCGCAGGCGTGCCGCTTCCAGCGTTGCCTCCACCAGCCCCGTGCCTGTCGCCTGCCGGTCCTTGGCGAATTCCACGATCAGGATTGCGTTCTTGGCCGCCAGGCCGATGGTCGTGAGAAGGCCGACCTTGAAGTAGACGTCGTTGGACTGTCCGAACCAGGTGGCCGCCACCAGTGCGCCCAGCACGCCGACGGGCACCGCCATGATGACCGAGAACGGGATCGACCAGCTTTCGTAAAGCGCCGCCAGGCAGAGAAAGACCACGAGAACCGACAGCGCATAGAGTAGCGGCGCCTGCGAACCGGACAGGCGTTCCTGGTAGGAAATACCCTGCCAGGCAACGGTATAGCCGCCATCCATCTGCCTGGTCAGCTGTTCCATGGTGTCCATGGCCGTGCCTGAACTGACGCCTGCTCCGGCCGAACCATCCAGGGAGATGGCGCTGACGCCATTGAAGCGTGCCAGTGTCGGAGCCCCGCTCACCCATTGCGTCTTGATGAAGGAGGAGAAGGGCACCATTTCGCCGCTGCCGTTGCGGGCATACCAGTTGTCGATCGCATCCGGCTTCATGCGATAGGGTGCATCACCCTGCACATAGACCGGCTTCAGTTCGCCGTTCAGCGTGAAATCGTTGACGTCGCGCCCGGCGAAGATGGTCGACAGCATGGAATTGACCGAGGCGATGTCGAGGCCCATGGCCCCCATCTTTTCCTGGTCCAGCAGGAACTTCAGCTGTGTTTCGGCCGGCGGGCTGTTGGAGCGCAGCGAGCTGACATTCGGGTTCGCATTGCCCTGCTGGATCAGCTGCTGCGAGGCACGTGTCAGAGCCTCGGTTCCGTTCTTGCCGCTGTCGACCAGATACATGGAGAAACCGCTGGAATTGCCGAGACCTGGAATGGCCGGCGGCTGCAGCGGGAAGACCATGGCATCGCGGATCGTGAAGAAATAGCCCATTGCCCGTCCGACCACGGCCGAGGCCGCCAGTTTCGGATCGGTGCGCTGGTCGAAGTCCTTCAGCTTGGCGAAGACCATTGCATAATTCTGGCCGGAGCCGGTGAAGGAGAAGCCCGAAACGGAGAAGACGTCGCGAATCGCATCCTTCTCCTTGTCGAGATAGTAGTCCTCGATCTTCTTGATGACCTCCTGCGTGCGCGCCGCAGTGGCGCCGTTCGGCAGCTGGACGATGGTCATCAGCACGCCCTGGTCTTCCTGCGGCAGGAAGGCGCTGGGAAGCTTGGCGAAGAACCAGGCGCAGCCGCCGACCACGATGGCGAACATCACCATCACCCGAAGCGGGCGTTTCAGCAGATAGCCGATCGTTGCCACGTAACCGCCGGTGGTGCGGTCGAAATTGCGGTTGAACCAGCCGGCCAGGCCGCGCTTCTCGCCGTGATGGTTGATCGGCTTCAGCATGGTGGCGCACAGCGCCGGCGTCAGTACGATGGCGACCAGTGCCGAGAGCAGCATGGCCGAGACGATGGTGACCGAGAACTGGCGATAGATGATGCCGGTCGAGCCGCCGAAGAAAGCCATGGGAATGAAGACTGCCGTCAGCACCAGCGCGATGCCGACAATGGCGCCAGTGATCTCGCCCATCGACTTCTCGGTGGCTTCCTTGGGTGACAGCCCTTCCTCCGACATGATGCGTTCGACGTTCTCGACCACGACGATCGCGTCATCCACCAGAAGGCCGATGGCAAGAACCATGGCGAACATGGTGAGCGTATTGATCGAATAGCCTGTCAGCGCCAGGATGCCGAAGGTTCCGAGCAGGACCACGGGCACCGCGATCATCGGGATGAAGGTCGCCCGCAGGTTCTGCAGGAAAACCAGCAGCACGACGAAGACGAGGATGATCGCCTCGATCAGCGTATGCACCACCTTCTCGATCGACAGCTGGACGAAGGGCGTCGTGTCATAGGGATAGGTGATGACGACATTTTTCGGCAGGGACGGTGCAATGCTGTTGAGCGCTGTCTTCACGCGGTCTGCGGTGTCGAGCGCATTGGCCCCTGTCGCCAGATTCACGGCGAAGCCGGTAGCCGGATTGCGGTTCGAGCGGGTGTTCGTGGAGTAGCTTTCCTGACCGATCTCGATGCGAGCCACGTCGCTGAGACGCACGGTCGCGCCGCCTGTTTCCGTCTTCAGGATGATCGCCTCGAACTGGGAGACGGTCTGAAGCTGGCTCTGCGCGGTCACCGTCACATTGATCTGCTGGCCCTCGACCACCGGCTGGGCGCCGATCGAACCGACGGAGACCTGGGTATTCTGCGCCTGGATCGCCGTTGTGATGTCGTTCGGCGTCAGCTGGAACTTGTTGAGCTTGTAGGGGTCGAGCCAGATGCGCATGGCATAGCCGGTGCCGAACACCTGAATGCTGCCGACACCTTCCAGACGCTTGATCTGGTCCTCGATCTGGGTGGAGAAGATGTCGCCGAGCTCGACGGGCGTGCGCTTGGCATCGGTCGACACCAGCGCGCCGACGAGCAGGATGCTCGAGGTGGAGCGCGTGACGGTGATCCCCGCGGTCTGCACCACGTCCGGCAGCTGCGACTGCACGAGTTGCAGCTTGTTCTGCACCTGAACCTGGGCAATGTCCGGCAGAATGGAATTGCCGAAGGTCAGCGTGACGCTGGACGAGCCGGTACTCGACGAGGAGGTCATGTAGGTGAGGTCATCGAGGCCGGTCATGGCGTCCTCGATGATGGTCGTCACCGATTTTTCCACCGTCTCGGCGCTCGCGCCATTATAGGTCGCAGAGATGCGCACCGTGGTCGGCGCGATTTCGGGATACTGCGCGATCGACAATGTCGTGATCGCGAGAGCTCCACCCAGCATGATGATGATCGCGATCACCCATGCAAAGATCGGCCGGTTGATAAAGAAATGTGCCATTGATCAGCCCTTCACGCCTGCCTGTGCGCGTCCATGCCTGCGTTTCAAGGTTTTGCCGCCGGAGCCTGGGCGGGTGCCTGTGCCTCCACCACGAAGCCCTGATCGTTGACCGTGGCCTCGACCGGTTCGACGGGGGCGCCGGGCGCGATCTTCTGCAGCCCGTCGACGATCAGCCGGTCTCCGTCGTTGACGCCCGACGTTACCAGCCAGTTGTTGCCGGAGAGCTGGCTGTTGTCGAAGGTACGGCTTTCCACCTTGTTGTCCTTGGTGACGAACATGGCGGTCAGGCTGCCGCTCGGATTGCGGGTTGCGGCGCGCTGCGGAATGAGGAAGCCGTTTTCATAGCCGACGATCACGGTGGCGCGGACATACATGCCGGGCAGGATGAGATTGTCCGGATTGTCGAAGACGGCGCGGATCTGGTAGGTGCCGGTGGTTTCGCTGACGGCGAGTTCCGACATGTCGAGCTTGCCGGTGCGCGGATAGCGCGTGCCATCCTCAAGCGCCAGCGTGATGTCGGCCTGGGTCGGGTTGCCCTTCAGCCGGCCGGCCGCGATCGCTGCACGCAGTTCCAGAAGATGGGCCGCCGAATCGGTCAGGTCCACATAAACGGGGTCAAGCTGGCGCAGCGTCGTCAGCGCCGTCGTCTGGTTGGCCGTGACAATGTTGCCGATGCTGACATTGGAAATGGTGGTGACACCATCGAAGGGCGCGCGGATTGCGGTATAGCCGACATTGATCTGTGCGGTCTGCAATGCCGCCTTGGCCTGCGCCACGTCGGCGCGCGCCTGCAGCAGGGAGACGCGGGCGTTTTCGTATTCGATCTGCGTCGCGCCACTGTTGACCAGTCGCTCGTAGCGATTGAAGTTGGCTTCCGCGCTCGGTACGCTCGCCTCCGCCTTCGCCAACGTCGCCTTGGCCTCTTCCAGCGAGGCCGCGTAGGTCTCGTCGTCGATCTTGTAAAGAATGTCGCCGGCCTTGACCTCGCTGCCTTCCTTGAAGGCGATCTCCTCGATCATGCCGTTGACGCGCGGACGGATATCGGCTGTGCGGAAGGCAACGGCCCGTCCCGGAAGCACCCGCGTCAGGGGCCGTTCGCCTTGCTTCAACGTGACGACGCTGACCTTGGCAGGCGGCCGCTGCTGGCCACCTGCACCGGCTGCGCCCGCGCCACCGGCGGATTTTCCCTGGTCGCTGCAGCTGGCCAGCGCAAGCGAGAGGATCAGAGGTACGGCGAGTCGACGTAGTGTCATCAGGGGCATCCATTCTGGGAGCATGGCGCGGGGCGCGCGCGCGAAAATGCCATGCAGTGTGCAGTCGTCGGGTTACGGCGGCAAGACACAAATCGGCCAGCCGGCGCGTGGCAGGGTTGTTTTGCACCAATGGTGACGTAATCGAGAAACCGTCACTTCACAAGCGGATTTTGCAGCGCAGCGTTCACAAGCCAGATCAGGTCATCACAGCGATGCGTCAATTCCTCTTCGGGCGCATTGGCAAGGAAGATCGGGTGCAGAACAGAGGCGAAAGCGGAGGCCGCCGCACATGCGGCACGCTGCGGGTCCGTACTGTGGTAAATGCTGCTGTCCATGCCATGCCTGATGATATCGAGAAACAGGTCTTCCAGCATCATCTTGTAGCGCATGCCGCTCTTCAGGTCCGACTTGGAGAGCAAATAGAGCATTTCGAGGATGTAGGGCGTATCGTGCAGGGAAGCGAGATGCGCCTCCATCAGGCGGTGGGCGATGATGCCCAGACGCTCCGGCGCGGGAGCGTCCACCTCCAGCGCCTGAAGTCTTGCAATCATCACATCGATCTTGCTGTCGCAGATCGCATCCGTCAGCGCTGCTTTCGAATGGAAATGCTTGAACACGTTGGCGGGCGACATGGACAAGGCCTGGGCGATATGGGCAACCGAGCTTCCGGCAACCCCGTTTTCGCGAAACAGGCGCTCCGCCGTCGCGAGAATTTCGGCTCTTGTATCTTCGGCCTTGCGTCTCGGTCGTCGTGCCATGGCGTCGCTTCCCGTCAGGGTCTCAGGTGAAGAACGGGGCCAGGTTTTTGCGCACGCGCGCCAGAATGTCCGTCCCGGGCGCGATCGGCTCGAGCACCTCGCCGGTGATGCAGGCATAGGCATGGCGATAGACGGTCGCTGTCTGCGCGATCAGGTCGGCGGGGATTTCCGGAATCGCGTCCCTGTAGGGATCGCAGCGTTCCGCCACCCAGCTGCGCACGAAATCCTTGTCGAAGCTTTCCGGACGCTGGCCTGCCCCGAACCTGGCCGGATAGCTCTCGGCCATCCAGTAACGGCTGGAGTCGGGCGTATGGATTTCATCCGCGAGAAGGATGGTGCCGTCCGCGTCGACGCCAAACTCGTATTTTGTGTCGACCAGGATCAGGCCTCGTTCGGCTGCCAGAGCCTGACCCCGGGAGAACAGTGCAAGCGCGTACCGGCTGACCGTGTCCCACTGGTCCGACGTCAGCAGGCCGTTGCTCACGATGTCGCCCGGCGAGAGCGGTTCGTCATGCCCGCCGTCGAAAGCCTTGCTGGTCGGCGTGATCACCGGTTCGGGCAGCACCTGGTTGTCGCGCAGGCCGTCCGGAAGCGTCAGTCCGTACATGCTGCGGATGCCTTTCTTGTAAAGGGTCAGCAGCGAAGTGCCGGTTGTACCCGCGAGATAGCCGCGCACGACGATCTCGACGGGCAGGATGTCGAGCCGCTTGCCGATCACGACATTCGGGTCGGGATAGGCGAGAACGTGATTGGGGCAGATATCGGCGGTCTGTTCGAACCAGTAGCGCGCTGTCTGGGTCAGGACCCGTCCCTTGTCCGGGATGACGGCGAGCGCCCGGTCGAAGGCGCTCAGCCGGTCGCTGGCAATGATGATCCGGCGCCCGTCGGGAAGATCATAATTGTCGCGAACCTTGCCCCGGTAGTGCTTGGGGAGTTCCGGGATCGAGGCTTCTGCAAGAAGGTGCACGGTTGAAGACTTTCCTTGAAGCGGGCCGCAGCGGGCCGGATGGTATCTGTCCTTTTCTATCGCATGTCCGCTCCCGCGGGGACAAGACGCTAGCCCTTGCAAGAGATGGCCAGCGTGCCCGGAAAACAGGCTTTGGCTGCCGTAAATTTCGGCAATGTTGGCTGCCGAAATTGAAGCCCTTCATAAATCCGTTAAATTCCAATGGTTTGTTACTTTTTCCGTTTTTTTGTGAAAGAGGCAGTTGACCGACGTCCGAGTGGCTCGTATAAGCCGGTTCATCAACGAGGGCGGCGGCGCTGCTGGCGACGGTGTCTCTTGTTCTGGCGGGTTAGCGGTTTTGCTGCTGGGTTT
>NZ_FTMR01000013.1:0-121925 GCF_900156005.1 Rhizobium sp. RU35A | reverse complement strand
CTCCGAGACCGGCGTGCCAGCTTCGTGCTCCTTCAGTATCCCGATAATCTGTTCGTCTGTGAAACGGTTGCGTTTCATCCTCTGGTCCTCTCAATGGGCCAGAGCTTACTTCAAAATGGATTAGTTCAACGGGGCAAGGTCAAAGGATCCGAGAAATTACGGTAAGTTTGGCGAAGCCCAGGGACTACGTCCCTGGGCTTCGCCGTCTATAGCTATGAAAGACATAAAGGAATGCGCATGTGCGCAGGTCTTAGAAATACCAAAGCCGAGACCTGGCAGTCTCGGCTTTGGATACCACGAACAGGCTGTCACCCTCGTGGGGCAAAGAAAAGCTCTCCACCCTGTAGCAAGGTTATTGTACGGGGAGTCTTTTTCAGAGTCGAGTTGGCGACGGCATTCCTCCTATGCGCAAAGCGCAGAAAGAAATGCATATGACAAAAATACCAACCTTCGGATTTTCAGCCTTTTTGAAGGTGCTTCATCTAAAAGAAGCGCCCCAGAAGGCCGAAATACGCAAGCGCTATAAGCCGTCAGGAATAGGCTACGACTATCATAAAAATTTGCGTAAACGGATCCAATGGCTCGCAACGGGAACTCACTCATTTATCGAGGTGCAGTCAACGCTGAATCAGATAAAGCGGAAACCGGAACGACATTCAACTGAGCGTGCCTTGAAGAAGTTTTCTGATTGGCGGACCGCCAATCCGCAGCCTCTTCTCCCGTCACGTGTTATAAAAATCTCGAGCCCCCGCAACATATACGCGTTCAATTTTTCTGCCGACTTCGTGGTCGAAATTGGCTCAAGAGCAACTGCAATCCATGTATGGAACACACAGGTCGAACTGGCGCGCAACATAACCTTAGCATTGCTTACGCAAGTTGCAGAAAGCTGGCCCTTTGATGTATCTCGCCCAGATGATTTTGCTGTACTTTCACTGCAGACGGGGGAAATTTACAGGTGGTCAGACAGCTCAAAAGAGCATGTCGATCTTGGTATATCTATGATCCGACACATAGAGCGGGTTTGTGAAACCGCTGTTCAAGACTACGATGGCTCAACCGTCACGGATAGACCCGCACCATACTCAACATAACTGCGGCCATTGGGTTGCTCCCACATACAATGTAGGAGCAACCCTCTGCCACGCCTTTGGCATCACCCAAGAAGAGTTTGCCGCGCGTTACCAGATCCCGCTCGGCACGCTTCGCGACTGCAAATAGGAGCCTTCCCTGCCTGACCAATCCGCCAGCGCTATCTCAAGGTCATTGCCCGCAATCCTGAAGGCACGGCCGAGGCGCTGGCGAAGGGCGGGACACTCACTGGTGTCTCCGCCAGTTCGCCCCCCTCTGCCCTGCCGGGCATCTCCCCCACAGGTGGGGAGATCACCGTGCCGACGCGTCGCCGCTCCCATTGCAGGTTGACGATCACCGCCTCAACGCCGAATTCGTCTGCAGCCTGAATGGGCGGCCAGCCTCGTTGGCCAAGGAACGCGCCCTCATGGCTGGTCGCGCTCGCACATACCTTAATGGCTGGGCGAGCGGGTGCCGTTCTGCTGATCTCCCCACCTGTGGGGGAGATGCCCGGCAGGGCAGAGGGGGCGCGCTTGCGCAGAGGCTGGCGGCGCGCAGGCAACATCCCACGGAAGCCCCAAAAAAATCCCCTCACCCCTCCAGCTTCCCCACCGGCACCGGCGCATCGTCATAGCCGCCATACACCGACTGGTCGAAGGGGATCACCGCCCCCGTCATCATGCCGCTCTCGTCAGACGCCATCCAGAGAACCGTGCGGGCCACTTCCTTCGGGTCGAGAATGCGACCGAAGGGCTTTTCGGCGGCCTTGCGATCGATGAAATCGGGATCGCCGGTTTCCGACAGGATGAGCTTGCGCTCGTGGTCGGAGTTCATCCAGCCGATATCCAGCTGGTTCACATGGATGCGGTGGCGCATCAGCGAGAAGGCGGCGTTGCGCGTCAGGGTCGCAAGCGCGCCCTTGGAGGCGGAATAGGGTGCGAGAAAGGGCTGGCCGGCAAGGCTCGACATCGAGCCGATATTGACCACCCGGCCCTCGGCCCCCTCGCGGATCATCACCTTTGCCGCATCCTGCAGAAGGAAGAAGGGGGCCCGCGTGTTCACCGCAAACATGCGATCGAACAGCTCCGGCGTGGTGTTGAGGATATTGCCGCGATCGGTAAGGCCTGCGGCATTGACAAGAATATCGACGCGGCCGAACAGCCGGTCAGCGGCCGGGATGACGGTTCGCACGGCGCCGATCTCGGCGAGATCGGCCGTCACCAGTTCCACCCGCACGCCGGTTGCCGCAGAAATCCGCCGGGCCACCGCCTGCCCCTTTTCCGCGCCGCGCCCGACAATCACGATGCCGGCGGCACCGGCTTCAGCCAGCCGCTCGGCCACGGCCGCACCCAGCCCCTGCGTGCCGCCCGTGACAACCGCGATCTTCCCGTCAATCCTGCTCATCCGCCGGTCTCCTCCCGCCATCCTGTTCCTCAATGGAACTGATAGCGCGGCGCCCCGGCAAATGCAAAACGGCTCCCCCGGGGTCGGGAGAGCCGCAACGGCATCAATGCGCGGTGGATCAGAAGTGATAGTTGATGCCGGCCTTGACGGTGTGGTCGTGCAGATCCTTTTCGGAGCCCACGCCATTGTCGAAGCTGCGAACGTTGTTGGTGGCCGTGTAGTTGTATTCCACGCGGGCCGACAGGTTCTGGTTCAGCTTCTGTTCGACGCCTGCACCGAGGATCCAGCCCGGCTTCCAGCCGTCCGGTCCGGAAACGCTGCCGCTGTCGCGGAAATTGGTCATGGCAAGACCCGTGGTGCCGTAGACCAGCGTATCGCCCAGCGGTACGCCGGCCTTGACCTTGGCGGCCAGACGATGACGTTCCTTCAGTTCGCCGCCATTCACCTTCACCTGGGAATCGCCGAGATAGGAGCCCTCGACTTCACCGCCGATCACGCCACCGCCGATATCGACGTTGTAGCCGGCCTGACCGCCGATCGCGAGGCCGCTGTTGTTGAACGGATCGAGCTTCGGGGCGGCAAAACCGCCATGGATACCGGCATAGGCGCCGGACCAGTTGGAAACGGGCGCGCTGTTATAGGCTGGCGGCGGTGCATAGCTGCCAGCGAGGTCGGCGGCAAAAGCGACCGTCGACAGAACCGATGTGGACAGGGCGGCAAAAAGCGCCAGGGCGAACGGCTTCTTGATCATGTCAAAACTCCAAACACAGCCTGCAGGCGGAGGATGCGCAGGCGAAACATCCTGTGGTGCGACAGAAACCGCGTCTGTGCCCCAAGCCCGGCCCTTCTCACCGCGCTGGCACCATCACACCCGGTGAAGAGTTTTTTCATGAATCCATAAACACTTCATTAACTGAGCGGAAGATACCGCATCACCTTCGCGAATACAGAGAAAAATCAGCGTCTTAGACGGTAAAAAATTCAGGGATTGGCTTTCAGGTAGGCAATCACGTCCTCGATCTGCGACGAAAACCAGAAGCCGAAGAAGCGCATGCGCGTGCCGGGAACCGCCTTGGAGGGACTGGAAAGAAAGGCCGCCAGCCTCTCCTCGTCCCAGACCAGTCCATTGCGCCCCGCCTGCTGCATCGCCGCCGAATAATTATAGCCGGCGACGCTGGCGGCCGGCCGGCCGACCACGCCCTTCAGATAAGGCCCAAAGCCGTTGCTGTCATTGTCCACTGCATGGCAGGACGCACAGGATGAGCGAAAGGTTGCCCGCCCCTTGGCAAGATCGGCGGCCGCAAGCGGGCTTGCCCCGAGAGGCAGCAGGATGAGGCAGAGAAGTGGCAGGCGAAAGATGAACTGGGGCATGCTTTCTTCTAGCCGATCCGCAGGCGCAAGGCAGCCCGGAGCGACCATCCGACGCAGGATTAACGAACAAAGGTCAGCGCCGCCGATAATGCCGCCGCCGTCGCATCTGGCGCCGGTGCTGCTGGTAAAGCCTCAGCGCAATGGCAAGCGGCACCGGCACGATCAGCGACCAGACGGTATCCGATACGACGCCGAGCCCGTCCGTCGGCAGGCCCGCCGCGCGGTCATCCAGCACATCCAGCACTTCGTTCAGCGCCTGCAGCAGCACAACCACGCCAAGTGCCGCCAGCGGCCGCCGCAGAAGCGCAAAGAGAAGCAGGAAGAGGAGCGTTGCCAGCAGCACATGCAGGCCCTCCGGACCGATTCCGGTGCCGTCTCTCACGATCTGCTTGATATCCCCATACATGCCTTCCACCCCCGTGAATCACGCCTGCCGGCGCTCGTCCATGTTCACCCTTGATAGCAGACGGGCATGGTTGCGCCTTCACAGTTTGATTCAACGGCCTCAGCATCGGAGTCAAAACTCCGCAAGAAGTGCTTGAAGGAGAATCGCAATTGCCGCCCATGCACCCGGTTCGACATAAGAAAAGCCCCATCCGGCAGGGGAAGCGGATGGGGCTCAAGTCTACGACTGGAGATCGTGTCTTGTTATCGGGCGGCTGATGGGGCCGTCGCCGCCTTTGGTCACGGAAGTGGCAGGGGAACCCTTCCGTCTCACCCTTCCAACGAGTTTCTGCCCTGTTGGTTCCACCAAACTTTAACGTCCCGTCCCTAATCTCCGCCGCTGTCTTGCATTTCAAGGAGGGGACAATGGCCGGTCCGGCTTTCCGCTTCACCCATTTCGACCTCAAGGAACAACGCGCGGGAACGGTGGTCGAGGTCACGCTGTCGGCCGTCAACAATGTGCGGCTGATGACGGCGGTGAACTTCCAGCGCTTCACCGAACGGCTGGATTTCAAGTTTGCGGGCGGCGTCGCCAAGAAGTCGCCGATCCGGCTGGCCATACCGGACAACGGCCACTGGCACGTCATCATCGATGGCGAGGGGCATCACGGCCTGGCCGATGCCGCCGTGACGCTGGTGCTGCCACCGGCGGGCAGCATTCCGGCACCGCGCCAGCAGAAGGCGTCCTGAGCCTCAGCCGCCGCTGCGCTCGCGGCGCAGTTTTGCCCACCAGTCCAGCCGCTTGCGGATCTCCCGCTCGAAGCCGCGCTCCGGCGGATCGTAAAAAGTCTGCCGTCCGAGCTTTTCCGGAAAATAGTCCTGTCCGGAAAAGGCATCCGGCTGGTCGTGGTCGTAGAGATAGCCGTCGCCGTATCCCTCGCCCTTCATCAGCTTGGTCGGCGCGTTGAGAATATGCTTCGGCGGCAGCAGCGAGCCATGTTCTTTCGCAGCCCGCATCGCCGCCTTGAAGGCGGTATAGACACCGTTCGATTTCGGCGCCGTCGCCAGATAGACGCAGGCCTGAGCCAGCGCCAGTTCCCCCTCCGGCGAGCCCAGATAGTCATAGGCATCCTTGGCGGCATTGCAGACGACCAGCGCCTGCGGATCGGCAAGGCCAATATCCTCCACCGCCATCCGCACCAGCCGACGGCCGAGATAAAGCGGGTCCTCGCCGGCATCGAACATGCGGGCGAGATAATAGAGCGCCGCATCCGGATCGGAGCCGCGCACCGATTTGTGCAGGGCGGAGATCAGATTGTAGTGGCCGTCCTGCGCCTTGTCGTAAACGGGCGCCCGCCGCTGCACGATGCGGGTCAGGCCTTCCGTATCGAACACCTCCCCTTCCCGCACCGCGCGCCAGACTTCCTCGGCAAGTGTCAGCACCGCGCGCCCGTCGCCATCGGCCATGCGGATCAGGCTGGCCCGCGCCTCCGCCGTCAGCGGCAGCGGCTTCTGCTCCACCTGCTCGGCGCGTGCCAGCAATTCCTGCAGGCTCTCCTCGTCATGCGAGCGGAAGGTGAGGACACGCGCCCGCGACAAGAGAGCGGCATTCAGTTCGAAGCTCGGGTTCTCCGTGGTGGCCCCCACCAGAATGACCGTGCCATCCTCCATCACCGGCAGAAAACTGTCCTGCTGGGCGCGGTTGAAGCGATGGATCTCGTCGACGAACAGCAGCGTCTGGCGACCGTCCATGCGTCGCAGGCGGGCCGCCTCGAACACCTTCTTGAGATCCGCCACGCCAGAAAAAATCGCCGAGATCTGCTCGAAGGCGAGCCCCGCCTCGCCCGAGAGAAGCCGCGCCACCGTCGTCTTGCCGGTTCCGGGGGGCCCCCAGAAGATCATCGATCCCAGCGAGCCGGCGGCGATCATCCGCCGCAAAATGCCGTTCTCCCCGGTCAGATGCGGCTGGCCCGTCACCTCGGAGAGCGAGGTCGGGCGCAGGCGATCGGCCAGCGGCCGCCGACTGGCGACCGCCTCCGGAATGCGCGGGGAGAACAGATCATTGCTCATCGGAAGAACTGACGGATGCGCTGCCCGCCGCGCTCGATCTCGACGCGCCAGACGCTGGGATTATCCTTGACCATCCCCTCCATCACCTTGGTGGAGGAGACGGCATCGCCGTTGACGGCGACCAGAATGTCGCCCGGCTGGAAGCCGAGGCGGGCAGCCGGCGAACCACGCGCCACATCCACGATAACGACGCCGGTCTTGTCGGAAGGCATGTGGAGTTCGGTCGCGACCTTCGGCGAAAGATTGGCGATGCGGCTGCCGGCGAAGGGGTTGCGGCCGTCGATCAGGCGTTCGTCACGCGGCACGGTCTCCGGCGCGGTGCCCAGAGCGAGTTCCATCTGGCGCGAATGGCCGCCCTCCTCGACGGTGAGACGCGCGGTGCCGCCAAGGCCGGCGGTGGTCAGGCGATAGGCCAGCGCATCGGGATGCTCCACCGCAATACCGTTGGCGGCGGTGACCACCTCGCCGGGTTTCAGGCCCGCTTTCTCTGCCGGGCTGCCACGGGTGACGGCAACCACCAGCGCGCCGCGCGCCGCTTTCAGGCCAAGGGCTTCCGCGACCTCCGACGTCACCGGCTGGAAGGTCGCGCCGACGTAAGGGCGCTCAAAACTCTTCTTGCCGTCCTCGGCAGCCGCCAGGAACACCTTTACAAGATTGGCCGGGATGGCAAAGCCGATGCCGTTCGACCCGCCACCGCGCGAAAAGATCGCCGTGTTGATGCCGATCAGGTCGCCGTTCATGTTCATCAGCGCGCCGCCGGAATTGCCGGGATTGATCGAGGCATCCGTCTGGATGAAGAAGCCGACATCGCCGTCCGTCACCTGCGTGCGTGCAAGCGCCGAGACAATGCCGCTCGTCACCGTCTGCCCGACGCCGAAGGGGTTGCCGATGGCAAGCACCAGATCGCCCACCTCAACCGCATCGGAATTGCCGATGGCGAGCACCGGGAAATCCTCGCGCGCCTTGATCTTCAGCACGGCGAGATCCACGCTGTCATCCTTCAGCAGCACCTCGCAGGGAAATTCGCGCCCATCGGCGAGCGCAATCTTGATGTCGTCGGCGCCTTCGATCACGTGGTTGTTGGTGACGACCAGACCATTGTGCGAAACGATGACGCCGGAGCCCAGCGACGACTGCTTTTCAGAACGGTTCGGCATGCGCTGGCCAAAAAACTGTTCGAAGAAGGGGTCGCCGGCAAAGGGGTTGGTTCGCTGCACAACGCGCTCGGCATAGACATTGACAACAGCCCCCGCGGTGCGCTTCACGAGCGGCGCAAAGGACATCTGCATGTCCGTGCGGCTCTGCGGCACGGTCTTTTCCTGGGCCAGCGCCGGAAGCGGGAGCAGCAGGGCGAGACCCAACAGACAGAGAGAAGCGCGTTTGGGCAGACTCAGCATGTGATTCCTCTTGGGTTTGCGAGAACAAGGACTTGTAGCGCGGCACGCTAGAAAGGAAAGATGGCCGAAAATGGAGAAATGGGGCAGACCCATGTTGCAGCAGATCGGGAAAGTGATGGCAAGCGCACGGCATTGGGCGCACGTCATCAAGCGCGATGTCGTGGCGCTGTGGCTGGCGGCGGGTGATTCCCGCGTCCCGCTGATCGCCAAGCTCGTGGCAGGCACGGTGGCCGCCTATGCGCTTTCCCCCATCGACCTCATTCCGGATTTCATTCCGGTGCTCGGTGCCGTGGATGATCTGGTGATTGTTCCGCTCGGCATTCTGCTGGCCATCCGGCTCATCCCGGCCGGGCTGATGACAGAGTTGCGCGACCTTGCGCTGGAGCGTGAGCGCCCGCAAAGCCCGGCGGGGCTACTGTTCGTGCTGACGCTCTGGACCATGATCGCAGGCGGCTTCGGATGGCTTGCCTGGAACCATTTTGCTGCTGCGCCGTAGTCTTGTCCCATACGGAGACCTGACGCATGAAACGCATCATCCTGTTTCTCTCGCTCACCGCCACGCTTGTGGCCACCACGCCGCTGATGTCGCCTCGCGTGGCATCCGCCGCCAGCTTCGACTGCACAAAGACCGATCTCGCCGCCGATGAAAAGGAAATCTGCGCCGAGCGCAGCCTGAACGATCTCGATGTGAAGATGGTCACGACCTTCGACCTGCTGGTCGGACTGGTGCCGATGGGCAATCGCGATATCCTGCGTGAGGGCCAGGTCAACTGGCTGAAGACCCGTCAGGCCTGCGGCGGGGATCAGGCCTGCCTTCGCCAGAGCTATGAGGCGCGACTGAAGGAACTGGACGAGGCTTATCGCACACTGATCAAGCCGCTCTGATCTCGCCGAGGCAAACACAAGAAATCCCCGCGGCCATGGACCGCGGGGACTGTGTGGCGGGGTAGAACCTTACTCCGGCAGGATGCGCACGGCGCCCTTGTCGGCGCTCGATGCGAAGGCGGCATAGGCCTTGAGCGCCGTTGTGACGTTGCGCTTGCGCGGCTGCGCAGGCTTCCAGCCGAGCTTGTCCTGCTCGGCGCGACGGGCTGCCAGTTCCGACTCGGTGATCTTGAGGTTGATCGTACGGTTCGGAATGTCGATCTCGATCAGGTCGCCGTTCTGGACGAGGCCGATCGCGCCGCCGTTGGCCGCTTCCGGCGAAGCATGGCCGATCGAAAGACCGGAAGTGCCGCCGGAGAAGCGGCCGTCCGTGATCAGCGCGCAGGCCTTTCCGAGGCCCTTCGACTTGAGGTAACTGGTCGGATAGAGCATTTCCTGCATGCCGGGGCCGCCCTTCGGGCCTTCATAGCGGATGACGACGACATCGCCGGCCACGACCTCGTTGCCGAGGATCGCCTTCACGGCCGCATCCTGACTTTCATAGACCTTGGCCGGGCCCGTGAATTTCAGGATCGATTCGTCCACGCCGGCCGTCTTGACGATGCAACCATCGAGCGCGATGTTGCCATAGAGCACCGCGAGACCCCCGTCCTTGGAGAAGGGCTTTTCAACCGAGCGGATCACGCCCTTTTCGCTGTCGGTGTCCAGGTCGTCCCAGCGCGAGGATTGCGAGAAGGCCACCTGCGTCGGCACGCCGCCGGGCGCAGCCTTGAAGAAGGTACGAACCGTTTCCGAATTGGTGCGGGTGATGTCCCAGCGGTTGATGGCGTCGCCGAGCGTTGCCTCATGCACCGTCTTGCAATCGGTATTCAGCAGGCCGCCACGTTCCAGTTCGCCGAGAATGCGCATGATGCCACCAGCGCGATGAACGTCTTCCATATGCACGTCCTGCTTGGCGGGCGCGACCTTGGAGAGGCAGGGCACCTTGCGCGACAGGCGGTCGATATCGTCCATGGTGAAATCCACGCCGCCTTCATGGGCCGCAGCGAGGATATGCAGAACCGTGTTGGTGGAACCGCCCATCGCGATGTCGAGCGCCATGGCATTCTCGAAGGCCTGCTTGGTGGCGATCGACCGCGGCAGAACGCCCTCGTCTTCCTGCTCGTAGTAGCGGCGGGCGAGATCGACGATCAGATGGCCGGCTTCCACGAACAGGCGCTTGCGGTCCGAATGGGTGGCAAGCGTCGAGCCGTTGCCGGGCAGCGAAAGCCCGAGCGCTTCCGTCAGACAGTTCATGGAATTGGCGGTGAACATGCCGGAGCACGAACCGCAGGTCGGACAGGCCGAGCGTTCGATGACCTTCACGTCCTCGTCCGACACCTTGTCGTCGGCGGCAGCCACCATGGCATCGACGAGGTCGAGCGCCACGGTCTTGCCATGCAGCACCACCTTGCCGGCCTCCATCGGGCCGCCGGACACGAAGACGGCGGGGATGTTGAGGCGCATGGCGGCATTCAGCATGCCGGGCGTGATCTTGTCGCAGTTGGAAATGCAGACCATGGCATCGGCGCAATGCGCATTGACCATGTACTCGACGGAGTCCGCGATGATTTCGCGCGACGGCAGCGAATAGAGCATGCCGTCATGGCCCATGGCGATGCCGTCATCCACGGCGATCGTGTTGAATTCCTTGGCCACGCCGCCGGCCGCCTCGATCTCGCGCGCCACAAGCTGGCCGAGATCCTTCAGGTGGACGTGGCCCGGCACGAACTGCGTGAAGGAATTGACCACGGCAATGATCGGCTTGCCGAAATCGCTGTCCTTCATGCCCGTGGCGCGCCACAGACCGCGCGCGCCCGCCATGTTGCGGCCGTGAGTCGTCGTTCTGGAACGGTAAGCAGGCATGGTGTTATCCTCGGATCGCTGATGGTCGGGTGCCGGCATTGCGATGCCCAAAACACCCGGATTTTTCCGTTTTTTCTACCGCAATCGCCTGCGGGTGTCACTATCACGACAGGCCAAAGCGGTACGGTTGCCGGCCACACGGCGATCACGTGAACGTGGGTTTGATTTTGACCGGTGGCGGTGAAACTAAAGGCCTGATGGGTTCGTAAATATACCTGTATCCACCATCACGCCATTTGCCCCTGGCACAGGAGACTGATCCATGCCGCTCTACAGACCGCCCCGCATTGCCGCCTCGGAAATCACGTCGAAGGATCTCTATCTGTCCCGACGCCATCTGCTGGGGGGCGCGGCCGCAGCGATTGCCCTGACCGCGACCGAAAGCGCATGGGCGAGCCCGCTTTCCGCCAAGCCGAGCGCCTACCGGGTGGACGAGAAGGTCACCTCGAAGCAGGACGCAACGACCTACAACAATTTCTACGAGTTCGGCACGGGCAAGGCCGATCCGGCGCAGAATTCCGCGGCCTTTAAACCCCTGCCCTGGACGATCACGGTCGGCGGCCTCGTGAACAAGCCGCAGACCATCGACATGGAGACGATCCTCAAGGATTTCCCGATGGAAGAGCGCATCTACCGCATGCGCTGCGTGGAAGCCTGGTCGATGGTGATCCCCTGGATCGGGTTTCCCCTCTCTGCCCTGCTCGACCGTGTCGAACCGCTCGGCAGCGCGAAATATGTGGCTTTCGAAACCGTCGTCAGGCCCAAGGAAATGCCCGGCCAGAGCGGCTTCTTCCAGCCGCTGGACTGGCCCTATGTCGAGGGTCTTCGTCTCGATGAGGCCCGCCATCCGCTGACATTGCTCGCCACCGGTCTTTACGGCGAAACCCTGCCGAACCAGAACGGCGCGCCGATACGGCTCGTCACGCCCTGGAAATATGGCTTCAAGGGCATCAAGTCGATCGTCAAGATCACGCTGACCGAGAAGGAGCCGCCGAGCACCTGGAACAGGCTGGCGCCGCAGGAATACGGCTTCTATGCCAATGTCAATCCGGCCGTCGATCATCCGCGCTGGAGCCAGGCGACCGAGCGGCGCATCGGTGAGGCAAGCGGCCTGTTCGGCGGAGCGCGGATGAACACCCTGCCCTTCAACGGCTATGCCGACCAGGTGGCCGGCCTCTATGCCGGCATGGATCTGAGAAAGTTCTACTGACCATGGCGACTTTTGCCGTTCCGCCGCGCTATCGCGCTGCCTCGGTCTGGGCGCTGTATGCGCTCGGGCTTCTCCCGGGTTTCTACGCCTTCTATCTCGGCATCTATGGCGGGCTCGGTGCCGATCCGGTGCGGGAGTTCGAGCACCGGCTGGGCTTCTGGGCGCTGCGTTTCCTCTGTCTGGGCCTCGCCGTCACGCCCCTGCGCGATCTCTTCGGCACCAACCTGATTGCCTATCGCCGGGCGCTTGGGCTGATCGCCTTCTATTACGTGCTCGCCCATTTCGCGGTCTACCTGACGCTCGACCGCGGGCTTATCCTCTCCTCGATCCTCGGCGACATCCTGAAGCGCCCCTATATCATGCTCGGCATGGCCGGACTGCTGATGCTGATCCCGCTGGCGCTCACCTCCAACCGCTGGTCGATCCGCAGGCTGGGGTCGCGCTGGAACCAGTTGCATAAGCTCGCCTATCCCATCCTGCTTGCCGCCGTGCTGCATTACGTGCTGTCGATCAAGTCGATCACGCTGGAGCCGGTGATCTATCTCGCCATCGTCACCGCGCTGGTGGGCTACCGGGTGGTGCGGCCCCGCATCATGGACTGGAAGCGGGGACGGCGCGCGACGGCCCTGCGATAATGCGCTCAGGCCACCTTCACCTCTCGCGCCGCTGATCTTGTTTCCTCTGGACAGAGCCGACTTTTCTCATTCGGAATGCCGGATCTACCGGCGCCTGTGCGTCAGCGGCGTAGGAGCGCCAGGCGCGGCCCAAACAGCACAGGATAGGAAAGCAAGATCCGAGTGATGGTGAAAGCAACCGAGACAGCGAGGCCCGGCATCATACCCTCCGGCGACGGTCTGAAGCCGTCCAGCCCGGCAAGTGGAGTTCGTGGACGCTGCTGGTGATCATGACCTTCACCATCGTCGCCTCGCTCAAGCATATCCGCCGGACGATCCACATCCCGAAGTGACCGCAACCGGACCTTGGTGGAGAGCCGCAGACAACAGAAAAGGCCGGGCGATCTCTCGCCCGGCCTTCCAATCACAACATCCCTTGCGGGAATGCCTTACGCGGCTTCGGCAGCTTCTGCTTCAGCAGCAACGCGAGCCTTGTCGGCGGCGCCCTTGGCGTTGACGTCGCGCTCGACGAACTCGATGACGGCGAGAGCGGCATTGTCGCCCTGGCGGAAGCCGGCCTTCATGATGCGCAGGTAGCCGCCGTTACGGCTGGCGTAACGGGTGGCGATGGCGTCGAACAGCTTGCGAACGGCGTCGACATCCTTGATCTGCGAAATGGCCTGACGACGAGCGTGCAGGTCGCCGCGCTTGCCGAGGGTTACCAGCTTCTCGACGATCGGACGCAGGTCCTTCGCCTTCGGCAGGGTCGTGACGATCTGCTCATGCGTGATGAGCGAAGCAGCCATGTTGGCAAACATTGCCTTGCGGTGGCTGGCGGTGCGGTTGAGCTTGCGGCCGGAATTCTGGTGGCGCATCTCGGGTCTCCTTTACTTGCAGGCATTCGCCTGCAGTTTAATGGTTAGTACTGGTCTTCGTAGCGCTTGGCGAGGTCTTCGATGTTCTCGGGCGGCCAGGCCGGGACTTCCATCCCGAGGTGCAGGCCCATGGATGCGAGAACTTCCTTGATCTCGTTCAGCGACTTGCGACCGAAGTTCGGCGTGCGCAGCATTTCCGCCTCGGTCTTCTGGATGAGGTCGCCGATATAGACGATGTTGTCATTCTTCAGGCAGTTGGCCGAACGGACGGAAAGTTCCAGTTCGTCCACCTTCTTCAGAAGGGCCGGGTTGAACGCAAGTTCGGTGACCGACTCTTCTTCGGCTTCCTTCTGCGGCTCGTCGAAGTTGACGAAGACCGACAGCTGATCCTGAAGAATGCGAGCGGCAAACGCCACGGCGTCCTCGCCCGTGACCGAGCCATCGGTTTCGATGGTCATGGTCAGCTTGTCGTAGTCGAGAACCTGTCCTTCGCGGGTGTTTTCCACCTTGTAGGACACCTTCTTGACCGGAGAATAAAGGCTGTCGACCGGGATGAGACCGATCGGGGCATCCTCTGCACGGTTACGTTCGGCCGGAACATAGCCCTTGCCGTTGTTGACCGTGAACTCCATGCGGATCTCCGCGCCCTCATCGAGGGTGCAGATCACGTGGTCGGGGTTGAGGATCTCGATATCGCCAACCGTCTGGATGTCTCCAGCGGTTACCGAACCAGGACCCTGCTTGCGCACGACCATGCGCTTGGCATCGTCGCCATCCATCTTGATGGCGATTTCCTTGATGTTCAGCACGATGTCCGTCACATCCTCGCGTACGCCGGGGATGGAGGAGAATTCATGCAGAACGCCGTCGATCTGGACCGCCGTCACGGCAGCACCGCGCAGCGACGACAGGAGAACGCGGCGAAGCGCGTTGCCCAGCGTCAGACCGAAGCCGCGTTCCAGCGGTTCGGCAACGAGCGTGGCCTTCGTGCGACCCGACGAGGTGAATTCCACCTTGTTCGGCTTGATCAGTTCCTGCCAGTTCTTCTGGATCATGTGTTTCAAACCTTCCGTTCGCTGCCACTATCCAATCGTGACAACCGAGCATGAGAAGCGCCAGGGAGAGAAGCCTGCCTTGGCGTTACGGCAAAGCCGCCATACCTCGAAAATCGAGATAAGGCGGCGTTACCGGAATTCGAACCGGGGCAGCATGGCAAACCACACCGCCGCCGAAGACGCATCAGACGCGGCGCTTCTTGCGCGGACGGCAACCGTTGTGCGGGATCGGCGTCACGTCGCGGATGGAGGTGATCATGAAGCCGGCAGCCTGGAGGGCGCGCAGAGCCGATTCACGGCCGGAACCCGGACCGCAAACTTCGACTTCGAGAGACTTCATGCCGTGTTCCTGAGCCTTCTTGGCGCAGTCTTCAGCAGCGATCTGGGCAGCGAACGGGGTAGACTTGCGCGAACCCTTGAAACCCTTGGCACCAGCAGACGACCAGGCAATCGCATTGCCCTGCGCGTCGGTGATGGTGATCATGGTGTTGTTGAACGTCGAGTTGACGTGGGCAACGCCCGACGTGATGTTCTTGCGTTCGCGACGGCGGACGCGTGTGGCTTCCTTGGCCATGGTCTTCCTTTCGTTGATATCGTCACCGCCGTAACACCAGCGGCTCCACCGAGGCATCGCAAGGACACCCCAAACTCAAAAAGAGGCCAGCGACAGACCGCCGGCCCCCCCATCCCGAACGAACCGGAGATTACTTCTTCTTGCCGGCAATCGCCTTCGCCGGACCCTTGCGGGTGCGGGCGTTGGTGTGCGTGCGCTGACCGCGAACCGGGAGGCCGCGACGATGACGCAGGCCGCGGTAGCAGCCGAGGTCCATCAGACGCTTGATGTTCATCGCGGTTTCGCGACGCAGATCACCTTCGACCTGATAGTCACGATCGATGGTTTCGCGAATCGAGAGGATTTCCGCGTCGGTCAGCTGGTGAACGCGACGATCAGCCGGGATACCGACCTTCTCGATGATTTCCTGAGCGAATTTGGGGCCGATCCCGTGAATGTAGGTCAGCGCGATAACAACGCGCTTCGCAGTCGGGATGTTGACGCCAGCAATACGTGCCACGCCTATTCTCCTTGCGTTCCAGTTGCCATCCGGCAAGTGGTACTTCTTCCATGAGAGCAGCCTCATGCGGCCGCCAGTTCAATATCATCCGAGACAAGTCAAAAGCGACCGGAACCGGACATCCTTCTGGATGATCCGCGCCGATCGCTGGTCAATGTCGCGAGTTGGCGCGGTGTTTAGCGGAATCGGCCCTGAAAAGCAACCGGCCCCGCCAAGATTCTTTAACCGGAACGGCCTTCGCCCTCAGGCGGAGGCCTTCTCCAGGGCCGATTCGATCGACCGTGTCACCGCGTCGACGTCCGCCATGCCATCGAGCACGACAAGCTCGCCCTGCTCACTGTAGTAGGCCGAAAGCGGCGCCGTCTTCTCGCGATATTCGGCAAGACGCTTGCGAAACGATTCCGGGTTGTCATCGGAACGGACCGTGCCGCCAGCCGCCAGCGTTTCGGCAACGCGCGATTCGATTCGGCGAATGAGGGCTTCCTCGTCCACCTTCAATTCGATCACGGCATCGAGACGAAGATTCATCGCCGCCATGTTCTCGGCCAGCGCCTTGGCCTGCGGAACGGTGCGGGGATAGCCGTCCAGGATGAACCCCTTGCTGCAATCCGCGCTCGCGATACGTTCGGATACGATCTGGTTGACGATGTCGTCGGACACGAGACCGCCAGCATCCATCACGGCCTTGGCGCGCTTGCCAATCTCCGTACCAGCACTCACCGCCGCACGCAGCATGTCGCCGGTGGAAAGCTGCGGAATGCCGAACTTGTCCGTCAAGCGCTTTGCCTGGGTCCCCTTACCCGCGCCCGGCGGCCCCAAAAAAATCAGTCTCATCGTCCCCTCTTTCCTCCACGCAGCTTGGACTTCTTGATCAGGCCCTCATACTGCTGTGCGATGAGGTGCCCCTGGATCTGTGCGACCGTATCGAGGGTAACACTGACAACGATCAAAAGCGAAGTACCACCAAGGGCTAATGGGATACCCGTCCGCGCGATCAGCGTTTCCGGAAGAATACAGACAAAGACGAGATAGATGGCGCCGATCACCGTGATTCGGGTCAGCACGTAGTCGATGTATTCAGCCGTCCGCTCGCCTGGACGAATGCCCGGAATGAAGCCGCCATGCTTCTTCAGATTATCGGCAGTATCCTTCGGGTTGAAGACGATGGCCGTATAGAAGAAGGCGAAGAAGGCAATCAGCGCGCCGTAGAACAGCATGAACAGCGGCTGGCCATGCTGCAGCGAGGCAATGATAGCCGTTGCCCAGGCCGGCAGGTTCTGGTTACCGGCAAAACCGGCCGCCGTTGCCGGCAGAAGCAGCAGTGACGAGGCAAAGATAGCCGGGATGACGCCCGCAGTGTTCAGCTTCAGCGGCAGATGCGAGGTATCGCCCTGGAACATGCGGTTGCCGACCTGGCGCTTCGGATACTGGATCAGAAGCCGGCGCTGGGCACGCTCGACGAAGACGATCAGCGCGATCACCAGGATGGCGATCACGACAACAGTCAGAATCAGTGCCGTCGACAGGGCGCCGGTGCGGCCGAGTTCCAGCGTTCCGGCCAGCGCCGTCGGCAGGCCTGCGGCAATACCCGCGAAGATGATCAGCGAAATGCCGTTGCCGATGCCGCGCGAGGTGATCTGCTCGCCGAGCCACATCAGGAACATCGTGCCGCCAAGAAGCGTGACGACGGTGGAAATGCGGAAGAACCAGCCCGGATCGACCACAATGCCATTGCCGCTCTCGAGGCCAACCGCAATCGCGTAAGCCTGGAACGTGCCGAGCAGCACGGTGCCGTAACGGGTATACTGGTTGATGATCTTGCGGCCCGCCTCGCCTTCCTTCTTCAGGTTTTCGAGCGAGGGCACGACGGAGGTCATCAGCTGCACGATGATCGACGCCGAAATATACGGCATGATGCCGAGCGCGAAGATCGCCATACGCTGCACGGCGCCGCCGGCAAACATGTTGAAGAGGCCGAGGATACCGCCGGCCTGGCCGCGGAAAGCCTGTGCATAGGCTTCGGGGTTCAGGCCCGGAAGCGGAATATGCGTGCCGAGGCGATAAACGAGAAGAGCGGCCAGCGTGAACCACAGGCGCTTCTTGAGCTCGGTTGCCTTCGAAAAAGTCGAAAAGTTAAGATTGGAGGCCAGTTGTTCAGCTGCAGAAGCCATGCATTTCTCCGCCTGACCAATTCCGGCGGCACTGTGCATACGGCCTGGCCCGGAAAGCAGTCCACATTCAGGTTCAGAAAACCGGGAGACCGAGGGCTGCCACGCAACCTTATGCCCCACCCCATTTTCCGCGATCGCCCGGGTCCCCCGCCGAAGCGGCCAAGGCGCGTGAGGCTCACATATGGGAGCAAAATCGCCCGAAGTGAAGCACTCCGGGCGATTCTCTATCAGATTATTCGGCGGCTGCCACTTCCGGCAGCTTGATCGAACCGCCGGCCTTTTCGATCTTTTCGACGGCAGCCTTGGAGGCGCCGGCAACATCGATCGAAACCTTCGCCGTCAGTTCGCCGTCGGCGAGAACGCGAACACCATCCTTCGGGCGACGGATCACGCCGGCAGCCTTGAGCGCTGCGGCATCGATCGTTGCCGATGCGTCGAGCTTCTTGGCGTCGATGGCGGCCTGGATGCGGCCGAGCGATACCGTGACGAAGTCCGACTTGAAGATGTTGTTGAAGCCGCGCTTCGGCAGGCGACGATAGATCGGCATCTGGCCGCCCTCGAAGCCGTTGATGGCGACGCCCGAACGAGCCTTCTGACCCTTCACGCCGCGACCGCCGGTCTTGCCCTTGCCGGAGCCGATACCGCGACCAACGCGGATACGGTCCTTGGTGGCGCCTTCGTTATCTTTGATTTCGTTGAGCTTCATGATCTTAACTCCCGTCTCACTTCTCGTCGACGACGCGAACGAGATGCTGGACAGCCCGGATCATGCCACGAACGGAAGGCGTATCTTCCAGCGTGCTGACACGGTGCATCTTGTTGAGGCCGAGACCGATCAGCGTCTGACGCTGAACAGCAGGCCGGCGAATGGGGCTACCGATCTGTTCGACCGTGACCGTCTTCTTGGATTCGTTGGCCATCGTTAAGCTCCTTATTCTTCCGCTGCATTGCCGGAAGCGGCACGGCGAGCCTGAAGCGTGGCGTACTTGATGCCGCGCTGAGCTGCGATGTCCTTCGGATGCACCTGGTGCTTCAGGGCGTCGAACGTTGCGCGAACCATGTTGTACGGGTTCGAGGAACCGGTCGACTTGGCGACGACGTCGTGAACGCCGAGCGTTTCGAAGACGGCACGCATCGGACCACCGGCGATGATACCGGTACCGGCCTTGGCAGAGCGCAGCAGAACCTTGCCGGCGCCATGACGGCCGTTGACGTCGTGATGCAGCGTGCGGCCATCGCGCAGCGGCACGAAGATCAGATCGCGCTTGGCAGCTTCCGTTGCCTTGCGGATTGCTTCCGGCACTTCGCGTGCCTTGCCGTGACCGAAGCCAACGCGGCCCTTCTGGTCACCGACGACGACGAGGGCTGCGAAGCCGAAGCGACGGCCACCCTTGACGACCTTTGCAACGCGATTGATCGCGACCAGCTTGTCGACGAATTCGCTGTCGCGCTCTTCACGGCTCGAGCGATCCTCGCGCGAGCCTCTCTTTTCCTGTGCCATTGTCCTTTTCCTTTTTCTTTTCCGGGTGCGAACGGCAGACTTCGAAAAGCCGGCTGCCCTCCCCTCGCAAGCGAAAAGAGAGCCGACCGGCCGGTGTGGTGGCGTCATACGCCATAAGGTCCGGCCCCGAAAGACCGGACCTTATATTTTTTAGAAGCTCAGACCACCTTCGCGGGCAGCATCAGCGAGTGCCTTGATGCGGCCGTGATAGACGAAGGCGCCGCGGTCAAAGACCACTTCGGACACGCCTGCTGCGGTGGCGCGCTCTGCAACGAGCTTGCCGACGGCAGCCGCAGCACCCTTGTCCGCACCCGTCTTCAGGGTGGAACGCAGGCCTGCGTCGAGGGTCGATGCAGCAGCCAGCGTCACGCCGGCCACGTCATCAATGATCTGGGCATAGATGTTCTTCGACGAGCGATGAACCGACAGACGCGGGCGGCCATTGGCAACCGCCTTGATCTGGCGGCGTACACGGCTCGCGCGCTTTGCAAGTGCTTCTTTCCTGCTAGCCATATCGCGTCAACCTTACTTCTTCTTGCCTTCCTTGCGGACGATCCGTTCTTCGGCGTACTTGACGCCCTTGCCCTTGTAGGGCTCCGGACCGCGGTATTCGCGGATTTCCGCGGCAACCTGACCGACCTGTTGCTTGTTAATGCCGGTGACGACGATTTCCGTCGGCTTCGGCACGGCAATGGTGATGCCCTGCGGAGGCTCATAAACGACGTCATGGCTGAAGCCGAGGGACAGCTGGAGGTTCTTGCCCTGCATGGCAGCGCGATAACCAACGCCGTTGATTTCGAGCTTGCGCTCGAAGCCGTCCTTGACGCCCTTGAAGAGGTTCTCGATCATCGTGCGGGACATGCCCCACTTTGCGCGAGCATCCTTGGAATCGTTGGCCGGAACCACCGAAACCGCATTGTTGTCGAACGATACCTTCACTTCGTCGTTTGCGACGAAGACGAGTTCGCCCTTCGGGCCCTTTGCAGTCACCGTCTGTCCTTCGACAGCGGCCGTAACACCTGCCGGAACCTGAACGGGCTTTTTACCGATACGAGACATGTTTCAATCCTGTCTGTTCGTTAAGGAGGGCTCTGACCGATCTTAGAAGACCGAGCAGAGAACCTCGCCACCAACGTTCTGTTCGCGCGCCTGATGATCGGCCATCACACCCTTCGGGGTCGAAAGAATGGTGATGCCGAGGCCGTTCGCGACCTGCGGAATGGACTTCACCGAGACATAGACCCGGCGGCCCGGCTTGGACACGCGGCCGATCTCGCGGATGACCGAAGCGCCTTCATAGTACTTCAGCTCGATCTCGAACTCGGACTTGCCGTTGCCGTAATCGACCTGGGAATAACCGCGGATGTAGCCTTCGGACTGCAGGACATCGAGAACACGAGCGCGCAGCTTGGAGGCCGGCGTCGTGACCGAGGACTTGCGGCGGGCTGCGCCGTTGCGGATGCGGGTGAGCATATCGCCCAGAGGATCAGTCATGGTCATGTGAACCGTCTCCTTACCAGCTGGACTTCACGATACCGGGAACCTTGCCCAGGTTGCCCAGTTCGCGCAGCGCGATACGGGACATCTTGAGCTTGCGATAGAAGGCGCGCGGGCGGCCAGTCACTTCGCAGCGGTTGCGGATACGGGTCTTGGAACCGTTGCGCGGCAGCGAAGCCAGCTTCAAGGTAGCCTTGAAGCGATCTTCGATCGGCAGGTCCTGGTTCATGATGATTGCCTTCAGTGCTGCACGCTTGGCAGCATGATCGGCAACCGTCTTGCGGCGGCGCTTGTTCTTTTCGATTGCGCTTGTCTTCGCCATATCGAGTTCCTTTTCTACGCTCGTCGTTACGGTTACGTACGGAACGGGAAGTTGAACTCTTTCAGAAGAGCCCGCGCTTCGTCGTCCGTGTTTGCCGTCGTGCAAACGATGATGTCCATGCCCCACATCTGATCAACCTTGTCGTAGTTGATCTCCGGGAACACGATGTGCTCCTTGATGCCCATGGCGAAGTTGCCACGGCCGTCAAAGCTCTTCGGATTCAGGCCGCGGAAGTCGCGAACGCGCGGCAGCGCGATGTTGACCAGGCGATCCAGGAATTCATACATGCGGGCGCCGCGAAGCGTCACCTTGGCACCGATCGGCATGCCTTCGCGGACCTTGAAGCCGGCGATGGAGTTACGGGCGCGGGTGATCACCGGCTTCTGGCCGGCAATGGCCGCAAGATCGGCAGCAGCAACGGTGGGCTTCTTGGAGTCGGCAGTCGCCTCACCCACGCCCATGTTGATGACGATCTTTTCCAGCTTCGGGATCTGCATCTCGTTGGCGTAGGAAAACTGCTCCTGCATCGCTGCGCGAATGCGGGATACGTATTCCGTCTTGAGACGCGGTTCGTACTTTGCCTCAGCCATCGATCACATCTCCCGTACGCTTGGCTACACGGACCTTCTTGCCATCGACAACAGCAAAACCGACACGGGTCGGCTTGCCGTCCTTCGCGACAATCGCGATGTTCGACAGATGGATCGGAGCTTCCTTGTTGATGATGCCTGCTTCCGCAGTCTGGGTCTGGCGCTGGTGGCGCTTGACCATGTTGATGCCCCGTACAACGGCGCGATCTTCCTTCGGCATCACTTGAATGACTTCACCGGTGCGGCCCTTGTCCTTGCCGGTGATAACGACGACGTTGTCGCCCTTGCGAATCTTCTGCATGGCTATCCGCTCCCTTAGAGTACTTCCGGAGCCAGCGAGATGATCTTCATATGGTTCTTGGCGCGAAGTTCGCGCGGAACCGGTCCGAAGATACGGGTGCCGATCGGCTCTTTCTTGTTGTCGATGAGGACCGCTGCGTTGTTATCGAAGCGGATGACGCTGCCGTCAGGGCGGCGGATGTCCTTGGCGGTGCGAACGACGACGGCCTTCATCACGTCGCCCTTCTTGACGCGGCCGCGCGGGATCGCTTCCTTAATCGAAACGACAATGATGTCGCCGATCGAAGCGTACTTGCGCTTGGAGCCGCCCAGCACCTTGATGCACATGACACGACGCGCGCCGGAATTATCGGCAACGTCGAGGTTTGTTTGCATCTGAATCATGTCAGGTCGCCTTCTTGTAATGACCGGAACGGTTGGGCCGAGGCCCCCTTTTCCGGCTCATGGACATATTTATTTTGTTGCGCGGGATTGGGTCTTGCCAAGGCGGTTTCCCCGGATGGGACCTTCCCTGCGCTGCAAAGCAAAAGAACGCCCGTGACCGGGCGTTCTGCGCCAATGCGCTGCTTAATACAGGTTTCCGCGCCGAACACAAGGGCCAGGCGCGGATCACTGCAAATTAAGCGTGGGCGGAGATCACCGTCCAGCACTTATCCTTGGAAATCGGCGCGCACTCCTGGATGGAGACGACATCGCCGACCTTGAACTGGTTGTTTTCGTCGTGTGCCTTGTACTTCTTGGAACGACGGACGGTCTTCTGGAGCAGCGGGTGAGCGAATCGACGCTCGACCCGGACAACTACCGTCTTGTCGTTCTTGTCGCTGACCACGACGCCCTGCAGAATGCGCTTCGGCATATTGTTCTTCCCTTAGGCCTTTGCTTCTGCCGCCTTCTGGCGGGCAATGGTTTTCACGCGAGCGATGTCCTTGCGAACCTCAGTGATGCGCGAGGACTTCTCAAGCTGACCGGTGGCCTTCTGGAAGCGCAGGTTGAACTGCTCCTTCTTGAGCTCCGCAAGCTTGTCCTTGAGCTGATCGGCCGTGAGGCCGCGTACTTCTTCGGCTTTCATGTGCCTGACCCCTTACTCTGCGATGCGCTGAACGAAGCGCGTCTTGACCGAGAGCTTGGCGGAGCCCAGACGAAGCGCCTCGCGGGCGATTTCTTCCGAAACACCGTCAATCTCGAACATCATGCGACCGGGCTTGACCTTGCATGCCCAGTATTCCACCGAACCCTTGCCCTTACCCATACGAACTTCGGTCGGCTTTGCCGTGACCGGAACGTCCGGGAAGACGCGGATCCAAACGCGACCAGCGCGCTTCATGTAGCGGGTGATCGCACGACGAGCTGCCTCGATCTCACGAGCGTTGACGCGGTTCGGTTCCAGAGCCTTGAGGCCGAATTCACCGAATGCCAGGTCGAAGCCACCCTTGGCCACGCCCTTGATGCGGCCCTTGAACTGCTTGCGGTACTTGGTACGCTTTGGCTGCAACATTTTCTTACTTCTCCGAGCTTATCTTTCGCCAGCGCCTATCAAGCGTTTTCGCGACGACGATCACGGTCACGGCTTGCCGGACCCTGAGCATCGCCTTCGAGAGCGCGACGTTCGGAAGCCATCGGATCATGCTCAAGGATTTCGCCCTTGAAGATCCAGACCTTGATGCCGCAGATGCCGAATGCGGTTTCGGCTTCAGCCGTACCGTAGTCGATGTCTGCACGCAGCGTGTGAAGCGGAACGCGACCTTCGCGGTACCATTCCGTACGAGCGATTTCCGCGCCGCCGAGACGGCCTGCGCAGGTGATCTTGATGCCTTCGGCGCCAAGACGCATCGCGGACTGCACGGCGCGCTTCATGGCGCGACGGAAGGCCACGCGGCGTTCCAGCTGCTGGGCGATCGACTGGGCAACGAGCGTTGCGTCGACTTCCGGCTTGCGCACTTCAACGATGTTGAGGTGCGTTTCCGAAGAGGTCATCTCGGAAAGCTTCTTGCGAAGCTTTTCGATGTCGGCGCCCTTCTTGCCGATGATGAGACCCGGACGGGCCGAGTGGATCGTGACGCGGCACTTCTTGTGCGGACGCTCGATCACCACCTTGGCAATGCCGGCCTGCTTCAGTTCCGACATCAGGAAGGCGCGCATCTTCAGGTCTTCGTGCAGAAGCTGGCCGTATTCGGCGTTGTCTGCAAACCAGCGGCTATCCCAGGTACGGTTGATGCCGAGGCGGAAGCCGATCGGATTGATTTTCTGGCCCATTATGCGGCCTCCCCTTTTTCCTCGACTTCACGAACCACGATGGTCAGGTGCGCGAACGGCTTCTCGATGCGGGAAGCGCGGCCGCGGCCACGGGCGTGGAAACGCTTCATCGTGATCGACTTGCCGACATAGGCTTCCGATACGATCAGGGCGTCGACGTCGAGGTCGTGGTTGTTCTCGGCGTTGGCGATAGCCGACTCGAGGGTCTTCTTCACCTGACCGGCAATGCGCTTGCGGGAGAATTCGAGCTCGGCGAGCGCGCGTTCAACCTTCTTGCCGCGGATCATGGCGGCAACCAGGTTCAGCTTCTGCGGGCTGACGCGAAGCGTACGGGCAACTGCCTGTGCCTCGTTGTCCTTCAGCCGGCGTTCGGTCTTTGCCTTCGCCATGATTACTTCCTCTTTGCCTTCTTGTCCGCGCCATGACCGTAATAGGTCCGGGTCGGAGAGAATTCACCGAACTTGTGGCCGACCATGTCTTCGTTGACGCTGACCGGAACGTGCTTGCTGCCGTTGTAGACCCCGAAGGTGAGGCCTACGAACTGCGGCAGGATCGTGGAGCGGCGGCTCCAGATCTTGATGACTTCATTGCGGCCGCCTTCGCGCACCTTCTCAGCCTTCTTGAGAAGATAGCCGTCGACGAACGGGCCTTTCCAAACTGAACGAGCCATATCTGACTTCCTTCTCTTACTTCTTCAGCTGATGGCGCGAGCGCATGATGAACTTGTCGGTCGACTTGTTCGAACGTGTGCGCTTGCCCTTCGTCGGCTTGCCCCAGGGGGTGACCGGGTGACGGCCACCGGAGGTGCGGCCTTCACCACCGCCGTGCGGGTGGTCAACCGGGTTCATGACGACGCCGCGAACGTGCGGACGCTTGCCGCGCCAGCGCGAACGGCCGGCCTTACCATCGTTGATGTTGGTGTGTTCCGGGTTGGAAACCGCACCAATCGAAGCGAGGCAGGTGCCGTGAACCAGGCGCTGTTCGCCGGAGTTCAGGCGCAGGATCGCCATGCCCTGGTCACGACCGACCAGCTGGGCGTAGGCGCCAGCCGAACGGGCGATCTGGCCACCCTTGCCGGGCTTCATTTCCACATTGTGGATGATGGAGCCGACCGGGATGTACTGAAGCGGCATCGCATTGCCGGGCTTCACGTCAACGGCCTTGTCGGACGCGATGACCTTGTCGCCGACAGCAAGACGCTGCGGAGCCAGGATGTAGGCCTGTTCGCCGTCGGCATAGCTGACGAGAGCGATGAAGGCAGTGCGGTTCGGGTCGTATTCCAGACGCTCGACCGTACCTTCCACGTCGAACTTGCGACGCTTGAAGTCGATCAGGCGGTAGGTACGCTTGTGACCGCCGCCCCGGAAGCGCACGGTGATGCGGCCCAGGTTGTTGCGGCCGCCCTTCGAGGTCAGACCCTCGGTCAGCGACTTGACCGGCTTGCCCTTGTACAGACCGGAACGGTCGACAATGACCAGCTGGCGCTGGCTCGGAGTCGTCGGGTTAAAGCTTTTCAATGCCATTGTTCTTCTTCCCTACCTCAGACGCCCGTCGACACGTCGATGGACTGACCTTCGGCGAGCGTCACGACGGCTTTCTTGACGTCCTTCTGCTTGCCGATGAAGCCGCGGAAACGCTTGGTCTTGCCCTTGCGGACGAGCGTGTTGACGGCCGTGACCTTGACGCCGAAGAGAGCTTCCACAGCGGCCTTGATTTCCGGCTTGCTGGCACCCTTGGCAACGTTGAAGACGACCTGGTTGTATTCCGAGACCAGCGTCGACTTTTCGGTGATCGCCGGAGAGACGATCACATCATAGTGGCGAAGATCCGTCATTTGAACCGCTCCTCCAGAGCCTCAACCGCTGCCTTGGAAAGCACCAGCTTGCCGCGACGCAGGATGTCGTACACATTGATGCCCTGTACCGGCAGAACATCGATGTTCGGGATGTTCTGGGCAGCGAGCTTGAAATTGTTGTCGAGCTCCGAACCGCCGATGATCAGCGCATTCGTCAGGCCGAGCGTTGCGAGCGTGCCGGCAACAACCTTCGTCTTGGCTTCGGCAGCAACGACCTGATCGATGATGATCAGTTCTTCAGCCTTCAGCTTGGCAGACAGGGCGTGACGGAGCGCCAGGGCGCGAACCTTCTTCGGCAGGTCATGCTCGTGGCTGCGGACAACCGGGCCGTGAGCCTTACCACCGCCGCGGAACTGCGGCGCACGAGCCGAATGGTGACGAGCGCGGCCCGTACCCTTCTGCTTGTACATCTTGGAGCCGGTGCGAGCGACTTCGGAGCGGCCCTTGGCCTTGTGGGTCCCCTGCTGCTTCTTGGCAAGCTGCCAGCGGACCATGCGAGCCAGGATATCCTGGCGGGGATCGAGGCCGAAGATCGCGTCAGAAAGGGAAACCTTGCCGGCGTCTTTGCCCTCGAGGGTCGTGACGTTGAATTCCATGTTCCTAAGGCTCCCTTACTTCGCGGCCGACTTGATGGCGTCGCGGACGATGATCCAGGAGCCCTTCGAACCGGGAACGGCACCCTTGACGAGGATCAGACCGCGGTCTTCATCAGTGGAAACCACTTCGAGGTTCTGGGTGGTGACGCGCGTCTGGCCCATGTGACCAGCCATGCGCTTGCCCTTCCAGACCTTGCCCGGGTCCTGGTTGTTACCGGTCGAACCGTGCGAACGGTGCGAAACGGACACACCGTGCGTGGCACGCAGACCGCCGAAGTTGTGGCGCTTCATGGCGCCGGCAAAGCCCTTACCGATCGTGGTGCCGGTCACGTCGACCAACTGGCCAGCCGTGAAGTGGCTGGGCGTTACCGCCGAACCAACATCCATGAGGTTGTCGGCATCGACGCGAAACTCGACGAGCTTCTGCTTCGGCTCGACCTGGGCAACGGCGAAGTGGCCGCGCAGTGCCTTGCTCGTATTCTTGACTTTCGCCTGGCCAGCGCCAAGCTGAACGGCCGTGTAGCCATTCTTTTCGACGGTGCGCTGCGCAACAACCTGGCAGTTGTCAACGCGCAGAACCGTTACCGGTACATGCTCGCCAGCGTCGTTGTAGACGCGGGTCATGCCGACCTTCTGTGCAATTACACCTGAACGCATCGGTTCAATCCTTCTCACTCAGCCCGAGGAAGACCTCAGAGCTTGATTTCCACGTCGACGCCGGCGGCGAGATCGAGCTTCATCAGCGCGTCAACCGTCTGCGGGGTGGGATCCACGATGTCGAGCAGACGCTTGTGCGTGCGCATTTCGAACTGCTCGCGGCTCTTCTTATCGATGTGAGGGGACCGGTTTACCGTAAACTTCTCGATGCGGGTCGGAAGCGGAACGGGGCCCCGGACGCTAGCACCGGTGCGCTTCGCCGTCGACACGATCTCGCGCGTGGAAGCATCGAGGATCCGATGATCGAACGCCTTCAGGCGAATGCGGATATTTTGGCCGTTCATTCGACGTTATCCTTGTTCTGTGTTCTTCCCCGATACCAACAGCACGGCACGGGGCGTTTCTCTCTAAAGGCGGACCACCGGTTTCAAAGATCGAGGGGGACAGAACGGCCAGCTCCGCTGGTCGCTATCCCCATCCACTCTTCGGGCCTTAAGCCCACCTTTTGGATTGGTCTGCCCGCTTCGAATACGAAGCAGGCGGCAAATCGCGCTCGCGCGCCATTTGCTACATTTCTGTGTCACAAGCAAGAGCCCGAAAGCCAAAGCCTGCAATTTTTTGTCTGCAATGAGCCAAGGGACAGGAGTTACCCCCTGCCCCTTTAGCCGAATTACTCGACGATGGCGGCGACGATGCCGGCGCCGACGGTACGGCCGCCTTCGCGGATCGCGAAGCGCAGCTTTTCTTCCATCGCGATCGGAACGATCAGCTCGACGTCAACGGTCACGTTGTCGCCCGGCATAACCATTTCCGTGCCTTCCGGAAGCGTCACGATGCCCGTCACGTCCGTCGTGCGGAAGTAGAACTGCGGACGGTAGTTCGTGAAGAACGGCGTATGACGGCCGCCTTCTTCCTTCGTCAGGATGTAGGCTTCAGCCTTGAACTTCTTGTGCGGCTTGACGGTGCCCGGCTTGCACAGAATCTGGCCGCGCTCAACGCCGTCACGGTTCACGCCGCGGATCAGCGCGCCGATGTTGTCGCCAGCCTGGCCCTGGTCGAGCAGCTTGCGGAACATTTCAACGCCGGTCACGGTCGTCTTGGAGGTGGCGCGGATGCCGACGATCTCGACTTCTTCGCCAACCTTGATGATGCCGCGCTCGACGCGACCCGTCACAACCGTACCACGACCCGAGATCGAGAACACGTCTTCGATCGGCATCAGGAACGGCTGGTCGATCGGACGCTCAGGCGTCGGGATGTAGGCGTCAACCTGGGCCATCAGCTCGCGAACGGCGTCTTCGCCGATCGTCTTGTTGCTATCTTCCAGAGCCGCCAGAGCCGAACCCTTGACAACCGGAACATCGTCGCCCGGGAAGTCGTAGGACGACAGAAGTTCGCGAACTTCCAGTTCAACGAGTTCCAGAAGCTCGGCGTCGTCAACCTGGTCGACCTTGTTCAGGAACACCACCAGAGCCGGAACGCCAACCTGGCGGGCCAGCAGGATGTGTTCGCGCGTCTGCGGCATCGGGCCGTCAGCGGCCGAGCACACCAGGATCGCGCCGTCCATCTGTGCGGCACCCGTGATCATGTTCTTTACGTAGTCGGCGTGGCCGGGGCAGTCGACGTGCGCGTAGTGACGGTTGGCCGTCTCGTACTCGACGTGAGCCGTCGAGATCGTGATACCACGGGCCTTTTCTTCCGGTGCGGCGTCGATCTGGTCATACGCCTTGAATTCACCGAAGTACTTCGTGATCGCTGCCGTCAGAGACGTCTTGCCATGGTCAACGTGGCCAATCGTGCCGATGTTCACATGCGGCTTGGTACGCTCAAACTTGCTCTTTGCCATTTCAGGCTCTCCATCTGTTTCCCCGCGCGAAGCGGAGCAATTCTTCGTTCTTCTGTCTCAAGGGTTACCCCGGTCACTTCTGACCGGAGTACTTCGCCTGAATTTCCTGAGCGACGTTGTTGGGAACCGGCGCGTAGTGATCGAAGACCATCGAGTACTGGGCGCGGCCCTGCGACATCGAACGCAGGTTATCGACGTACTTGAACATGTTGGCGAGCGGAACGTGAGCGTTGATCACGATCGCAATGCCGCGCTGCTCCTGGCCCTGGATCTGGCCACGACGCGAGTTCAGGTCGCCGATAACGTCACCGACGTAATCTTCCGGCGTCACAACCTCGACCTTCATCATCGGCTCGAGCAGCTGGGCGCCAGCCTTCTTGGAGGCTTCGCGGAAGCAGGCACGCGAGGCGATTTCGAAGGCGAGAACCGAGGAGTCGACATCGTGGAAGGCACCGTCGATCAGGGTTGCCTTGACGCCGAGCATCGGGAAGCCGGCCAGCGGACCCGAAGACAGAACGCTTTCGATACCCTTCTGGACGCCGGGGATGTATTCCTTCGGAACCGAGCCGCCGACGATCTTGGACTCGAACACGAAATCTTCGCCATCCGGATTCGGTTCGAAGACGATCTTGACGCGCGCGAACTGGCCGGTACCACCGGTCTGCTTCTTGTGCGTGTAATCTTCTTCGCAAAGCCGGGTAATGGTTTCGCGGTAAGCAACCTGCGGAGCACCGACGTTGGCTTCAACCTTGAACTCGCGACGCATACGGTCGACGATGATGTCGAGGTGAAGTTCGCCCATGCCGGCAATGATGGTCTGGCCGGATTCCTGGTCGGTCTTGACGCGGAAGGACGGGTCTTCGGCTGCCAGGCGGTTGAGCGCGAGGCCCATCTTTTCCTGGTCGCCCTTGGACTTCGGCTCGATCGCGATCTGGATGACCGGCTCCGGGAATTCCATGCGCTCGAGGATAACCGGCTTCAGGGGATCGCAGAGCGTGTCACCCGTGGTGGTTTCCTTGAGGCCGGCGAGAGCCACGATGTCGCCTGCGAAGGCTTCTTCGATGTCTTCACGGCTGTTGGAGTGCATCTGCAGCATGCGGCCGACGCGCTCGCGCTTTTCCTTGACCGTGTTCATGACCGACGAGCCCTTTTCGAGCTTGCCCGAATAGATGCGGCAGAAGGTCAGCGAACCGACGAAGGGGTCGTTCATGATCTTGAACGCCAGCATCGAGAGCGGCTCGTTGTCGTCGGCGTGACGCTCGATTTCCGCTTCGGTCTTGGCGTCGATGCCCTTGATCGCCGGAATATCGATCGGCGACGGCAGGAATTCGACAACGGCGTCCAGCAGAGGCTGAACACCCTTGTTCTTGAAGGCAGAGCCGCAGAACATCGGGAAGAACTTGACGTCGATGGTGCCGCGACGGATGAGCGCACGGATCTTGTCGTTGTCCGGCATGTTGCCCTCGAGGTAGGCTTCCATGGCCTCTTCCTCGATTTCAACGATCGTCTCGATCATCTTCTCGCGGTATTCCTCGGCGCGTGCCTTGAGGTCTTCCGGAATTTCCACGACGTCCCAGGCAGCGCCGAGCGATTCATCGCGCCAGACGAGCGCGTTCATCTCGATCAGGTCGACAACGCCCTTGAACTCGGTTTCTGCGCCGATAGGCAGCTGGCAGACGACCGGGGTCGCGCCGAGACGCGACTTGACCATCTCGACCGAGCGGTAGAAGTCCGCGCCGGTCTTGTCCATCTTGTTGCAGAAGATCATGCGCGGAACGTTGTACTTGTCTGCCTGGCGCCAGACGGTTTCCGTCTGCGGCTCAACGCCGGCATTGGCGTCGAGGAGAGCAACAGCACCGTCGAGAACGCGCAGCGAACGCTCGACTTCGATCGTGAAGTCAACGTGGCCGGGGGTGTCGATGATGTTGAAGCGGCGCATCTTGCCGTCGCGACCCTTCCAGAAGGTCGTGGTCGCAGCGGACGTGATCGTGATGCCGCGCTCCTGCTCCTGCTCCATCCAGTCCATGGTCGCGGCGCCGTCATGGACTTCGCCGATCTTGTGCGACTTACCGGTGTAGTAGAGGATACGCTCGGTGGTCGTCGTCTTGCCGGCGTCGATATGCGCCATGATACCGAAATTACGGTAGTCTTCGATTTTATACTCGCGAGCCATAGGACTGCCTTTCGAACTTCGATCGGATGAAGATTACCAACGATAATGCGAGAACGCGCGGTTCGCGTCGGCCATCTTGTGGGTGTCTTCGCGCTTCTTGACGGCGCTGCCACGGTTGTTGGCGGCATCCATCAGCTCGCCGGAGAGGCGGTCAACCATGGTGGTTTCGTTACGCTTGCGGGCGGCAGCAATCAGCCAGCGAATGGCGAGAGCCTGGCGGCGCTCCGGACGAACGTCAACCGGAACCTGGTAGGTCGCACCACCAACGCGGCGCGAACGCACTTCAACGTGCGGAGCGACGTTGTCGAGTGCCTGATGGAAGACCTGCAGGGGCTCCTGCTTGGTCTTGCCCTGAACGGCATCGAAGGCGCCGTAAACGATGCTTTCGGCGACGGACTTCTTGCCATGCAGCATGATGGCATTCATGAACTTCGTGACAACCAGATCACCGAACTTGGGATCCGGGTTGATTTCACGCTTTTCTGCTCTGTGACGTCTGGACATGCGTTCTGTCTCTTCAAAAAGGGTAAAGGCGCCTTAACACGCGGAGAACCTCGCGCGGCGCCGGAACAGGTGATTACTTCGGACGCTTCGCGCCGTACTTGGAGCGGCGCTGCTTGCGGTTCTTGACACCCTGGGTATCGAGAACACCGCGGATGATGTGATAACGGACACCCGGAAGGTCCTTGACGCGGCCGCCACGGATCATGACGACGGAGTGTTCCTGAAGGTTGTGACCTTCACCCGGAATGTAACCGATAACTTCAAAGCCATTGGTCAGGCGGATCTTCGCGACCTTACGCAGAGCCGAGTTCGGCTTCTTCGGGGTCGTGGTGTAAACGCGGGTGCACACGCCGCGCTTCTGCGGGTTTTCCTGCAGTGCAGGCACCTTGTTGCGCTTGACCTGTGCCTGGCGGGGCTTGCGGATCAGCTGGTTTACGGTAGGCATATACCCATCCCTTGCAAAATCTACTCTCAAGGCCCTCATCGGGCCAGTGTTGCGCCGTCTCCGGCCTCGGCACACATATCAACATGCGCAAAACGTGGCCCGATCCGAAATTTCGGACGGACCACATAAAGCAGAGGACGCATGTCCATGCGTCGTGCGTGCGGCATACGTGTCTTCAACGTGCGTTTTGGAACCTTGTTTAAGGCCAAGTCAGGAACGAGTCGATCCAGACGGGCAAGCCTCACATCGCTTCCGATGCCGGGCGTTTACTGTTTTAGCCTCGCCACGTCAAGGCCGATTTCCGATTTAGTCCCGCAACAGCCTGTATCACAGGGGTTTTGGCGACATCAATGATGACCTGAACAGGGAAAACCCGGGCTACCGATTATTAACCACTGTGATTTGTCAGGCAAGCCGCTAAGTATGCAGCGAGTTTGCCGGCCGCCCTGAGTCGGTTCCTCCCGTTATGCAAAAGGAGCGCAATTCCGATGATCAGCCAGCCGGACAACGACAACAGCCGCGAGCAGCCGATGATCTTCATCATCATCGGCAAGGGATATGTCACCAAGGATTCCGAAGGCGTCGAGCTGCACATCCTGCTGGCCGCGCCCGATGACGATACTGCCGTGCGCGAAGCGTTGAACGCACTGTCCGAAGAGGGTTTCATCGAGGCCGACCTCGATCAGATCGGCGTTCTCACGGAAGAGCCGGTGGAAGAGCCGCACGCGTCCGCCTATCAGGGCGCGCTCGACGGCGAAGTTTCCATCATCCGCTTCGGATAAGACCATCCACACGGGCGACGGTCGCGCCATACACCAGGATTTGCCCGCCATCCGGGCGGGTAATCAATCTTCGATAAAAAATAGAAGCCTACAGTTTCCAAAAGGTGTCCTTCGCTCGTCCTCCCCTGTCGGACGGAGCAGTCACTGTCACCGGACGTCCATGTTGCCCTGCTACCGCTTGACGGTTCACCCCAGCAAGGAGGCACCATGTCCCGCCTATCCCGTATTGCAACCCTCTGCTTTTCCATCCTGATTGCCGCAACCACAACGGTCCTCGCCGAAGAGAAGGCAAAGCCGTTCGCGGACGCCAGCGAAATCAACCTCCTCGCGCTTCTGCCGCCGCCACCTTCGCCGGACTCGGCGAAGATGAAAGCCGAACTCGGTGAGATCCTCACCATCCAGGTCACACGCACGCCGGAGATGGAAGCGCGCGCCAAGGCCGACGTCGAGGAAAACGTCTGGCGCTTCAGCGATGTCGTTGCCAATCCGAAGTTCACCCGGGAAAACCTGCCGAAGTTCGCCGCCTTCTTCGACCGCGTCGTCGCAACCGAAGGTGCCGTCGTCGATCCGGCCAAGGATGTGTGGAAGCGCCCTCGCCCGCATCTCTACAGCGATCTCGTCAAGCCCGTTGTTCCGCTGTCGAAGTCCGGCTCCTATCCGTCGGGCCACACGACGGTTGGTACGCTGATGGGCATTGTTCTCTCCAACATGCTGCCGGAAAAGCGCGACCCGATCATGCAGCGCGCCTGGGCCTATGGCTGGAACCGCGTCATCGGCGGCATCCACTATCCCTCGGACATCGAGATGGGCCGCATCTCCGGCACGGTGATTGCCCAGACGATCATGACGCATGACGACTTCAAGGCCGAGTTCGAGGCCGCCAAGACCGAGTTGCGGACCACGCTCGGTCTCTGACGGTTCTCGTCACCAGATCTCATCAGCCCGCTCGTAAAGAAGCCGCCCGGATCGCTCCGGGCGGCTTCTTTCTTGTCTGATCTGTCCGTATGGCTGGCGATTATTCGCCAGCCGGAACCTGACCGGCCATGTCCTGCAGCATCGGCGTCGCCGTCGATGCGCCCGTGCCCTTGCGACGCTCCTCGAGGATCATCTCGTCGCGCGAGGTGGCGATTCGACGGATCTGCGTCATGGTACCGCCGGTACCGGCCGGGATGAGACGGCCGACAATGACGTTTTCCTTGAGACCCTGCAGCGTGTCCATCTTGCCGGCAATCGCCGCTTCCGTGAGAACCTTGGTGGTTTCCTGGAAGGAGGCAGCCGAGATGAAGGACGGCGTCTGCAGCGAGGCCTTGGTGATGCCGAGCAGAACCGGCTCGCCGAAGGCCGGCTTCTTGCCTTCCTCGATGAGACGCTCGTTGGCATCGTCCAGTTCGATGCGGTCGACATTGTCGCCCACAATATACTGGCTGTCACCGGAATCGGTGATCTCGACCTTCTGCAGCATCTGGCGAACGATCACCTCGATGTGCTTGTCGTTGATCACCACGCCCTGCAGGCGGTAGACTTCCTGGATTTCGTTGACCAGGTACGAGGCAAGTGCCTCGACGCCCTTGATCGCCAGAATGTCGTGCGGTGCCGGGTTACCGTCGAGGATGTAGTCACCCTTTTCGATATAGTCGCCGTCCTGAAGATGGAAGGGCTTGCCCTTCGGGATCAGGTACTCGACCGGCTCGACACCGTCTTCCGCCGGCTCGATCATCACCCGACGCTTGTTCTTGTAGTCGCGGCCGAGGCGGATCGTACCATCGATCTCTGCAATGATGGCGTGATCCTTCGGACGACGGGCTTCGAACAGTTCGGCAACGCGCGGCAGACCACCGGTGATGTCCTTGGTCTTGGCGCTTTCCATGGGAACACGCGCAAGCACGTCGCCCTGGCTGACCTTCTGGCCCGGCTCGACGGACAGGATGGCGTCGACCGAGAGCATGAACCGGGCGTCGCCGCCACGGCTGAGCTTCACGATCGAACCCGACGCGTCCTTGATGACGATGGCCGGCTTCAGGTCCGTACCGCGCGGCGTCGAACGCCAGTCGATGACCTGACGCTTGGTGATACCGGTGGATTCGTCGGTCGATTCCAGAACCGAGATCGAGTCGACGACGTCTTCGAACTGGACGACACCCGACACTTCGGTGAGCATCGGACGGGTATAGGGGTCCCACTCCGCCAGACGCTGACCGCGCTTCACCTTGTCGCCGTCATCCACGAACAGCTTCGAACCGTAGGCGACACGCTGCGAGGAACGCTCCACGCCACGTTCGTCCAGGATCGTGATCGCCATGTTGCGGCCCATGGCAACCAGGTTGCCTTCGGAATTGCGCAGCGCATTGCGGTTCTTGATCTGGATCGTGCCTTCGTAGGAGGCTTCCAGGAACGACTGGTCCACTACGTTTGCCGTGCCACCCAGGTGGAACGTACGCATGGTGAGCTGCGTGCCCGGCTCGCCGATCGACTGGGCCGCGATGACGCCGACGGCTTCGCCCATGTTGACGGGCGTACCGCGGGCAAGGTCGCGACCATAGCAGACCGAGCAGACGCCCGTCTGGACTTCGCAGGTCAGCGCCGAGCGAATGCGGACGGACTGGATGCCCGCCTTTTCGATCTCGATGACATGCGGCTCGAGGATCATCTGGCCGGCCTTGACCAGATTTTCGCCGGTCACCGGGTTGTCGATGTCATCGAGCGCCGTACGGCCGAGGATGCGGGCGCCGAGCGAAGCAACGACCTGACCGGCGTCAACGATCGCCGTCATGGTCAGGCCCTTGTCGGTGCCGCAATCGACCATGTTGACGATGCAGTCCTGCGCCACGTCGACGAGACGACGCGTCAGGTAACCGGAGTTCGCCGTCTTCAGAGCGGTGTCTGCGAGACCCTTGCGGGCACCGTGGGTCGAGTTGAAGTACTCGTTAACGGTCAGGCCTTCCTTGAAGTTGGAGATGATCGGCGTCTCGATGATTTCGCCCGAAGGCTTGGCCATCAGGCCACGCATGCCGCCCAGCTGGCGCATCTGGTTCGGAGAACCGCGGGCACCCGAATGCGACATCATGTAGATGGCGTTCATCGGCTTCTGGCGACCGGTCTCCTTGTCGAACTCGACGGCCTTGATGCGGGCCATCATGTCTTCGGCAACCTTTTCTGTCGCCTTGCCCCAGGCGTCAACGACCTTGTTGTACTTCTCGCCCTGGGTGATCAGGCCGTCGTTGTACTGCTGCTCGTATTCCTTGACCAGGCTTTCGGTCTCGCCGACGATCTTGGCCTTGGTTTCCGGGATGATCATGTCATCCTTGCCGAAGGAAATGCCCGCGCGGCAGGCGTGGGTGAAGCCCAGCTGCATGATGCGGTCGCAGAAGATGACCGTGTCCTTCTGGCCGCAATGGCGGTAGACCGTGTCGATCATCTTGGAGATGTTCTTCTTGGTCATTTCCTGGTTGCAGATCTCGAACGGCACATTGACGTTCTTCGGCAGCAGTTCGCCGATGATCATGCGGCCCGGCGTGGTTTCATAGATCTTCGAGACCGGCTTGCCTTCGGCATCCACGGTCTTGAAACGACCACGGATCTTGGCATGCAGGGTGACGACCTTGTTTTCCAGCGCGTGGTGCAGTTCACCCATGTCGGAGAAGGCCATGCCTTCGCCCGGCTCGTTCTGGTTCATGATCGACAGATAGTAGAGGCCGAGAACCATGTCCTGCGAGGGCACGATGATCGGCGCGCCGTTTGCCGGGTGCAGGATGTTGTTGGTGGACATCATCAGCACGCGGGCTTCCAGCTGGGCTTCCAGCGACAGCGGCACGTGAACGGCCATCTGGTCGCCGTCGAAGTCGGCGTTGAAGGCCGTGCAGACGAGCGGATGCAGCTGGATGGCCTTGCCTTCGACCAGGATCGGTTCGAAGGCCTGGATGCCCAGGCGGTGCAGCGTCGGTGCGCGGTTCAGGAGCACCGGATGCTCGCGGATGACCTCGTCGAGGATATCCCAGACTTCCGGCTTTTCCTTTTCGACCAGCTTCTTGGCCTGCTTGACGGTCGAGGAGTAACCCTTGGCGTCGAGGCGGGCATAGATGAACGGCTTGAACAGTTCGAGCGCCATCTTCTTGGGCAGACCGCACTGGTGCAGCTTCAGTTCCGGACCCGTCACGATGACGGAACGGCCGGAATAGTCGACGCGCTTGCCGAGCAGGTTCTGGCGGAAGCGGCCCTGCTTGCCCTTCAGCATGTCGGACAGCGACTTCAGCGGACGCTTGTTGGCACCGGTGATGACGCGGCCGCGGCGGCCGTTGTCGAACAGCGCGTCCACAGATTCCTGCAGCATGCGCTTTTCGTTGCGGATGATGATGCCCGGCGCGCGCAGTTCGATCAGGCGCTTCAGACGGTTGTTACGGTTGATCACGCGACGGTAGAGATCGTTCAGGTCCGACGTCGCGAAACGGCCGCCGTCGAGCGGCACCAGCGGACGCAGATCCGGCGGGATCACCGGCACGACCTTCATGATCATCCATTCCGGGCGATTGCCGGACTCGATGAAGTTCTCAACGATCTTGAGACGCTTCATCAGCTTCTTCTGCTTCAGGTCCGACGTGGTGTCGGCCAGTTCCGAGCGCAGGTCGCCGGCCAGCTTGTCGAGGTTCATCGACGCCAGCATTTCGTAGATGGCTTCCGCACCGATCATCGCGGTGAACTGGTCTTCGCCATACTCGTCAACCGCCAGCATATACTCTTCTTCGGTGAGCAGCTGGTGTTCCTTGAGCGCGGTGAGGCCCGGCTCCGTGACGATGTAATGTTCGAAGTAGAGAACGCGCTCCACATCCTTCAGCGTCATGTCGAGCAGGGTTGCGATGCGCGACGGAAGCGACTTCAGGAACCAGATATGGGCAACCGGGGCTGCCAGCTCGATATGGCCCATGCGCTCGCGGCGAACGCGCGACAGCGTGACTTCGACGCCGCACTTTTCGCAGATGATGCCCTTGTACTTCATGCGCTTGTACTTGCCGCACAGGCACTCGTAGTCCTTGATCGGCCCGAAGATGCGCGCGCAGAAGAGGCCGTCGCGTTCCGGCTTGAACGTACGGTAGTTGATGGTCTCCGGCTTTTTGATTTCGCCGTAGGACCAGGAGAGAATCTTCTCAGGCGACGCGATCGAGATGCGGATCGAATCGAAATGCTGCGCAGGCACCTGCGGATTGAAAAGATTCATGACCTCTTGGTTCATGCCTGTCTCCTTATGGGGCTGTCAGCCCTCGGCTTGCGAACGAACCATCCTCAATGGACCCGGGGTGGACGGTCGTCGCCAAAAACGGTCGTAGCCGCAAAATGCGGCGGAATTCCCCTGCCCGGCGATGGCTTCCGCCGGAGGGGATGGCGCGCGTCCCCTGTGGGTCGCGCGCCCGCGTTTTTCTTTACTCGGCAGCGTCCGGCAGCTGGCCGGAACCATCGGCCGCGTCGAGCTTGGAATTCTCCAGCTCGACCGACAGGCCCAGCGAGCGCATTTCCTTGACGAGAACGTTGAAGCTTTCCGGAATACCGGCTTCGAACGTATCGTCGCCACGCACGATCGCCTCGTAGACCTTTGTACGGCCTGCCACGTCGTCCGACTTCACCGTCAGCATTTCCTGCAGGGTGTAGGCGGCGCCGTAGGCTTCGAGCGCCCAGACTTCCATTTCCCCGAAGCGCTGACCGCCGAACTGCGCCTTGCCGCCCAGCGGCTGCTGCGTCACGAGCGAGTACGGACCGATCGAACGGGCGTGGATCTTGTCGTCGACCAGGTGGTTCAGCTTGATCATGTACATGTAGCCGACGGTCACCCTGCGGTCGAAGGGCTCGCCGGTACGGCCATCGTACAGAACCGACTGACCCGACGGATCAAGACCGGCACGCGTCAGCATGGCGGACACGTCGCTTTCATGCGCACCGTCGAAGACCGGCGTGGCGATGGAGACGCCGCGCTTGGCTTCCTCGGCCAGACGCACCAGCGATTCGTCGTCGAAGCGCGAGACCTCGTCATGCGATTCCGACGCATAGATCTCGGTCAGCTCGTTCTTCAGATCGGTGATGTCGAGATGCTTGCGATAGTCCTCAAGCATCTGGCCGATCTTCTTGCCCATGCCGGCGCAGGCCCAGGCAAGGTGCGTTTCGAGAATCTGACCGACGTTCATGCGCGAGGGAACGCCGAGCGGGTTCAAGCAGATGTCGACCGGGGTCCCGTCTTCGAGGAACGGCATGTCCTCGACCGGCACGATGCGCGACACGACGCCCTTGTTGCCGTGACGGCCGGCCATCTTGTCGCCCGGCTGGATCTTGCGCTTCACGGCAACGAAGACCTTGACCATCTTCATGACGCCCGGAGGCATTTCGTCGCCACGCTGGACCTTTTCGACCTTGTCCATGAAGCGCTGTTCAAGGCGCGACTTGGATTCGTCGTACTGGCCACGCAGGGCTTCGATCTCCGCCTGGACCTTTTCGTCCTCGACGGCGAACATCCACCACTGCGAACGCGGATATTCGGAGACGACCGCGTTGGACAGCTCGACGCCCTTCTTGAAGCCCTTCGGGCCGGCTACCGAGATCTGGCCGCGCAGCATGTCGACCAGACGGCCATACACGTTGCGGTCCAGGATCGCCTGTTCGTCGTCACGGTCCTTGGCGAGACGCTCGATTTCCTCGCGCTCGATCGCCATCGCGCGCTCGTCCTTCTCCACGCCGTGGCGGTTGAAGACGCGAACTTCGACGACGGTGCCGAAGGTACCGGGCGGCATGCGCATGGAGGTGTCGCGCACGTCCGACGCCTTTTCACCGAAGATGGCGCGCAGGAGCTTTTCTTCCGGCGTCATCGGGCTTTCGCCCTTCGGGGTGATCTTGCCGACCAGGATATCGCCCGGCTGCACTTCCGCACCGATATAGACGATACCGGCTTCGTCCAGGTTCTTCAGCGCTTCTTCCGATACGTTCGGAATGTCGCGGGTGATTTCTTCCGGGCCAAGCTTGGTGTCGCGGGCCATCACTTCGAATTCTTCGATGTGGATGGAGGTGAACACGTCGTCGGAGACGATGCGTTCGGACATCAGGATCGAGTCTTCGTAGTTGTAGCCATTCCACGGCATGAACGCGACGAGCGCGTTGCGGCCCAGCGCCAGATCGCCGAGGTCGGTTGAAGGACCGTCCGCGATGATGTCACCCTTGGAGATGATGTCGCCGACGCTGACCAGCGGACGCTGGTTGACGCAGGTGTTCTGGTTGGAACGCTGGAACTTCTGCAGGCGGTAGATGTCGACGCCGGACTTGCCGGCATCCAGATCTTCCGTGGCGCGAATAACGATACGCGTCGCATCGACCTGGTCAACCACACCGCCACGACGGGCTGCGATCGCAGCACCGGAATCACGGGCAACCACCGGTTCCATGCCAGTACCGACGAACGGTGCCTCGGCGCGGATCAGCGGCACGGCCTGACGCTGCATGTTCGAGCCCATGAGCGCGCGGTTGGCGTCGTCGTTTTCCAGGAACGGAATGAGAGCGGCTGCGACCGAAACGAGCTGCTTCGGCGAGACGTCCATCAGGTTGATGGTATCGCGCGGCGCGAGCATCACTTCGCCGGCATGGCGGCAGACGACGAATTCTTCCGTGAAGCCGCCTTCGCCATCCAGCTCGGCATTGGCCTGCGCCACGTAATACTTCGCCTCTTCCATGGCCGAGAGGTAGATCACGTCATTGGTGACCTTGCCGTCGACGATCTTGCGGTACGGGCTTTCGATGAAGCCGTACTTGTTGACGCGGGCAAACGTGGCGAGCGAGTTGATCAGACCGATGTTCGGACCTTCCGGCGTTTCGATCGGGCAGATACGGCCATAGTGGGTCGGATGCACGTCGCGGACTTCGAAGCCGGCACGCTCACGGGTCAGACCACCCGGGCCAAGAGCCGAGAGACGGCGCTTGTGGGTGATTTCCGACAGTGGGTTCACCTGGTCCATGAACTGCGACAGCTGCGAGGAGCCGAAGAATTCGCGAACGGCGGCGGCTGCCGGCTTCGCATTGATCAGGTCCTGCGGCATGACCGTGTCGATCTCGATCGAGGACATGCGTTCCTTGATCGCGCGCTCCATGCGCAGCAGGCCGAGACGGTACTGGTTTTCCATCAGTTCGCCGACGGAGCGAACGCGACGGTTGCCGAGGTTGTCGATGTCGTCGATCTCGCCCTTGCCATCGCGCAGGTCGACCAGCATCTTGACCACGGACAGGATGTCGTCCTTGCGCAGCGTGCGGACGGTATCCGGGCAATCAAGGTCAAGACGCATGTTCATCTTCACGCGACCGACGGCGGAGAGGTCGTAACGCTCCGCATCGAAGAACAGCGAGTTGAACATGGCTTCGGCCGATTCCATCGTCGGCGGCTCACCCGGGCGCATGACACGGTAGATGTCGAACAGCGCGTCCTGGCGGTTCTGGTTCTTGTCGGCAGACAGCGTGTTGCGGATGTAGGCGCCGACATTGATATGGTCGATGCCAAGAACCGGGATCTCGTCGAAGCCGGCATCCAGAATGATGTTCAGCGTCTTTTCATCGATCTCGTCGCCGGCTTCGAGATAGATCTCGCCGGTCTGCATGTTGACGATGTCTTCGGCGAGGTAGCTGCCAAACAGGTCGTCATTGGTGGCCTTCAGAGCCTTCAGGCCCTTGTCGGAAAGCTGGCGCAGCAGACGCGGGGTCAGCTTCTTGCCGGCCTCGACCACGACTTCGCCGGTGTCAGCGTCAACGAGATCGGACAGGGCCTTCGCACCCTTCAGCGTGTCCGGCTTGAACGGCACGCGCCAGCCATTATCGTCACGCTCGTAGGTGGACTTGGTGTAGAAGGTCGACAGGATATCTTCGCCATCCATGCCGAGCGCCATCAGCAGCGAGGTCACCGGGATCTTGCGGCGACGGTCGATACGCGCATAGACGATGTCCTTGGCGTCGAATTCGATGTCGAGCCAGGAGCCACGATAAGGGATGACGCGGGCGGCAAACAGCAGCTTGCCCGAAGAATGGCTCTTGCCCTTGTCGTGGTCGAAGAACACGCCCGGCGAACGGTGCATCTGGGACACGATGACGCGCTCGGTGCCGTTCACGATGAACGTACCGTTGTCCGTCATCAGCGGCATGTCGCCCATATAGACGGACTGCTCCTTGATGTCCTTGATGGACTTCGAACCGGTATCCTCGTCAATATCGAACACGATGAGGCGCAGCGTCACCTTGAGCGGTGCGGCATAGGTCAGGTCGCGCTGACGGCATTCTTCCACGTCGAACTTCGGCGGCTCGAATTCGTAGGAAACGAATTCCAGCATGGAGGCGCCGGAAAAATCCGTGATCGGGAACACAGAGCGGAAAACGGCGTTCAGCCCCTCATCGGGGCGACCACCGGCTGGCTCTTCGACCATCAGGAACTGATCATAGGATGCCTTCTGAACCTCGATGAGGTTCGGCATCTCGGTAACTTCGGGGATCTTTCCGAAAAACTTGCGTACGCGCCTGCGACCGTTGAACGAAAGGGTCTGAGCCATCGTCGCTCCTTCAAAAATTGCATCCGGGCCTGCAACGGACGGGGCACGCTGGCCAGTCGACCCCGCCGAACAAATGGGTGGTTCAAACTCGTTCCGCCGAACGGACCGCCGGCCGGATTGCCGCACTGTCCGAAGGAGAACCATCCTCTTGAAGAACCCATTACCCAAGCGTCGTTTCACCGGCGCTTGGGTAACATGTTCTGAGGAAATGGTCGAAGGGAGAAGGCTGTAAAGCCCTCTCCCGCCGTATTTCCGATATTACTTAACGTCGACCTTGGCGCCGGCGTCCTCAAGCTTCTTCTTGAGGTCAGCGGCTTCGCCCTTGGAAACCGCTTCCTTGACCGGCTTCGGAGCGCCTTCGACGAGGTCCTTGGCTTCCTTGAGGCCGAGACCGGTGATGGCGCGGACTTCCTTGATGACGTTGATCTTGTTGGCGCCGGCATCCACCAGGATGACGTCGAATTCAGTCTTTTCTTCTTCGACAGCAGCCGGAGCAGCAGCGCCGCCAGCAGCAGCAACGGCTACGGGAGCAGCTGCAGAAACGCCCCACTTTTCTTCGAGCAGCTTGGAAAGCTCAGCGGCTTCCAGAACGGTCAGAGAGGAGAGGTCTTCAACGATCTTAGCGAGATCAGCCATTGTGATATGTCCTTGTATGTTCGGTTCGAACTGGTTGGTTTGTTACAGCGAAAAACCGCCTCAAGCGGCTTCGTCCTTCTTTGCGTAGGCCGCAAAAACGCGGGCAAGCTGAGCTGCCGGTGCCTGAACGACGCCTGCGATGCGGGTTGCCGGGGTCTGAATCATACCCAGCAGCTTTGCGCGCAGTTCGTCCAGCGAAGGCAGGGTCGCAAGCGACTTGACGCCTTCCGCGTTAAGCGTGGTCGAGCCCATGGCGCCACCGAGAACAACGAGCTTGTCGTTGGTCTTGGCGAAATCCATGACGACCTTGGGAGCCGTGATCGGGTCGGCGCTGTATGCGATCAGCGTCTGGCCCTTGAAGAGATCGATCATCCCTTCCGACTCCGTGCCCTGAAGAGCGATCTTGGCCAGACGGTTCTTCGCGACTTTGACGGTGCCGCCAGCGGCGCGCATCTTCGAACGGAAATCGTTCATCTGCGCGACGGTGACACCAGCATAGTGGGCCACGACAACCGAACCAGAAGCCTTGAAGACTTCGTTCAGCTCCGTGACGAATTCGCGTTTTTCCGCTCTTTCCACTGTCTGTCTCCAGTTGACAGGACCGATCGAATGACCGGGACCTGCCGGGTTGCCTTTGCCCCAAGGGATCTCACATGCAAGATCCCGAGCGGCGCTCGAGGATCCTGTCCCCCCGCACTTGAGCCCGAAGGCTCACGGCACAAGGCACATCAGGTTCGAACCGGAACCCTCAGGGGCGCATCACGCGCGCCTGTTGAAAATCCAGGTCTTACCCGTCTCATGCAGGTCATACGATTAAGGTCGAAACCACCCACAATCTCGGACAGGAATATCCGGGTTTCCCCGGATGTTTCCGGGCCCGAAAGCCCGGAAATTCTTGATCGGACACCGAGGCGCTCCGCCTCGGGTCAAAAACTTAAGCGAGAACCGTCGACGGCTCCACGCGCACGCCCGGACCCATGGTCGAGGACAGCGCAACGCGCTTGACGTAGTTGCCCTTGGCGCCCGTCGGCTTGGCCTTCAGAACAGCATCGGCAAAAGCCTTGATGTTTTCTTCCAGAGCCTTGGCGTCGAAGGAAGCCTTGCCGATGCCGGCATGGATGATACCAGCCTTTTCGACACGGAACTCGACAGCACCGCCCTTGGAAGCCTTGACTGCACCGGCAACATCCATGGTCACCGTACCGACCTTCGGGTTCGGCATCATGCCGCGCGGGCCGAGAACCTTGCCGAGGCGGCCGACGAGCGGCATCATGTCCGGGGTCGCGATGCAGCGATCGAAGTCGATCTTGCCGCCCTGGACGATTTCGACGAGATCTTCGGCGCCAACGATGTCTGCGCCGGCAGCCTTGGCTTCGTCAGCCTTTGCACCGCGTGCGAACACGGCAACGCGAACGTCACGGCCGGTACCGTTCGGCAGGTTGACGACGCCACGAACCATCTGGTCGGCGTGGCGCGGGTCAACGCCGAGGTTCATTGCGATCTCGATGGTTTCGTCGAACTTCGCGGTGGCGCGCTCCTTGACGAGGGAGATTGCGTCGGTGAGAGCAACCAGCTTCGTCGGATCAATGCCTTCGCGGGTCTTCTGGATACGCTTTGCAAGCTTTGCCATGATCAAGCCACCACTTCCAGGCCCATGGAGCGGGCAGAGCCCTCAACCATCAGCATTGCGCCTTCGACGTCAGCCGCGTTCAGATCCTTCATCTTGGCTTCAGCGATCGCACGGACCTGAGCCTTGGTGATGGTGCCGGCCTTGGCGCCCTTGCCGGGCGTCTTGGAACCGGACTGGATCTTCGCTTCCTTCTTCAGCCAGTACGTGACCGGCGGCTGCTTCATCGCAAAGGTGAAGGACTTGTCCTGGTAATAGGTGATGACGACCGGGATCGGCATACCCTTTTCCATTTCCTGCGTGGCGGCATTGAACGCCTTGCAGAATTCCATGATGTTGATGCCACGCTGACCAAGTGCGGGGCCGATCGGCGGGGACGGGTTAGCGGACCCTGCCTTGACCTGCAGCTTGAGCTGGCCTGCGACTTTCTTAGCCATTTCTCTGCCTTTCCTGTAAAGACCGGTTACCCGGCCCTTGATGCCGGGCCTCCCCGGCGGCTGCGGTTGCGTGGTTCGTCTGAACGGCCCGGCTTCAGGCCGTCATCCTCCCACGCGAGTCGGGGAAAAGCTCCCCTTCATCGATCAGACCTTCTCGACCTGACCGTATTCCAACTCGACCGGCGTTGCGCGACCAAAGATCGAAACCTCGACCTTCAGGCGCGAGCGCTCCTCGTCGACATCCTGAACGATGCCATTGAAGGACGCGAACGGACCATCCGAAACGCGAACCTGCTCGCCGATCTCGAAGGAGATCGACGACTTCGGCCGCTCGACACCTTCCTGAACCTGACCCAGAATCCGCTCAGCCTCATAATCCGGAATCGGAACAGGCTTATTATCGGAACCCAGAAACCCGGTCACCTTCGGCGTGTTCTTGATCAGATGATAGGCTTCATCCGTCAGGTTGGCGCGCACCAGCACATAACCCGGGAAGAACTTGCGCTCGCTATCGACCTTGCGGCCACGACGCACTTCCACCACCTTTTCCGTCGGCACCAGAATCTTTTCGAAAAGATGCTCAAGCCCCTTCTGGCGAGCCTTCTCCTCGATCGATTCGGCAACCTTCTTCTCGAAATTCGAATATGCGTGAACGATGTACCAGCGCGCCGCCATGTCTCTCTCCACCCGGAATCAGATATTGAAGTTCAGCACGAAGCTGATGAGCCAGCCGATCAGCTGGTCAGCGGCGAAGAAAAACAGCGCAGCAAAAATCACCATCACCAACACCATGGCAGTGGAGATCATCGTCTCGCGACGCGACGGCCAGGCGACCTTAGACGTCTCGGCGCGAACCTGCTGCAGAAACGCAAATGGATTGGTTTTGGATGCCATGTCTGCCCACGCAATTACGGCGCGTAAAGCTGACAACTTCAGCCCCACGCACCGCGTGTCTGTTTAACCCTACATAAACGTCGCGCTTGTCTTTCACAAGAGCAAAAACGGACGTCCGTTCATTTTGCCGCGACAGGGACGGCAACCCTCCTACCAGGGATCTATGAAATTCACATGTCACCTGGACGGAACTGGCAGGGGCAGAGGGGCTCGAACCCCCGACCTGCGGTTTTGGAGACCGCCGCTCTACCAACTGAGCTATACCCCTTTGTCCTTCCTGCGAAAGTCGCCCTTCGCAAGCATGGCGCTCCTTTAAAATGCGAATCCCGGCTTGGCAAGTGGCTTTATCGGCTTGTCGGACAAAAACTGAATGCCGCCGTCGCTCCCGATGGCCCAGCTGCGCGTGTCCACCGGCGGGACAGCCGCAAATGAGGCCCTGCGGGACATCAGGACATGTCTTCGGATGGCCTACGTTCGATGGGCCGATTCCAAAGCAGGCGTTGCAGATGCGCCGCGCGCCGGCCAAGCGAGCGCCGCCACTTGCGAATCGTGGCCAGGGACAGGAAGCGACACACACGCTGCCATACGCCCTTCAGGCCCTTTTGCGGACGGAAGCCGAAATTGCTGCGGCCCCACCCGATATGGCCGACGCCCGTGCCGGACAGCCAGGCCATGATGGCGCCCAGCTTCTTGTAATGCAGGCTGATCTCCGCCTCGTTGGCAAAACCGGCATAGCCGGATGGCAGCATCTGATAATCCGCAAGCCGCTTGAGCGAGGGATTGAACGTAAAGCTGTGCCAGACGTGATGTGCCGTCGGGGCGATCTTGCGATAGCCGAGATCCCGCATCTCGGGGATCCGGCGCACATTGTCCGGCATGTCGGCATCCGTACGCAACTGCACGAGATAGACATCCCGCTCACGCTTCAGGATCTCCACGGCACGGCCGAGAATGCCGCCCACGGGAAATTCCCAGTCATCCTCCAGGTGAAGAATATAGGGTGTCTTCACCTCGGCATAGGCCCGATCAATCGATCGAAGCTGGCCTATGTTGGTGCCGTTGATGATGAAGCGCAGCGGCTGATCCGGAAAGCGCTCGCGAATCGATTCGACAGATGCCAGATCGGAATCCTCGATAACGATGAATTCGGCGATCGGATAGTCATTGGTGCCAAAGAAGCTTTCAAGCGTCTTGACCAGAAGGTCATGGCGCCGGCAGCTCGTCAGCACGACGGTAATATCGGACATGTTGTAATCGTAGCCCCCAACGATGGGGAAGCGATAAACATGAGCACGAAACGTTGTCAACGGATGACGAACGGAACAATGCTGACCGTAAAGTGCATTCTTGAGACGGTACGCGAAGATCAAGAACACCGCTCGCAAAGTAGTGCGGCGAAACCCGTGTGGAACGAGGTGTGTTAATGTCCAAACACGACACAGAAGCCGCCGATACTACGCCGTTTTTGTGCTAAAGCGGCGCTGCCGTTTCATACTTTTTATACGCCTTGCGCCAGTCCACGGCGCAAACACACCCGAGGCTACCAGCGCGCCACACAGCAAGGGAGTTGTGATCGCATGCGTGGATGACTGAAAGCGAAAACGAAAAACACCCGGTCGAGCCTGTGCGCGACCGGGTGCCAATATTTCAGGACAACAGGCGGAAAACCAAACCGATCCCGCTGCCGCGACGGGGACAGGAGTTACCCCCTGCCCCTTTAGCCGAATTACTCGACGATGGCGGCGACGATGCCGGCGCCGACGGTACGGCCGCCTTCGCGGATCGCGAAGCGCAGCTTTTCTTCCATCGCGATCGGAACGATCAGCTCGACGTCAACGGTCACGTTGTCGCCCGGCATAACCATTTCCGTGCCTTCCGGAAGCGTCACGATGCCCGTCACGTCCGTCGTGCGGAAGTAGAACTGCGGACGGTAGTTCGTGAAGAACGGCGTATGACGGCCGCCTTCTTCCTTCGTCAGGATGTAGGCTTCAGCCTTGAACTTCTTGTGCGGCTTGACGGTGCCGGGCTTGCACAGAATCTGGCCGCGCTCAACGCCGTCACGGTTCACGCCGCGGATCAGCGCGCCGATGTTGTCGCCAGCCTGGCCCTGGTCGAGCAGCTTGCGGAACATTTCAACGCCGGTCACGGTCGTCTTGGAGGTGGCGCGGATGCCGACGATCTCGACTTCTTCGCCAACCTTGATGATGCCGCGCTCGACGCGACCCGTCACAACCGTACCACGACCCGAGATCGAGAACACGTCTTCGATCGGCATCAGGAACGGCTGGTCGATCGGACGCTCAGGCGTCGGGATGTAGGCGTCAACCTGGGCCATCAGCTCGCGAACGGCGTCTTCGCCGATCGTCTTGTTGCTATCTTCCAGAGCCGCCAGAGCCGAACCCTTGACAACCGGAACATCGTCGCCCGGGAAGTCGTAGGACGACAGAAGTTCGCGAACTTCCAGTTCAACGAGTTCCAGAAGCTCGGCGTCGTCAACCTGGTCGACCTTGTTCAGGAACACCACCAGAGCCGGAACGCCAACCTGGCGGGCCAGCAGGATGTGTTCGCGCGTCTGCGGCATCGGGCCGTCAGCGGCCGAGCACACCAGGATCGCGCCGTCCATCTGTGCGGCACCCGTGATCATGTTCTTTACGTAGTCGGCGTGGCCGGGGCAGTCGACGTGCGCGTAGTGACGGTTGGCCGTCTCGTACTCGACGTGAGCCGTCGAGATCGTGATACCACGGGCCTTTTCTTCCGGTGCGGCGTCGATCTGGTCATACGCCTTGAATTCACCGAAGTACTTCGTGATCGCTGCCGTCAGAGACGTCTTGCCATGGTCAACGTGGCCAATCGTGCCGATGTTCACATGCGGCTTGGTACGCTCAAACTTGCTCTTTGCCATTGATGCTTCCTGTGATCGTAAAGAAAGGTGGACCCGCGGGTGCGGATTGGTGTCGCCGTTTAAGGCTTTCCCGTTCGATGCGCAAGACATAATTGCGGCAGCGCCCAGCACAAGGGGCAGCACAGCCATGACGGCCCGGCAGCAGCGAAAAACGTCGGCGCTACATGATGTCTGGAGCGGGTAGCGGGAATCGAACCCGCGTATTCAGCTTGGAAGGCTGCTGCTCTACCATTGAGCTATACCCGCGGGGCGGCTTGTCGGTCGAAGATCGGAATGGTGGAGGGAGTTGGATTTGAACCAACGTAGGCTGAGCCAACGGATTTACAGTCCGTCCCCTTTAACCACTCGGGCATCCCTCCAGTATTCCGTCTGGACCGAAGACCAAGCTCGTCTTGTCTGCGTCTGCAGTTTCGTTCGCCGCAGTCACGGCGGCGTATATGACTGCCAGTTCGGCTGCTGTCAACACGGCTCGAAACGAAAAATGACAGAAAAATTTAATCGCGGCGGAGAGCCTGTGGAGGAAGCCGGGACTATGCCGGAAATGCGCCAGCCTATATAAGGCGCGCATGAGCAAGAATGATAACAAAGACAAATCCGCCCGCGATACGCATTATGCGACGCTGCGCCGCCAGGTGCGCGATGCCAAGCGCGAACGCGGGGAAATCCCCACACCGCAGCAGAAGAAGCGGCGCAGCAATGCCGACTGGACGCCGCCGCAACTGGCGCCGGAACAGGTATTTCTCTATGGACTGCACACCGTGCGTGCCGCGATCGAAAACCCCCAGCGCAAGCTGATCAAGCTCTCCGTCACGCAGAACGCACTGGCAAGGCTGGAGATCGGCCACACGGAGGCCCTGCCCTTTCCTGTGGAGATCGTCTCGCCCCAAGAGATCGATCGTGTGCTCGGCCCTGAGGCCATCCATCAGGGCGTGATGCTGGAAACCCGGCCGCTGCCGGTGCGCCGCCTGGATGCGCTGAAGGACAGCCGGCTGCTGCTGGCGCTGGATCAGGTGACCGATCCGCACAATGTCGGCGCGATCATGCGCTCGGCCGTCGCCTTCGATGCAGGCGCGATCATCACCACCCAGCGTCACAGCCCGACGGAATCCGGCGTGCTCGCCAAATCCGCCTCCGGTGCGCTGGAACTCATCCCCTATATCCAGGTGACGAATCTGGCCGATGCGCTCGGCGAACTCCACCGCCTCGGCTTCCAGACGATCGGTCTCGATTCGGAAGGCCCTGCCCCGATCGAAGGCACGTTATCCGGCGAACGGGTTGCGCTCGTGCTTGGATCGGAAGGCAAGGGATTGCGGCAGAAGACGCGGGAGACGGTGAGTGCGCTGGCACGCCTCGACATGCCGGGCGCGATCAAATCGCTCAACGTGTCGAACGCCGCGGCGATTGCCCTCTATGCGACCCGGCAGCATCTACGTAACACGGCGGTTTGAGCCCGCATTCTGTCGTGACCGCACTGGATCCGGTCAAGGGATCCGGTCAAGGTGCTCCGCGGGAAAAGCGGCGCATCCGCTCCGGCGCAAGCGCGTCTTGGCCCGCATGAACCGCGGCCGCATACTGGATTGAACCGATCAGCTCCAGATCGAACAGCGGCTTTGAAATCACGCCGAGAGCGCCGGGAATATCATCGTCCAGTGCTTCCGGATTGGCGGTCATGAACACCACCGTCTTGCCGGTTTCGGCAAGGCGCCGGCCAATCGCCGGCCCGGTCGGACCGTCCTGCAACTGAACATCCACCAATGCAATATCGCAGGAATCGGCAAGGCGCATCGCGTCGGCACGATTGGCGGCGATACCGGCCACCTCATGGCCAAGTGCGATCACCGCATCCTCGATGTGCAACGCAATGAGCAGCTGATCCTCGACGACCAGAATCTTGAATGGCATGGCCCCTCTCTACCCCTAGAGCCGCTACAACGCATGCAGGCGAAAAAGGTTCCAGCGTACAAGCAGTCGCTGCATTTCGTAAGGTAAAGACGGAAAACTCAGCCAGCCTGCGCCATTTCTCCCGCCGATCCCACCGGCGTCACGGCCATGATCTTGCGGATCTCGGGCAGTGCCGCGACAAAGGCCTCGACGCAAGCCGGATCGAACTGGCTGCCGGCACGGTCCTTGATGTGCTGGATGGCACGATCGAGACTCCAGGCCTCCTTGTAGGGACGCGCGCGCGTCATGCCGTCGAAGCTGTCGGCAATCGCAACGATTCGACCTGCCAGCGGCACATCCTCGCCCGAGAGGCGATTCGGATAACCCTGCCCGTCCCAGCGCTCGTGATGCGCGCTTGCGATTTCCGCTGCGAGCTGCAGCAGGCTGGAGCGCGACTGTCCCAGGATATGCCCGCCGACAGAGGAATAGCTGCGCACCTGCGTCGCCTCCGCATCCACATAGGTATAGCGCTTCAGGAGCATGGCATCGGGAATCCCGACCTTGCCGATGTCATGCATGGGCGCGGCAATGCGGATGTCGCTGCAGATTTCCGCCGGCAGCCCATAGGCGCGGGCGATCGCCTCGGAATAGGCGCCAACGCGCAGGGTGTGGAGTGCGGTGTCGGTATCCTTGTAGGTGGCAGCCAGCGTCAGGCGGTAGATGATCTCCTGCTCGCGCTCCCGCAACTCATCCACGGCCTTGGCAACCTCGCGCTTGATCCATTCCGCCTTGGCGGCCAGTTGGTTGCGGGCCTCCATCAGCGCCACAAGATTGCGGATGCGCGCCTGGAATTCCATCGGATTGACCGGCTTGGTCAGAAAGTCGATGGCGCCGGCGTTCAAGGCGGTCATGCGGGTCGCGGTATCGCCATCGGCGGTGACGACGACGAAGGGCTTGTCGCGATACTTGTCGAAGCGGCGGATCTCCACCAGGAGGTCGACACCGTTATAGACGGGCATCTGGAAATCGATGACACCAATGTCGAAATCCAGCTCCGGCATGGCGCTCAGCACCTCCTCCGGCGAGGAAAATCCGATGCCTGTGCAGCCGGACACGGTGCCGGCAAGCTTCTTCAGCAGGATGAGGTTCGTCTTGTTGTCATCGACGACGAGAATTTTCATGGTCATCACTCCTTAGGCGGCAAGGGAATCCTGCGCGGCCTTGACCAGCCGCGTCAGTTTTTCGATTTCATTGATCTCCGGCTCGCGATGGCGCAGGGCCTGTGCGAGCGCGGAGATGTCGACCAGCCCCACATTGGAGGCAGAGCCCTTCAGGCTGTGCAGCAGCGGATCAAGCTGTGACCGATCGCCGGACTGCATGCACTCGCCGAGCCCCCTCAGGATCTCGGCAGCATCCTCGAAGAAAGCATCCAGCAGTTCCTGGAAACCGTCCTCGCCAAGAATATCCACGATCTCCTGGCGGCGCTCAGCCTGGATGGAGGTCGCGATCTCCATCGATGCGGGGGCGTCATCGGCCGCCATCGGCGCGGCACCACTTTCCCCGCCGGGCCCAATCGCGGGCTCATCCGGCTGCACGTCGGCAGTGATGGTCGGCTCTGATGGCGCCGACGGTACCGCGGACTTTGGCATCGGCGTGATCGTTGGCAGCTTGGGCCGCTGCCGGTCGATATCGAGGATCAGCCGGTGCAGGACGGCAATACCGATAGGCTTGGCCTGGAAGCCGGACATGCCAACCGCGAGGCAGGTACGGCGATCATCTTCCGAAGCATTGGCCGTGAGTGCGACGATTGGTGTCGTGCAGGACGGTCCCGGCGTGCTGCGGATCTGCCGCGCCGCCTCGATGCCGTCCATCACCGGCATCTGCATGTCCATGAGAATGAGATCGAAGGCTTCGGCGCGGGCACGCTCGACACCGAGCAGACCGTTCTCGGCCACAACGGCCTCCTGCCCGAGATGGCGGAGATAACCGAGAATGACCTGCTGGTTCACCTTGTTGTCCTCGACCACGAGGATGCGCAGGCGCGGCGCGGGTGCAAGTGTTGCCTCGGCCTGCACGGCGCCACCTGCCGCCGGCGCCTCGGTGCGCTCCACCGGCAGTTCGAACCAGAAGATGCTGCCCTCGCCGGGCACACTCTCCACGCCCATCGTTCCGCCGAAACGGTCGATGATTTCCTTGCAGATGGTCAGTCCCAGCCCGGTGCCGCCATAGCGGCGGCTGATGCTGGCATCCACCTGCGAGAAGGGTCGAAACAGCTTGGCGCGACCGGCCTCGTCAATGCCGATGCCGGTGTCTTCGACTTCGACGCGCAGCCAGAGCGCACCCTTGCGCAGCGTCTGCTGCATGCGCAGCGTCACCATGCCGTCCTGGGTGAATTTCACGGCATTGCTCATCAGGTTGAGGATCACCTGCCGCAGACGGGTGGGATCGGACAGCACGAAGCGGGTGCGCCAGTGTTCGGGCAGATCGAGCGTCACGAGATTGCGGGATTCGGCCGCACGGCCGCGCATCATGTCGACACTGGTTTCGGCAAGCTGCTGCAGATCGACGGCGCGGCGTTCAAGTTCCAGCTTGCCGTGTTCGATCTTGGCGTAGTCGAGGATCTCGTTGATGATATCGAGCAACGCTTCGCCGGAACCGCGGATCGTGCGCACATGCGCTGCGGCTTCCGCCGAAAGCCGGGTCAGTTCGAGCAGTTCCACCATGCCGAGGATGGCATTCAGCGGCGTGCGGATCTCGTGACCCATGGTGGCCATGAACTGGGATTTGGCGCGGTTGCCGGCTTCGGCGGCCTGGTAGGATATGCTGAGTTCCTCGGCCATCGCCTCAAGGCTTACCCCTGCGGCCTGCACGTTGCGCAACTGCCGCTGCAGCGTGATGATCAGCACGGCGACGGACACGACCAGCAGGCCGATCAGGGTCATGGCCTTGCGCTGCAGCGCCTCGATCTCGACGCGGCTCTGGGCCCGCTCGGTACTGACAAAGGTATTGGTGTAGATCAGGAGATCGCTGCTGGCCTGAGACAGGACATCGAGATCCCCTTCCAGCCGCAGCAGATCCTCGCGCTTGACGGCGGTGCCCGCCATGACGGAATCGAACAGGGGCTGGCTCGTCTCGCAGATCTGCTGGATGACGCGCAGGTGCTTGCCCACTTCCGCATCCGCGGCAAAGCTTTCCTCGAACTGTGCCTTCCGCAGCGTATCGATGCGCGAATAGACGATGTCATAGCGAAGGGCCAGATCCTGCAGGCGCTGCCCGCCAAGGTCCTCCCTGGCGAGCATCAGTTCAAGAGTCTGGTGCAGATCCTGCGCCTCCCGGTTCAGCTGATAGACGGACCACATGGCGTTTTCGCGCACGGAATCGCGCATGGCACGCTGGCGGTTGGCAATGTCCATGTAGACGGACACAAGGATCGCCAGAAGCGCAACGGCGAGCACCTGCAGCACCACCGTGATGCGGCTGGCCTTGCGAATCACGTCACCGCTGAAGGGAGTGGCTGGATTCACGGCTGGACCTCGATCTCCTTGATCTGCCAGACGGAGCGCGAGAAGAACTTCTCGTTATAAAGCGCAGGCTCCAGATCGAAGGGATAGATCAGGAAGAGCGGCCCCTTGTCGCGCACCGACAAGAGCTTGCCGTTGGCGCGGGTGGCGAGCATCGTGTCATGCGCGGTCGCATCCTCCATCGGCACGGTCGCGAAATAATCGTTCAGCGCCCGCACCAGCAGCACATTGCCCTTGGCGCCGGCGGCCTCGAGCACGGCGCGCAGCAGCGGTCCCTTGAACTCGGTCTCGCCTTCAGTCCAGGGCGTCTTCATCCGGCCGGTTCGGCCGGTCAACTTGTCGAGCATCGCCATGTCGAACTGCGCGGTATTGCCGGCATTGGCATTGCTGACGGCGCCACGCACCGTCAGAACCACCGGGCCGGTGGGCTTGTCGAGCGACCAGGCGGAGGTTGCCGTGGTCAGGAGAAGGGCAAGGACAGTCAGGATGCGCATGGAATCCTCATCGACGGAAGGTTTTGGGGAACAGGATCATCTCTGCCGCCATCCTGGCGGCGCCGGTCTGTCTCGGATGGACCCTGCCCGACCGGGGCAGCCCGCGTGCCGGCGCTGAACTCAGGCCGCCTGCGGAATGACATCACCTTCGAACAGCCGCTGCACGTTGACGAAACAGATCATGCCGTTGGCGTGGATGATGATGCCGTCACAGTAACGGCTGTCGAAGGAGGAAAAGACCGCCGGCGCGGGCTGCACCTCATCCTCCGGGATCGAGAGCATGTCGGTCACATGATCCACCAGCAGTCCGAGCACCGTTTCGCCGGCCTCCACAACGATGATGGCACTGCGATCACTGCGCTCCGCCGGCGCCATGCCGAGACGCATCGCAAGGTCGATGGTGGGAATGACGGTGCCGCGCAGGTTCATCACGCCCAGCATGTAGTATGGCGCATTCGGAACCGGCATGGACGGTGCCCAGCCGCGAATTTCGCGCACGCTGGTGGTGCGGATGCAGAAATCGCGTCCACCCAGACGAAAGGCGATGATTTCAAGCACACTGGACGATCTCATGGGACAATCGCTCCTCCCGCGTTCTCCGGGCCGATTGCGGCAGGGAAAGCGGAACCGGATCTCCAAAGCCCGGAACCTTCGCCCGACGACCCGCACCCGAATGCCGGCACTTCAGCAGCTGCCCGTTCCGCGCCGACCCGCCGGTCGGCATCATAACGGCACACCCGCGCCTCGATCGGATCCGCCATCATGGACGTCTCGGATGCCACAGCATCACCCGACACCCAAAAACTAGGGCAAGGTCTCTAAGCAAGTCTGAATCACGTGCTTCAAGTTGTATCTTTGGTGAGGATTTTCTAAATTTTGGACAGTTGGCCGCGAGACGATCACGTCTCTTAGGTCTCGCAGAGGCAAGAAACTGGCGACACACGGCCTGGTAACGGGCCTGCGGAAACACCGTCGGAACGCGTTGGAACGCGTCGCTGCAAGATTTTCATCTAACCTGTGGGAATTGAATGGTGCCCCCGGCAGGGTTCGAACCCGCGACCCCCTGATTACAAATCAGGTGCTCTACCAACTGAGCTACAAGGGCACTTGCGTGTGCGAGTTAGCACATTCTGCCTTCGTGTAAAGAAAAAACTGCGCCCTGCAGCTCCTGTCCACGAAACACTGAGATCTCTGGAGAACGGCGCAGACGGGGTGCAGACTTGTCGCGGCTCATGGTTTCCCGTACCAAGGCAAAAGCGATAGGGGCTCCCATGTCTTTGACGAACCACCGCCTTTGCTTTCTCGCCTCCCCCACGCCGGAGGCGCAGACGGCCTTTGACGAACTGACGGACCTCTACGGCAATCATTCGGCGCAGGAGGCGGATACGATCGTCGCGCTCGGCGGCGATGGCTTCATGCTGCAGACGCTGCATCAGACGGTCAACAGCGGCAAGCGGATCTACGGCATGAACTGCGGATCGGTCGGCTTCCTGATGAACGATTACCGCGTCGACAAGCTGCAGGAACGGATCGATCAGGCCGTCGAGAACGATTTCCATCCGCTGCAGATGAAGACTCGCAATGCGGACGGGACCACCTCGCTGGCGCTCGCCATCAACGAAGTCTATCTCTTTCGGCAATCCTACCAGGCCGGCAAGCTGAGGGTCACCGTGGATGGCCACGTGCGGCTGGAAGAGCTGATCTGCGACGGGCTGATCATCTCCACGCCGGCCGGCTCCACCGCCTACAACCTCTCGGCCCATGGCCCGATCCTGCCGCTCGACGCGCCTTTGCTCGCCATGACGCCGGTCAGCGCCTTTCGGCCGCGGCGCTGGCGCGGCGCGCTGCTGCCAAACCGGGTCAGTGTCGAGATCGATATTCTCGAGCCCGAAAAGCGGCCGGTGAACGCGGTCGCCGACAATACGGAGGTGAAGAGCGTGCTGCATGTGCACGTCTCGCAGTCGCGCCATCGCACCGCCCGTATTCTTTCCGACCCTGATCACTCCTGGTCCGAACGCATTCTCGCAGAGCAGTTTTCCGACGGTTTTTCCTGAGATCTTGCGCGGCCATGAAAAAAGGGCGCGTCGCCCGAAGGTGACGCGCCCCATGCATGCGTTGATGCGACCGGAAGGTGATCAGTCGATGTCGGCTACTTCGCCGCCGCTGCCGCTGATGCGGTGGGCGAGTGCTGCTTCCATGAACTCGTTCAGCTCGCCATCCAGAACATCGCCCGGGGCCGTGCTTTCCACGCCCGTGCGCAGGTCCTTGACCAGCTGATAGGGCTGCAGCACGTAGGAACGGATCTGGTGACCCCAGCCGATATCGGTCTTGGAGGCAGCCTCGGCATTGGCCGCTTCCTCGCGCTTCTTCAGCTCGGCCTCATAGAGGCGAGCGCGCAGCATGTCCCACGCCTTGGCGCGGTTCTTGTGCTGCGAGCGCTCCTGCTGGCAGGCCACCACGATGCCGCTCGGAATATGCGTGATTCGCACGGCCGAGTCGGTGGTGTTGACGTGCTGGCCACCGGCGCCCGACGAACGGTAGGTATCGATGCGGCAATCGCTTTCGTTGATCTCGATCTGAATCGAGTCATCAACAACCGGATAGACCCAGATGGACGAGAACGAGGTGTGACGTCGCGCATTGCTGTCATAGGGCGAGATGCGGACCAGGCGGTGCACGCCCGATTCTGTCTTCATCCAGCCATAGGCATTGTGGCCCTTGACCAGAATGGTGGCGGATTTGATGCCGGCCTCTTCGCCCTCGTGCATTTCCAGAAGCTCGACCTTGAAGCCCGAGCGTTCCGCCCAGCGGGTATACATGCGCAGCAGCATGTTGGCCCAGTCCTGGCTCTCGGTACCGCCGGCACCGGAATGCACTTCCACATAGGTATCGTTGCCATCGGCCTCGCCGGACAGCATGGCTTCCACCTGGCGGCGCGAAGCTTCCGATTTCAGTCCCTTGAGAGCATCCTCGGCGTCGCGCACGACGCTGTCGTCGCCCTCTTCCTCGCCAAGCTCGATCAGCTCGACATTGTCCTTCAGCTGCTGCTCGAGCGACTTCACGCCGGCAATCGCCTCATCCAGCTGCTGGCGCTCGCGCATCAGCTTCTGGGCTTCCGTCGCGTCGTTCCAGAGGCTCGGATCCTCGGCCTTGTTGTTCAACCAGTCCAGTCGTCTTATCGCCTGATCCCAGTCAAAGATGCCTCCTCAGCAGGCTTATGGCCTGCTTGATTTCGTCGATGATATTCAGGGTTTCGTTGCGCATCCTGTGCCTTCTTCATCCTTTTCGGGAGATGGCCGTGCATAGTGGCCTGCACGGCAGATGTAAACCCCGACGCCGGCTGTCGCCGACGCGCCGGGGTTGCGCGGCGGGATGGCTGTCTGTCAGAACAGGCCGCCCGAGCCGGAGGTGACCGCCTGCTGGGCCTGCGGCGAACTCTTCAGGATCTCGTCCGGCGGCAGCTGGTCGCCCATGCCGATAACAGAAAGAGAATCCGCTGGTCCCGTCCCGGGCTTGAAGGCTTCCACGATCGTGTCCGGATCGCCTTCGACGGCGGCCATGCCCGTCTTGCGGTTGACGGCAATGAACTGCATGCCGGCCGGAACCTGGAACTTGCTGGGCGGCGTCACCTTGGCGGCCTGCGCCAGGAAGTCGCCAAAGATCGGCGCGGCAAGCCCGCCACCGGTACCGGCACGGCCAAGCGGCGTCGGCGTATCGAAACCGATATAAAGGCCTGCGACCAGATCCGGCGTGAAGCCGACGAACCAGGCATCCTTCTCATCATTGGTCGTGCCGGTCTTGCCGGCGACGGGACGGTCCTTGACCGGGATCTTGCCGGCGGCGGTGCCGCGCGTCACGACGCCTTCCATCATCGAGGTGATCTGGTAGGCGGTCATCGGATCGAGCACCTGCTCGCGATTGTCGACGAGCGTCGGCTCCGGCTGGTTGCCCCAATTGTCGAAGTTGCAGCCTTCGCAGGTACGGTCCACATGGCGGAAGATGGTCTTGCCATAGCGGTCCTGGATGCGGTCGACAAGCGTCGGCTTGATCTGCTTGCCGCCATTGGCGATGACCGAATAGGCGGCGACGAGACGCAGCACCGTGGTTTCGCCGGAACCGAGCGACATGGCGAGCAATGGCGCCATCTTGTCATAGATGCCGAAGCGCACGGCATATTCGGCAACCAGATCCATGCCCATGTCCTGCGCGAGGCGCACGGTCATCTGGTTGCGGGACTTTTCGATGCCGTAGCGCAGCGTCGAGGGACCTGCGCTGTCGCCGCCATAGTTTTCCGGCCGCCAGACCTGGCCGCCCGACACCATTTCGATCGGCGCGTCGAGGATCACCGAAGCCGGTGTATAGCCGTTGTCGAGGGCCGCCGAATAGACGAAGGGTTTGAAGGCGGAGCCGGGCTGGCGCATGGCCTGCGTGGCGCGGTTGAATTCCGACTGGCCGAAGGAGAAGCCGCCGACCATGGCGAGAACGCGGCCGGTATGCGGATCCATCACCACCATGCCGCCCTGCACTTTCGGCGGCTGGCGCAGACGGAAGGTGCCCTTGCGGCCTTCGATCGGCTCGACATAGACAACGTCGCCGGGTTTCAGCACGCCATCGGCGGGCGATTTCGCGGTCTTGCGGTCACCCTTGGCGTCGCGATAAGCCCACTTCATCTCTTCGGCGGGAATGGTGCCGCGCTCGCGCTTGTCATCCAGTTTGCCGCTGACCGTATCGGGCTGCAGGCCGATATCGACGCTGTTGGCAGACACGGCGAGAACAACGGCCAGATCCCATTCAGGGACATCGCGCAGCGGCGGAATCTTCGCCAGCTCCGGGCCCCAGTCGCCAGCCACCGAAATCTGGCCGACGGGACCATGGAAGCCGCGCCGCTGGTCATAATCCACGAGACCACGCTGCAAGGCGGCACGTGCCATCACCTGCATCTGCGGATCGAGCGAGGTGCGCACCGAAAGACCGCCCTCGTAGAGCGCCTTGTCGCCATAGGCCTGGATGATCTGGCGGCGCACTTCCTCGGAGAAATAGTCGGCGCCGAGCAGCGGCGAGGCGCCGCGGCGGATCCGCACGCCAAGCGGCTGCGCCTTGGCGTCCGTCGCGTCGCTGACGGTGATGTAACCGTTTTCCGCCATGCGGTCGATGACCCAGTTGCGGCGCTCAAGCGCCGCCTTCTCGTGGCGGAAAGGATGATAATTGGCCGGCCCCTTGGGCAGCGAGGCGAGATAGGCGGTCTCGGCAATCGTCAGTTCCGTCACCGACTTGTCGAAATAGGTGAGTGCCGCAGCCGCGATGCCATAGGAGTTCAGACCGAAGAAGATCTCGTTCAGATAAAGCTCGAGGATCTTGTCCTTGGAATAGGTCTGCTCGATACGGAAGGAAAGGATCGCTTCCTTGACCTTGCGGTCGATCGTCTGGTCGGCGGAGAGCAGGAAGTTCTTCGCCACCTGCTGGGTGATGGTGGATGCACCCTCGGGGCGGCGGCCAGAACCGAGGTTCTGCACATTGTTCAGCAGCGCGCGGCCGAGACCCCAGAAATCGACGCCCGGGTGATTGTAGAAATTCTTGTCTTCGGCGGAGAGGAACGCGGCCTTTACGCGGTCAGGAATGGCCTGGATGGGAAGAAACAGGCGCTTTTCCCGGGCATATTCCTCCATCAGCGCGCCGTTGCCGGCGTGGATGCGGGTCGCAACCGGCGGCTCGTAGGAGGCCAGCACTTCGTAATTGGGCAGATCCCTGGACACGCCTGTCAGATACACGGCGATCACGGCGGCCGCGGCGAAAAAGCCAACGCAGGCCAGTCCGAAGAAATATCCAAGCAATCTGATCATATGCTGCTACCGCTTTGTCATCGTGAGGCGCGTATCCGCACCATCTCATGTTTGCTGGCGTTTTGCACGGGCGCCCCGCCCAGCGCAAGGCTTGCACCGTCACTCCGGGCACGATTCGCCTTCCTCGCATCCCTTGGAGTAGCCGGTGGAATGTGAGCAAAATAGGGCTCTCTGCCGACATTCACAGGCAAGAGCGGACAAGTTGACCGGGAAGATGCACATTCCCGTTGTGCTGTAGCGCCGGGAACACGGAACGCTCAGCCGCCACCCACCACGGTTTCGGCCCTGTAATGCGCAACGGCATCCGCCAAGGCATCGGCCACCTTGTCGCGCCACTGCGGATCGAGCAGCTGTTTTTCGTCCTGCGGATTGGACAGAAAGCCGAGTTCGACGAGAATGGACGGAATGTCCGGCGCTCTCAGGACCTGGAAACCAGCCTGCCTGTGCGGGTTGTTGATCAGTTCGATCTTGCCCTGGAACGCCTTCACCACCCGGTCGGCGAGCGAGATGGAAAACGCCTGGCTTTCCCGCCGGGCAAGATCGAGCAGGATGTCGGCCACTTCGGGCGGCCCGCTCTGGATCGAAAAGCCCGCCAGTTCGTCCGAGAGGTTTTCGCGCGCAGCCAGCGCGGCGGCCATGCGGTCGGAGGCCTTGTCGGAAAGGGTATAGACGGTGGCTCCGCGAATATTCTTCTGCGCAAGCGTATCGGCATGCAGGGAGATGAACAGATTGGCCGCACCCTGCCGCGCAAGCGTGACGCGTTCGGACAGCGACAGGAAGGTATCGTCCTCGCGCGTCAGGAAGGCCTTGACACCCGCCTGCCTGTTGAGGCGCTCGGTCAGCGCCTTGGCAAAGGCAAGCGTGATTTCCTTTTCCGGCGTCTTGGTGGCTGCGCCGGTGGCCCCGGTATCGATCCCGCCATGACCGGCATCGACAGCAATGGTGAACACGCCGGGATGGGCGGGATTTTGCGCCGACTTGCCGAGATCGAGCGTCGCCGTGCTTGCCAGCGGCTGGCCCCATTTCTGCTTGGCCACCAGATCGGTGAATTCCTTTGCCGTCGTCATCTCGGCATCCAGCACAAGACGGTAACCCTGCCCCTCTGTCTCATTCTTGCGCACTTCCGCAAGCACGAGCTTCACCGGCCGGATGGCGGAGAGCACGATGCGGGCGCTGCCCTGCGCCATGGTGCCGTAGCGGATGTCCTTGAACAGGCCGCGCGGCGCCAGATCCTTGGCAGGAAAGCCGAAGGCGGTCGCAGGCAGGTCGATCACCACCCGCTCCGGCGCGGCCACATAGTGCACGGAAAATTCGGGACTTGCATCGAAGTCGATCACGATTCGCGTGCGCGCATCATCGCCGGCGATCCGGGCAGCAAAGGCCAACAGCGGCTTCGGCCCGGCCGTTTCGCTCCCCAGCGCCGGCAGGGCCATACCGGAGGCGATTGCTGCGGCCAGCACGACAAGCCCCCTTGCGACGCCCAGCAGGGAGAGAAAACCAGCAGTCGAAAGCCGCATCATGTCGCTCGTCGATCCCTTCTCCAGCCTGAGGCTGGCGTCGGCCCGCCAGGACCGCCGCTCACCGATTCTCACCTAATAAACCATGACGCGCATGGACGGGAGCCAGACTTTGCCGTCCTTGCAGCATCACCTCTCCTGGAATGCCTGCCTTAAGGCCCGGAATTTGATCCATAATAAGGCAGAACCGGCTTTCCGCTTGCTATTGTGACAGAGAAAACATACAAGGCTTATGAGGGTTTAAGTGTCGACGGGATAGTCTGTTGATAGGCTGCCAGCAAGTAAGTTCTGGCGCCGACGACCGGCAGACATCCGACGTCTCTACATTTCAGCCTGAAACTCTATCCAATCCGGCGATGGTCGGGAAAAGTACCGGATGGCTCGCCATCCACGCTCATCAGGAGCAAATTCATCGGGCCCCAGGTTGGGCCTATTGTAACGTCTTTCTCGTCTGGTCCTCGATGTCACGGCACGGATTGCAAAAACTGGATATGCGAAAGGGGCCTCAGGCTCCGGGCAGCGTCCGGGCAATCGCCTCGCCCGACAGGGCCACGGGAACTTTCTTATCCGGCGCTCTGGATGCAATGCAGGAACGGTCCGTCACCTCGACCGGTCGTCCTGTGTTGGTGCGTCCGCGCCGAGGAGCAGAACTTTCATGGCAGACAAAATGCTTATCGACGCGTCTCACGAAGAGGAGACACGCGTAGTCGTCGTTCGGGGAAACCGGATCGAAGAATTCGATTTTGAATCGCAACACAAGAAGCAGATACGCGGCAACATTTACCTGGCAAAGGTCACTCGCGTAGAACCGTCGCTCCAGGCGGCTTTCGTCGATTACGGCGGCAACCGTCATGGCTTCCTCGCCTTCGCCGAAATTCATCCTGACTACTATCAGATCCCGTTGGCCGATCGTCAGGCCCTTCTGCAGGCAGAAGCCGAGGATCAGCGCCGTCACCCTGACTTCGATCCGGCCGATGCCCCTTCCGAACCGGTGATCGATCTCTCCAAGACCGAACAGCCGGATGTCGGCATCAGCGCCAAGGTGGAAGTCGCAGAAGAGGCGCCTGCCCCGGCCGTCGAAGCGGAAGCCGCCGACAACGCGGCCGTCGCGGCCACCGAAGAGCCTGTCGAAAAGCCGAAGGCCAAGCCGCGCCGCAGCCGCTCGCGCAAGAAGGTTGCCGAGGCGACCGACGATGTGGCTGCGACGGCCGAAGCACCTGTTGAGGCCCCTGCCATCGAGACGACCGATGCCGAGGACGACAGCACGCCCGGCACGATGGCGGCCATGGTCGAGACGGATGCCATCTCCGAGGACGTCGTTGACCGTCGCGGCCGCGACGACGACGATGATGACGATGACGACCACGAGAAGGAAGAGATCGAATCCGTAGGCGCCGAAGACGCCATGGAAGAGGTTCCGGATCGGGTTTACCGCAAGCCGCGCAAGCAGTACCGCATCCAGGAAGTCATCAAGCGCCGGCAGATCCTGCTGGTGCAGGTGGCAAAGGAAGAACGCGGCAACAAGGGTGCAGCGCTGACTACCTATCTGTCGCTTGCCGGCCGCTATTCGGTCCTGATGCCGAACACGGCGCGGGGCGGCGGCATTTCCCGCAAGATCACCAATCCGGCTGACCGCAAGCGGCTGAAGGAAATCGCCCGCGAGCTGGATGTGCCGCAGGGCATGGGCGTCATCCTGCGTACCGCCGGCGCCAACCGCACCCGTGTCGAGATCAAGCGCGACTTCGAATATCTGATGCGCCTGTGGGAGAACGTGCGCACGCTGACGCTGAACTCGATCGCGCCCTGCCTCGTCTATGAGGAAGGATCGCTGATCAAGCGTTCGATCCGCGACCTCTACAACAAGGACATTTCCGAGATCATCGTGTCCGGCGAGGAAGGCTATCGTGAAGCGAAAGACTTCATGAAGATGCTGATGCCGAGCCACGCCAAGGTGGTCCAGCCTTACCGCGACCTGCATCCGATCTTCGCACGCTCCGGCATCGAGGCACAACTCGACCGCATGCTGCAGCCGCAGGTCACCCTGAAGTCCGGCGGTTATCTCATCATCAACCAGACGGAAGCGCTGGTCGCTGTCGACGTGAACTCCGGTCGCTCCACCCGCGAGCACTCGATCGAAGAAACCGCCCTCCAGACGAACCTGGAAGCAGCGGAAGAAGTGGCACGTCAGTTGCGCCTGCGCGACCTCGCGGGCCTGATCGTCATCGACTTCATCGACATGGAAGAAAAGCGCAACAACCGCGCCGTCGAGAAGAAGCTGAAGGATTGCCTGAAGAACGACCGCGCCCGCATCCAGGTCGGCCGCATCTCGCATTTCGGCCTTCTGGAAATGTCGCGCCAGCGCATCCGGGCCAGCGTGCTCGAATCGACGACGCAGGTCTGCTCGCATTGCGGCGGTACCGGTCACGTGCGCTCGCAGTCCTCCGTCGCCCTGCATGTGCTGCGCGGCGTGGAAGAGTATCTGCTGAAGAACACCACGCACGACATCACGGTGCGCACCACCCCTGACATCGCGCTCTACATTCTCAACCAGAAGCGCGGCAATGTCGTGGATTACGAGAACCGCTTCGGCGTCTCCATCTTCATCGAATCGGATGTGGGCGTTGGGGCTGCGCATTTCGCCATCGATCGCGGCGAGCCTGTCGCCAATCCGGTCAAGATCGAAAGCCTGATGCAGTTCGCCGCCCTTCCGGTGGAGGACGAAGACGACGATTACATCCCCGAGGAGGATGAAGCCGAGGAACTGGAAGAGGCCACACCCGCCGCCGCTGCCCAGGAAGCCCGCAATAACGATGACGACCAGAACGGCCGCCGTCGCAAGCGCCGTCGCCGTCGCCGTGGCCGCAACCGCAATGGCGGCGAGAACGGCCAGGCGTCTGGCGACTCGCTCGAGGGCGATGACGACGAGGCCGACGATCAGGACGGCAGCGACGACAACGGCGATACATCCGACTCCGAGGATAGCGCATCCGAAGCGCAGGCCGATGGTGATGAGGGCGCGCGCCGCAAGCGTCGCCGTCGTGGCAAGCGTGGCGGTCGTCGCAACCGCAATGGCGACGAAATCTCTGCCTCCGGCGACGAGACGGACGGTGAAGAGGGTGGCGAAGAGGACGACGCAGACGGTTCTGCCGTAGACGCCGCGGAAGCCCCCGCGGAGGCGGAAGCGCCGGTCGTCGTGGAAACCGTGGAAGCAGAGGTGGAAGCCAAGCCCGCCCGTCCGCGCCGCACCCGTCGCGCCAAGAGCAGCGCCAGCGAAGCCAGCACGGAGACGGCGCCTGTCGCCGACGCAGGCGAAGCGACCTCGGTGGCAGCGGCGCCTGAGGAAGCCGCCGTCGAAATCCCGGCTGTTGAGGAAGCGGTTGTCGAGCCGCTAACGCCTGCGGCCGCACCCGAAGTGTCCGAGTTGCAGTCCTCCGAGGCCCCGCTCGCCGACGAGTCTGACCAGAGCGACGAAGGCAAGGCTGCACGCGCCAACCGCGCTTCCAACATCAGTTCCTCGGAACCGGTGGTGCGTTCGTCCGCACCGACCGCCGATACCGATGGTGGCGGCGAACCGCCGAAGCCGAAGAAGGCTGGCTGGTGGCAGCGTCGCGGGTTCCTCTGAGCCCCGGTCGAACCGAAATATCCAGTTCAACGGCCGCGCTCAGCGCGGCCGTTGTGCATTTATACCGTCTCGCATCTCCTGTGCGATCCCCCGACGGCTCCGATCCGGACAGCCCTACGCAGATGTGAATTTGAACCGGCGGCAGGCTATCGCTATGGTGCAATCCTCATGAAGTGCGCAGACCACGGATCGATTCGAGGCCAACAGCACTTTCCGCAGTGAACGGGATATACGAGGAAGACGATGCAGCCCTTTTCCAAAGCCATGGCCGCCCTGCTGATTGCCGGCACGGCCAGCCTTTCCCTCAGCACGGCCGCCCTCGCCTTGGATGACCAGCAGAAGAAGGAAATGGGCGCCTTCATCCGCGAATACCTGATCGCCAACCCGGAAATCATGCTGGAAGTGCAGGACGCGCTGGAGAAGAAGCAGCAGGAGGCCCGCATTTCGCAAGCTGCGAATGGCATCAATGCCAATCGCGACGCCATCTTCTCCTCGCCGAGCGACATCACGCTCGGCAATCCGAAGGGTGATGTCACCATTGTCGAGTTCTTCGATTACAATTGCGGCTACTGCAAGCGCGCGCTCTCCGACATGGACGAGATCCTGAAGAACGACAAGAAGGTGCGCTTCGTCCTCAAGGAATTCCCGATTCTCGGACCTGATTCCATGGCGGCACATCGGGTCGCCAATGCGGTGCGACTGACGGCGCCGGACAAATATCCGGAGTTCCACCGCAAGCTTCTCGGCGGCGATGTCCGCGCCACGGAAGAGACGGCGATGGACGTCGCATCCTCGCTCGGTCTTTCGGAAAAGACCTTGCGCAGCTCGATGGAAAAGAACCCCAACGATCCGCAGGTACGCCAGACCTATCAGCTTGCCAACAATCTCGGCGTCACGGGCACGCCGTTCTATGTCGTTGGCAATGAGGCCGTGTTCGGCGCGGTCGGCTATCAGGAACTGTCGGAAAAGATCGCCAACATCCGCGCCTGCGGGAAGGCAAGCTGCTGACGGACAGAGCCAGGTCGAGGCCGAAAACCCGGTTATGCACGGCTTTCGCGGCCGGGGGCTTTCCCTTGCCGCCGTGCCGGTCTATAGGTTGCCCTGATCTTTTGACGGGATTTCCATGAGCAAGACCATCTTTGTCCTCAACGGACCGAACCTGAACATGCTGGGCAAGCGCGAACCCGGCATCTATGGCGGAAAGACCCTGAAAGACATCGAGAGTGACTGCATCGCCGCCGGAGAAGCGCTCGGCTTCGCGGTGGAATGCTTCCAGAGCAATCATGAAGGCGTGCTGGTCGACAGGCTGCATGAGGCGAATGATCGCGCCGTCGGCGTCGTCATCAATCCCGGCGCCTATGGCCACACCTCGATTGCCCTGCATGATGCGATCCGGGCGATTTCCGTGCCCGTGATCGAGGTGCACATCTCCAACATCCATGCACGGGAAGAATTCCGTCACAAGTCGATGATCGCACCGGCTGCCAAGGGCATGATCTGCGGATTGGGCCCCGGCGGCTATGTGCTTGCCCTGCATGCCCTGCGCGACATAACCAGCTAAGAACAACAGAACACATAGGTTGACCATGTCTGAGAAGAAGAACGGTATCGACAAGGGGTTGATCCGCGATCTGGCGAACATCCTCAATGATACCGACCTGACCGAGATCGAAGTGGAGCAGGACGACCTGCGCATCCGCGTCTCCCGCACCATTGCCGCGCCGCAGTTCGTCCAGGCCGCTCCGCAATATGCCGCGCCGGCCCCGGTCGTGGCTGCCGCTGCTCCCGCCGCCGCCGCACCGGCGGTCGAGGCGGCGAAGGATCGCAGCAATGCCGTCACGGCACCGATGGTTGGCACGTGCTATCTCTCGCCGGCGCCCGGCGCACGTCCCTTCATCGAAGTCGGCGCCAGCGTCAAGGAAGGCCAGACGCTGCTGATCATCGAAGCGATGAAGACCATGAACCAGATTCCGGCCCCGCGCTCCGGCAAGGTGACCGAAATCATCGTCAACGACGCGCAGCCGGTCGAGTATGGCGAGCCGCTCGTTGTCATCGAGTAAGGCAGATCCATGATCTCCAAGATTCTCATTGCCAACCGCGGCGAAATCGCCCTTCGCGTCCTGCGCGCCTGCAAGGAGCTGGGCATTGCCACCGTCGCCGTGCATTCCACGGCCGATGCCAATGCCATGCATGTGCGGCTTGCGGACGAGAGCGTGTGCATCGGCCCGCCGCCCTCGCGTGACAGCTATCTGAACATTCACCAGATCGTTGCCGCCTGCGAGATCACCGGCGCGGATGCCGTGCATCCGGGCTACGGCTTCCTGTCGGAAAACGCCAAGTTCGCCGATATTCTCGAGGCGCACGGCATCACCTTCATCGGGCCGACGGCGGAGCATATCCGCCTGATGGGCGACAAGATCACCGCCAAGAAGACGGCCGTCGAACTCGGCATTCCCGTCGTTCCGGGCTCGGATGGCGAGGTGAAGCCGGAAAACGCGCTGGAGATTGCCCGGCAGATCGGCTTCCCGGTGCTGATCAAGGCAACCGCCGGCGGCGGTGGTCGCGGCATGAAGGTCGCCAAGACCGAAGCCGATCTGGAAGAGGCCGTCTCGACGGCCCGGTCCGAGGCGCTTGCCGCCTTCGGAAACGACGCCGTCTACATGGAAAAATATCTCGGCAAGCCGCGCCACATCGAGGTGCAGGTTGTCGGTGACGGCGCCGGCAATGCGATCCATCTCGGCGAACGCGATTGCTCGCTGCAGCGCCGCCACCAGAAGGTCTGGGAAGAAGCGAACTCCCCTGCCCTCAACGTCGAGCAGCGCATGAAGATCGGCCAGATCTGCGCCGACGCCATGAAGAAGATGAAGTACCGGGGTGCCGGCACGATCGAATTCCTCTACGAAAACGGCGAGTTCTATTTCATCGAAATGAACACCCGCCTGCAGGTGGAGCATCCGATCACCGAAGCGATCACCGGCATCGACCTCGTGCACGAACAGATCCGCGTCGCCTCCGGTGCCGGTCTGTCGGTCACGCAGGAAGACATCACCTTCTCCGGCCACGCGATCGAATGCCGCATCAATGCGGAGGATCCGCGCACCTTCGTCCCCTCGCCTGGCACGATTACGCATTTCCATGCGCCGGGCGGCCTTGGCGTGCGCGTCGATTCGGGTGCCTATGCCGGCTACAAGATCCCGCCCTACTATGACAGCCTGATCGGCAAGCTGATCGTGCATGGACGCACCCGCGTCGAATGCATGATGCGCCTGCGCCGCGTGCTGGACGAGTTCGTCGTGGACGGCATCAAGACAACGCTGCCGCTGTTCCAGGATCTGGTGGCCAACCAGGACATCGCGAACGGCGACTACGACATCCACTGGCTGGAGAAGTATCTGGCCGGCGACAAGCCGCAAGGCTAGGCATGGCAGGGCGGCGCGGCAGATATTATCCAGCCATCACACCGGATGTTCTGCTGCGCGCCTATTCCATCGGTCTCTTTCCGATGGCCGAATCGGCCGACGACCCGGAAATCTTCTGGGTCGAGCCGGAAGTGCGGGGCATCCTGCCGCTGGATGCCTTCCACATCTCCCGCAGCCTGTCCAAGGCGATGAAGCGGAACCCCTTCGACATTCGCGTGAACACCTGCTTCGAAGCGGTGATGAGCGGCTGTGCTGCGGAAGCGCCGGATCGGCCGAGCACCTGGATCAACGAAACCATCCGCAAGCTCTATACCGAACTTCACCGAATGGGCCACGCGCACAGTGTGGAGGCCTTCGAGGGCGACGAACTGGTGGGCGGGCTCTATGGCGTGTCGCTTGGCGCCGCTTTCTTCGGCGAAAGCATGTTCTCCCGGCGCACCAATGCCTCGAAAATCTGCCTGGTGCATCTGGTGGAGCGGTTGCGCGCACGCGGTTTCCGCCTGCTCGACACGCAGTTCACCACCGAACACCTGAAGACCTTTGGTGCGATCGACATCAGCAAGGGGGATTATCTCGGCCTGCTGCGTGCCGCGATCGAATCGCCACACCTGCCCTTCTGAGGCAGCGCGAGCGTTTTTCACAAGAAGTACGAGGCGAGGAGCGGCGCAGGTTTGATTGCCTGCTGGCGGACTTACTTGCGCGCAGCAGGTGGCGGAGGCACGTCGGACGTCTGCTTGCAGCCGGTCAGCCAGACGTCATAGATCGGATGTTCCATGGCGTTGAGACCGGGGCTGTCGGCGAACATCCAACCGGTAAAAATGCGGCGGATCTTGCGGTCGAGGGTGATCTCGTCCACCTCGACGAAACCGTCCACCTTCTGGGCTTCGCTGTCGTCGCGGGAAAAGCAGGTCTTCGGCGTCACCTGAAGCGCGCCATACTGGACCGTTTCGTTGACGTAGACGTCGAACTTGGTGATGCGGCCGGTGATCTTGTCGATCCCGGCGAATTCGGCGACGCGGTTCTCGATGCGGGCTGCCGCGACCGGCTGGATGCCGATGACCGTGGCGACGCAGAACAGAGCGCCGAGACGCAGCGGGCGAAGGAGAACGTGTCGCATCAACAATCTCACCATGATGGAATGCCAGCCCCGCATTCATCGGGACCGGCATGCGTTAGGCCGAAAATGTGGCGCGAACGCGGAAGGCGGGTGCCGATCAGGCGCCGGGGGTCCAGGCGTCGTAATCGCCGGTGACGCGCGGACGTTCGCCGGTGGCTTCCAGCGACCCCTTGGGGCGATAGGCAAACGCGGTCCCGGTCATGTTGGCATGATGCGCCTTCTGCCACTCGCGGGCGGCATAGGTTTCGCGGGACGGCGGGGTATCGGTGCGATAATGCATCCAGCCGTGCCAGCCGGCCGGAATGGCGGAGGCTTCCGTATAGCCCTTGTAGATGACCCAGCGGCGCGGCAGGCCGAAGGAGGTCATGCCGCCTTCGTAATACACATTGCCGAACTCATCTTCGCCGACGCGCTTGCCGTTGCGCCAGGTGAAGAAGCGGGTGCCGACCGTCTGGCCGTTCCACCAGGTGAAGATTTGCAGGAGGATATTCTTCATAATTTTCCAACGTCCTCGCGAAGACAAGGAATGCAGTCCTTGAACCTGCTTATGCAATTTCGAGCCGGCAATGTCCAGCGCTTCGGAGGAAGGCCACCACTATTTGAGCTTCCGTTTGAAGCCGAGATGGCTGCGGGCAAAGCCGGCGCGCTCGTAAAAACGATGCGCATCGGTGCGCGCCGCATTCGACATCAGCTGCAGCAGCCGGCAATCGCGGCGCCGCGCCTCCTGCTCGGCATGCTCCATCAGCGCCGCGCCGATCCCTTTGCCGCGCATGTCGGCGCGGGTCTGCACCGCCTCGATCATCGCGTTCTGGGCGCCGCGCCCGGTCAGCGCACGCAGGAAGGTCAGCTGGTAGGTGGCCACCACCTCGCCCGCCAGTTCCGCGACATAGAGCTGCTCATGCGGCGCCGAATCGATAACGTGGAAGGCGCGAAGGTAATCCTCATAGGCCTCGGCCTCGCTCGTGTCTCCGTGACCGCCCACCGGATCATCGGCGAACAGGGCGATCAACTGCGGCAGGTCCGCCTCGCGGGCGCGGCGTATGACGAGTGTGTCCGATGCCATGGCAGGCTCCTCCTCCGGTTTTCCTTCGGGTGTAACTAGCGCGCAAGGGTCGCGATCTCCACCCCTCACTGCAGTCGACCGCCCCAGCCCCGGAAACCAGACGGTTGCCCGAAAAAATGAGCGGGATTTCACAAGGCCAGTTCTCGATGATTACAGATTGGTAACATGGCTTTCTCCGCCACATTTTTAACATGATGCGGGCAGTCATATTTCCGCATCGTCATTCCGGCTCCAGCGTCAGCAACCCCGGACGCAGGAGAGATCAGCAGGATAGATCATGCGCAACGGCATCTTTCGCAGCCACGTTCTCCTTCCGGCCCTGTTGGGTGCCGCCGTCGTCGGGCTGCCGCATCTGGCACTCGCCGATGCCATGCAGACCTATCACCTGACGCTGGAGGATCACACCTTCCTTCCCTCGCATCTGGAAGTGCCGGCCAATACGCGCTTCCTGATCGAGGTCACCAACAAGGACGGCACGACGGCGGAGTTCGAAAGCTACGACATGAAGTTCGAGAAGATCGTCGTAGGCCAGGGGCATGTCACAGCCCATGCAGGCCCGCTGCCGGCCGGCACCTACAAATTCTTCGACGACTACCATCCCGAAGCCACCGGCACGCTGACTGCCGTCGCTCCAAAGGAATAGGCGGATGCTGGCGAGCCTGCTGATCGTCTTTCGCGAGGTCATGGAAGCCGGTCTGATCATCGGCATCGTTCTGGCCGCGACGCGCGGCATTTCCGGCCGCACCGGCTGGGTGCTGGGCGGCATTGTGGCCGGGCTGGCCGGCGCCATCCTCGTCGCTCTGTTTGCCGGCCGGCTGGAGGAAGCCTTTGCCGGCAATGGCCAGGAAGTGTTCAACGCCGCCATCCTCTGCATCGCCGTGGTCATGCTCGGCTGGCACAATCTGTGGATGGCAAGCCACGGACGGCAGATGGCAGCGGAGATGAAGGCGCTCGGCCAGCAGGTGGCGTGGGGCGATCGATCCATGCTTGCCATGGCCGTGGTGATCGCCATCGCGGTGTTGCGCGAGGGTAGCGAAGTGGTGCTGTTCCTCTATGGCATCGCGATCTCGGCCGAAATCGGCTTCGGTGCGATGCTGGCGGGCGGCCTGCTCGGCATTCTCGGGGGCGCGGCCCTTTCGTTCGTCCTCTATCGCGGTCTGCTTGCCATTCCGCTGCGCTGGCTGTTTTCGGTCACGTCCGGGCTGGTGGCGCTGCTGGCCGCCGGCATGGCGGGTCAGGCCGCCGCGCTTCTGGCGCGCGACGACATTCTGCCTGCCTGGGGCTATGGCCTGTGGGACACCTCGTGGCTGCTCTCCGATGGCAGCCTTGCCGGTCGCGCTGCCACCGCACTCGTCGGCTACAGCGCCCAGCCGCTCGGCATCCAGGTGGCAGCCTGGATCACCACGCTTCTCGTTCTGGTTCTTGGTGCGCGCCTGATCCGCCAGTCGCAAGGGCAGGCCCCGCCGTCCGCGCAGCTGCGCCCGCGGCCCTGAACCGCGACGCTCTCCGTTTTCTTCTCCCCAGTCCTGAAAGGATGATTGCAATGCGCAAGTTGATGACGCTTGGCCTGCTGGCAGCCACGGCCGGCGCCTTGGCGAGCCTGCCAGCGAATGCCCGCGAATTCCCCATTGGTGGCCCGGTCACGGCCGAACATCTGGAAATCGCCGCAAGCTATCTGGTCGGTATCGAGATGGCCCCGATGATGCAGAACATGGTGATGGGCGACAAGGACGTCGTGCATCTCGAAACCGACGTGCACGCCAAGGAAGACAATCCCTGGGGCTATCCCGCCGATGCCTGGATCCCCTATCTCAAGATCAGCTACAAGCTGACCAAGGACGGCACGCCCTGGAACTCGTCCGGCACACTGCTGCCAATGACGGCAAAGGACGGTCCGCATTATGCGAAGAATGTGCGGATGAATGGCCCCGGCCATTACAAGGTGGAACTCACCTATGCCTCGCCGGAAGCAAACGGCTTCTACCACCACATCGACACGGAAACCGGCGTGCCGGGCTTCTGGACCAAGCCGATCGTCGAAACCTTCAGCTTCGACTATCCCCAGAAGTGAACGCGTCGCCCGGTGTCGTGCCGACACGGCGCGGCACCGGGAATGAGTGCACGCTCAGAGCAGCGGCTTTTCCATGATGACCGCCTCGATGCCACTGCCTTCAGCACCGCAATGCTTGGTGCGGTCGACTTCGACAAAGCCGAGCCGACTGTAGAAGGAGATCGCCCGCACATTGCGTGGCTCGACCTCGAGGCGCATGATTTCCGCATCCGGGAAGCAGGTTTCGAGTTCCGCGAAGATATCGCGACCAATGCCCTGCCCGTGGAAGGCCGGGCGCACGTAGAGCTGGCGCAGCAGCGCCGTCTTCGTCATCGTATCGGACATGACCGCATAGCCCATGCCGCCCAACTGGCGGCCGTCGTCGGCCACCAGAAACTCGCCATCCCGCTTGCCGATGCTGGCGCGGATGGTCGCCGGGCGATGCCACGCAGCGATCAGTTCGTTGACCTTCGCCTCGCCATAGAAGGCATCATAGGTGGCGTGCCAGGTTTCCACGAGGATCTCGCGGATCGCTTCGACATCCTTTTCGCTGGCGCTACGAACAAAAAACACCACGGGGTCCTCCGGGACAGGACTTGCATAGACATACGGGACGGGTGAACGCAAAGGGGGCAGCGACGCCCCCTCAACAGACACGGATTCGATGGCAGGCCCGGCACCAGGCCGGGCAGCGCCTCATTCGTCTTCGATGCCGAGCTTCGCCTTCACCAGCGCCTGCACGGCCTGCGGATTGGCCTTGCCACCCGTCGCCTTCATCACCTGACCGACGAACCAGCCGGCCAGCGTCGGCTTGGCCTTCACCTTGGCCACCTGATCGGGGTTTGCGGCAATGATGTCGTCCACGGCCTTCTCGATGGCGCCGGTATCGGTCACCTGCTTCATGCCGCGGCTCTCGACGATCTCCGCCGGGTCGCCGCCTTCGTTGAAGACGATCTCGAACACGTCCTTGGCGATCTTGCCGGAAATCGTCTCGGCCTTGATGAGGTCGATGATGCCGCCGAGCTGGGCCGGCGAAACCGGAGTCTCTTCAATGCCTTTGCCGGCTTTGTTCAAGGCGCCCAGCAGGTCGTTGATAACCCAGTTCGCCGCGGTCTTTCCGTCACGGCCTGCAGCCACGGCCTCGAAATAATCGGCAATCGCCTTTTCCGAGACGAGCACCGAGGCGTCATAGACGGACAGGCCGAGTTCAGCCACGAAGCGGGCCTTCTTGTCGTCCGGCAGTTCCGGCAGATCCGCCTTCAGCTCCGCCACGAAGGCATCGTCGAATTCCAGCGGCAACAGGTCCGGATCGGGGAAGTAGCGATAGTCATGCGCATCTTCCTTGGAGCGCATGGAACGCGTCTCGCCCTTGTTCGGGTCGAACAGGCGGGTCTCCTGGTCGATCGTGCCGCCCTCTTCCAGAATGGCGATCTGGCGACGCGCCTCATATTCGATCGCTTGGCCGATGAAGCGGATCGAGTTGACGTTCTTGATCTCGCAGCGGGTTCCGAAGGCTTCACCGGGGCGGCGCACGGACACATTGACGTCGGCGCGCATGGAGCCTTCGTCCATGTTGCCGTCGCAGGTGCCGAGATAGCGTACGATGGAGCGCAGCTTCGTCATATACGCCTTGGCCTCGTCGGACGAACGCATGTCGGGCTTGGAGACGATTTCCATCAGGGCGACGCCGGAGCGGTTCAGGTCGACATAGGACATGGTCGGGTGCTGGTCATGCATCAGCTTGCCGGCATCCTGTTCCAGATGCAGGCGCTCGATGCCGATCTCGATATCCTCGAACTGGCCCTGCCGGTCCGGACCGAGCGAGATGACGATCTTGCCTTCGCCGACGATCGGATCCTTGAACTGCGAGATCTGGTAGCCCTGCGGCAGGTCCGGATAGAAATAGTTCTTGCGGTCGAAGATCGAGCGGTTGTTGATCTGCGCCTTGAGGCCAAGACCGGTGCGCACCGCCTGCTTCACACATTCCTCGTTGATCACGGGAAGCATGCCGGGCATGGCCGCATCCACCAGCGATACGTTGGAATTCTGCGCCTTTCCGAACTCGGTCGATGCACCGGAAAACAGCTTGGACTTCGAGAGCACCTGGGCGTGCACTTCCATGCCGATGATCACTTCCCAGTCGCCGGTGGCGCCGGGAATGAGGCGTTTCGGATCAGGCGTACGGACGTCGACAATGGTCATGGAAAAAGCTCTTCATGCAGTCTGTTCGGTTGTTCGTCAGGTAGAGCAAATGGGGCGGTGGCGCAAGCTTTGCGACCACTGCGCCGCCACAGCTTACACGTCATAGCCGAACGGCGCCTCGTCTTCCTCGACAAGCTGCTTGGAGAGCCCCACCGACTGCACATCCTGGTCGAGCTTCGGAGAATAGACGACCGACAGCCAGTTGACACCATAGCCCTTGCCCTCGAAAAAGCGCAGTGCCTCGACATTGCGGGCATGGGTTTCCAGCCGCGCAACCGGATGGCCATGCGCCGCGATCTGCTCCTCGATTTCCCGCAGAAGTGCCGTGCCAAGCCCCCGCCGCTTGAAGGCGGGATCGATCCAGAAATCGCTGATCAGTTCATCAAGCCCCTCGCGCGCCGCCCAGCCGGCCACAGTGCCTGCCTCCTCCACCACGGTGATTGTAAGCCAGGAGCCGTAAGTGAAGCCACGAAAGGCCGCCTGTGCGTTCTCGCGCAATTCGGGGCTGACGCCGATTTCACCCATCGCGTCCTCCCAGGCGCGCAGGCCAATTTCGCTCAGCAGTTCGGCTTCATCTTCTCGGGCATTGCGGATGGTCGGCATGGTCGGCCCTGTATGTCGAGGCCCAGTAGAACACCCACGCCTTGTCTTGCCAAGCCAAACCTTCGGCTAACAGATTGATCCCATGCCGCTTTTCCGCTAGTTTTAGCAGCATATGGAGTTTTGATGTCGAATTTGTCCGAGTCCCGTTAAGGGGCAGCCTGCGAACAGACATTTGCAGGTTGCCCGAACAAAACCGAGCCCCGGCGCATGCCCGTGCGTCCGGAACTGTTTTGTGCGTCCCGACGGGACCTTTCGGACCTCATATCATGGATATTTCCCGCGCCGAACAGCGCATCCTCCACCTGCTCGCTCAGGGCGGACGAATCGAACTCATCCGCAACGACCAGCGCAAGATCGACAAGGTGAACCTCTTCACCCGCGAAGGCTGGCTGTTTGCCGGCCTCGACCTGACAACCTTCCGCAAGCTCAAACAGAAGCGCGCCATCGCCTCACAGGGCGGCAAGCCCTACCGCATCACCGAACGCGGTCTGGTTCTGGTGCGCGCGGAGCAGGACAACCGATAACGACTCGGCCGGCGCCGGATGATCCGGCGCCGGCCTTACTTGCAACGCCATTTGTAGCTACATTTGAGACATGGCGTTTGGCTGGGATGACGCGAAGAACCGCGCCAATCTGGAGACGAACGGTCTCTCCTTCGAAGAGGCGAGCCTTATCTTCGACGGTCCCGTGTTGAGTGCCCGGGACGACCGCTTTGCCTATCGCAAAGAACGATGGATCACCGTCGGCGCAATCGCAGATATCGTGGTCATCGTCGTCGTTCACACGGATCGCAAAGGCGTGACCCGACTAATTTCGGCGCGTCTCGCCAACAGGAAAGAAAGGCAACGCTACTATGAGCATCTCGCCAAACCGCGTGCGGGCTCTGGCACAGCGGAGCGATGACACCATCGACTACAGCGACATCCCGCAGCTTGATGATCGCTTTTTCGAAGCCGCCGAACTCGTTCAGCCGATGGGCAAGGCGCAGGTCACGATGCGCATCGATTCCGATGTGCTGGACTGGTTTCGTGCCCAGGGAAAGGGATATCAGACCCGGATGAATGCCGTGCTGAAGGCCTACATGATCACACAGTCGAAGCGCTGACATCCGGCTCGGGCGTCAGCCGCATCGCCAGATGCACCTTCTCGTGTTCCACGCCGAGACTTCTGGAATATTCTAGCCCGCGCCAGACAATGGAAAAGCCGCAGCGCTGATAAAGCCGGATCGCGCCGGCATTGTTGCCATGCGTGTGGATGCGCGCCCGCGCGAGCCCTTCCTCACGCATCACCGCAAGCAGATGCAAGATCAAGGCCTTGCCGACGCCGCGCCCCTGAAAGGCCGGATCGACCCAGAGGTCGGAAATATAGTCGGGCTCCGTCTCCCGCGCCGTCCAGCCGGCAACGCGACCCTCGATGTCTGCGACGGCGATCCTGTCTCCGGCCTCATCGAGAAAACGGTCATAGGCATGCCGGATCATCTCCAGACGGTCGAGCGGCAGGCCGCTCTCGCGAAATGCATCGCTCGATTGCCAGGCCGCAAAACCGACGGCAGTGACCGCCCGATGATCGGCGGCCGCCATGGGGCGTATGGTGAACTCGCTTACCACCAGGCCTTCGGCGAAAACGTGCCGGCGGCCTTTTCCATCACATGGGCGGTCTTGAACAGCGTCTCTTCCTCGAACGGCTTGCCGATCAGTTGCAGGCCGAGCGGCAATCCCTTGCGGTCGAGACCAGCCGGCACGGAAATCCCCGGCAGACCCGCCATGTTGAGCGTGATGGTAAAGACGTCCTGCAGGTACATCTTGACCGGATCGGCGGCCAGTTCCTTGTCGCCGATGGCAAAGGCCGAGGACGGCGTGATCGGCGCCAGGATCGCATCGACGCCGGCGTGGAAGGCATCCTCGAAATCGCGCTTGATCAGCGTGCGCACCTTCTGCGCCTTGAGGTAATAGGCGTCGTAATAGCCGGCGGAGAGCACATAGGTGCCGATCATGATACGGCGCTGCACTTCCTTGCCGAAGCCGGCCGCGCGGGTCTTTTCGTACATATCGGCGATATCGCGGCCCTCGACGCGCAGGCCATACCGCACGCCGTCATAGCGGGCGAGGTTGGACGAGGCCTCGGCGGGCGCCACGATGTAATAGGCCGGCAGCGCGTATTTCGTGTGCGGCAGAGATATCTCCACCACCTCGGCACCGGCGTCCTTCAGCCACTCGACGCCCTGCGCCCAAAGGGTTTCGATCTCTTCCGACATGCCGTCAAGGCGATATTCCTTCGGAATACCGATCTTCATGCCCTTCAGCGACTGTCCCAGCGCCGCCTCGTAATCCGGCACCGGCAGGTCGACGGAAGTCGTGTCCCTCTTGTCCACACCGGCCATCGACTTCAGCAAGATCGCCGCATCGCGCACATCGCGGGCGATCGGGCCGGCCTGATCGAGCGAGGAGGCATAGGCGACGATACCGAAACGCGAGCAGCGGCCATAGGTGGGCTTGATGCCGACGGTCCCGGTAAAGGCGGCTGGCTGGCGGATCGAGCCGCCGGTATCGGTGGCGGTGGCACCGGCGCACAGATGCGCGGCAACGGCCGCCGCCGAGCCGCCGGACGAGCCGCCGGGCACAAGCTTCTCGTCGGAGCCTTCCGCCTTCCACGGGTTGACCGCCGGGCCGTAATAGGAGCTCTCGTTGGAAGAGCCCATGGCAAACTCGTCCATGTTGAGCTTGCCGAGCATCACGGCGCCTTCGGCCCAGAGCTTGTCCGTGACCGTCGATTCGTAGTTCGGCTTGAAGCCGTCGAGAATGTGGCTGCAGGCCTGCGTGTGGACGCCCTCGGTGGCAAACAGGTCCTTCACGCCGAGCGGAATGCCTTCCAGCGCACCGCCCCTGCCCTCGGCAAGACGGGCATCGGAGGCCTTGGCCATGGCAAGCGCCTTTTCAGGCGTGACGACCACATAGGCGTTCAGGGCACCGTTGGCGGCCTCGATGGCCTTGAGATAGTTTTCGGTCAGGTCGAGCGCGGAAATCTCGCGGGACTTCAGTTTGTCACGGGCGGCGGCAATGGTGAGGCTTGTCAGGTCGGTCATGATCATCTCGTTCGGGTGCAGCGGAAACAGGTCGGAGCGGCAGCGGAAGCCCGCTTACTCGACGACCTTCGGCACGAGGAAGAAATTCTGGTCGGTCGCCGGGGCATTGGCCACCACAGCGGCGGCCTTGTCGCCATCGGTCACGGCATCCGCACGGCGGCGCATGGTGATCGGCGTGACCGAAGTCATCGGCTCGACACCGGAGACGTCCACTTCGGACAGTTGTTCGACAAAGCCCAGGATGCCGTTCAGTTCACCCATCATCCGCCCAGCCTCCTCATCGGTAACGGCAATACGGGACAGGCGGGCGACGCGCTTCACGGTGGCAAGGTCGACGGACATGATCTCTCTCCGGCTTTGGGATTTCCCTCCCGCTATAATGGCCGCGTCCCGGCTTCGCAACGGGTTTGGCAGGCACAAGGTGCCTTATCGGACGGGCAAGCTGCCCGAGCCCCGCAAAGGGCTCGGTCCGGCGCCGCAACCTCACGGGCGTCAGGTCTTGTGAGACGCGGCAATGCCGAGGATCGAGCCCTGGTCTGCAACCATACCCCGGAAGATCGCCTCCACCGCACCATAGCCTGCGGCCGGAACCACCCACTCCTTCAGCACCAGCGTCCGGGTGATGGTGAGGCTGCCGCCGGCATTTTCGTAATGCGCGTCATAGCTTCCGGTTTCGTTCGTGACATGCACGTCGGCCGGCACCGTCGTGAAGTTTTGGCCTGCCGGCGCTGTCAGCGTCAGGCGCCAGTTCAGCGTCTTCGGACCGAAAAAGGCGCCAAAACGCCTCGGCTTGCTGCTGCCAAGATAGCTCTGCGGCGAGGGATTGGGCGAGAAATCCGGCATGGCGGGCAGAACGAAACCGGCAGGCTTCACCGCCTGCGGCGCGCGCCAGGTCATGGAAAAACTGAAGGGAGTTTCGAGATCATCCGGCTTCGTCACCTGAAGATTGCCAGTCGCCGGCTGGGGCAGATGGGCGGCCGCGTTCCTCATCACAGTAATCTGCTGCTTGTCCGTCGACAGCTCGCGACGCAGGTAAACACCGAGCATGGGCGTCATCGACACACGCGCCGTGCCAGACAGTGACCCGTCCTCGGCAATGGCAATCGTCCCGGTGGTGGAAAACTGTGCGTCTTGCGGCTTCAACGACGGTATTCGTCGCATCACCGGTGTTGCCGTCGCATGCAGGGCCGGCTTGCCAACCAGGCCATAATCCAGCACGCCGAAGGGCGTGAACGTGTCGGTGGGATTGGCGTAGAGATCGAACTCAGGCAGATAGATGATCATGTGGTTGAAGGCGCCGGTTTCCGGGGCCGGCCAGTCTGCCTGCGCATCCGACCATTTCACGATCACCGGTTCGGACGCGATGCCCTTCGCCTTCAGCAGCGCCTGCAGCAGAACCACCTGATCCTTGCAGTCGCCGTATCCGGCCGCCAGCACGGCAGACGCATCGTGCGGGATATAGCCCGCCTCGTCGCTCAGATAGAGGGCGACATACCGGATATGTCCGCTAACCCAGGCATAGAGCGCACGGGCTGCTTCCAGCCCCGTCTTGCCGCCCGCCACCTGATCCGCAAGCGCCTGGATCTCCGGCGTGACCGCATCCTTGCCCTCGGCCAGCCGGTGATAGCGCGCACCGAGATCCGCATAGTCCTTCAGCGTCGATAGCGTGAACAAGGGCGTGATGTCATCGAGCGGCGGCATATGAGCGTCCTGATCCTCGGGCGAGACGCTCCGCACATGCGCCTCCGCCTCGATGAAGCGGCGATCCTCCAGGCTCTCGTCGCGAACCACCGTAAAGCCGTTGCGCGCGCCGATTGACAGCGGCTTGTCCTTCGACACGTGCACAGCCACGTAAAAATCGCCGGTGCGGACCGGCGACAGATAGAAGCTGGTGTTGAAGCCGGTGGCCTCAAAAGCCCGGACCGTCTTTCGCTCTACCCGCAGATGCACCTTGGCACCAACGGTGATCTGCGGCAGCACGATGGTCGCCGTCATCGTCGAGACAAAACCCGGTGCCGAACTGGCAGCGTGGCTGGGGCGCACCATCACGCTCTCTGGCGCCACGTTCAGGCGCACGCCATCCGTCGTGTCGACCCATCCCTGCAAAAGCTTGAAGGTCTGATGCTCGGGATCAAAGACATAGGACACCTGCCCGGCACCGGCGATGTCCCCGGTGCGCTGTATGGTCCGGTCAAGGGTTTCAGTGAAGGTACCGGTGTCGTCGTCGTTGACCTCCACCTCGTCGTGAAAAACGATCTCCGCATCGGAGGCAAACGGATCAAGAGGAGACTCCGCCGCGACGGCGGCATGCGTCGATACGATCACGCTCAGCAAGATAAGGGAGGCATAGCGGCGCACATCAACAATCCTTCGACCATCTGGAGGTCCCGTGGATTGATGGCAGTCAACCGTACTTTTTTGTGGCGGGGAACCGGCGAAGATTGCCTAGATCCGAAGCTGCCGGCATCGCCCGCGCGGCAGGGCTGCGGCTCGCGAGCGAGCCGCAGCCGTAAGGCGAACGATCAGAAGCTGAGCACCGTTCCGACCTTGGGCGTCTCGACCCGCGTCTTCAGGCCGTCCATTCCCTTCACGAAGGTCTCGGGGGTCTGGTCGATGATCGGGAAGGTGCCATAGTGGCAGGGGATGGCATGCTTGAAATCGAAGAAGCGCTGGCAGGCCAGGGCCGCCACGGCGCCGCCCATGGTGAAGCGGTCGCCGATCGGCACCAGCCCGATATCCGGCTGGTGCAATTCGTTGATCAGGCCCATATCAGTAAAGATGTCGGTATCGCCCATATGCAGCAGCGAGGGTTCATCATCGAAATGCAGCATCAGGCCGTTGGCACTGCCGAGCGAGTGCGACACGCCGTCCTCGGTGATCTGCGCGGATGAATGCAGCGCCTGGGTGAAGGTGGCGGTAAAGCCGCCGAGGTTTACCGTGCCGCCGGTATTGCCCATCTCGATCTTCTTGACGCCCTTGGCACCCAGCCAGGCGGCAAGATCGGCATTGGCAAGCACCACGGCGCCGGTCTCGTTGGCCAGCGCGACGGTGTCGCCCACATGATCGCCATGGCCGTGGGTCAGGAGAATATGGGTGATGCCTTCGGCCACCGCCTTGCGATCCTGATCCGCAAAAGACGGATTGTAGCTCAGGAAGGGGTCGATCAGGATTTTGGCGCCGGCAGTTTCAATCCGGAAGGCCGCGTGGCCAAGCCAGGTGATCTTCATGGAAAATCTCCTTGTTTCCTCGATAAATTGATGTGATGGCTCGGCTGGACCGAGCGGTGACGGTTTGCTCTGACATTGCGGCTCTACGCCGAACCGCTGGCTGCGGATCTCAGCCTGCTGCATGGGTTAGCATATCGGCGGCAGGCCGATACATCGAAGTTATCGTGAAGACGAAGAGTGGCAAGAGGAAGCGTGCATGGCATCGTTGACGATCGAGGAACTGGCGGCCACGCTTCAACCGGGCCAGGCCATTGCGGGCCTCGACCTCGGCACCAAGACGATCGGCATTGCGATGTCGGATCTCGGTCGTCGCTTCGCCTCGCCACGCCCGGTGCTCAAGCGGGTAAAATTCACCCAGGATGCCGAACAGTTGCTGGCCTTTGCCGACAGAGAAAAGGTCGCGGCCTTCGTCATCGGGCTGCCGATGAATATGGATGGTTCCGCCGGCCCCCGTGTTCAGGCCACGCGCGCCTTTGTGCGCAGCATGGGGGAAAAGACGCAGATCCCCTTCGTCTTCTGGGATGAGCGGCTGTCGACGGTGGCCGCCGAACGGGCATTGCTGGAAATGGACGTATCGCGGGCCAAGCGCAAGGAGCGCATCGATTCGGCCGCCGCGAGCTTCATCCTTCAGGGCGCGCTGGACAGGCTCTCGTCGCTGGCTGCCAGCCGCGGCACAGAGGCCTGACGCGCCCGCCACCAGCCGGCAATGGCGCGCCGCTTACGAAACAGCACAATGGAAAGAACGATCAGGCTGTCGAAGGCGATTGCGCGTGCCACCATCGGCGGCAGGTCCTGAGGCGGAATGCCGAGGATATTGCCGTAGATCTGGAACACCAGATCATGCGTCTTGCGCGTCAGCATGAAGAAGCCGAAGCTCATGTCGTAGTAGGACAGGCCGTACCACAGACCGAGCAGTGCCACGGGACCGGCCCACAGAATCAGAAACCATTTCATGCGGGCGCTCCTTGCGGCAGCCGGCGGTCGAGGGGCAGAAGCAGCCATCGCAGCAACGCCATGCCGGACAGCACCAGCGCCGGTACGGCGATGTTCAGCGCCAGCACCGAAAAGAACGCAAGTGCTGCGACGAGCAACGCAAAACTATTAGGGCTATATCCCGACACCGGCGCCTCATGCGTGGTTAAGAAATCGTTAACGCACATTAGGGGTCACGACCGCACGCGCAACGAAAACCCCGCGATATGGTTAATCGCGGGGTGAAAAGGCCGGGATAACAGGGCTTGGCGATGTCTGGTTCAGGTCGCTGCCGGATAGAGCAGATCGACGATATAGGAGGCATCGAAGCGCGAATCGAGCATGCCATAGGTGGTGCGCCACCCGCCGGCGAGACGCGTCTCGAGGAAGGCATCGGCAATCTTGCCGGCCCCCAGGCGGAACAGTTCGGCGGCACCGGCCGCCAGCGCAAGCTGTTCGACCAGCAGGCGCGACGCGCCCTCGTCGCGTTCCGCCAGCGCCATGGCGGCGCGCAGCACGTCGGTGGTCTTGCGTCCGCTCGGCCCGAGATCTCGCTCGATGCCACCCAGCACCAGATCAAACAGATCGCGGCCGCGATCCATCACGCGCAACACGTCGAGCGCCATCACGTTGCCGGAGCCTTCCCAGATCGCATTGACCGGCGCTTCGCGATAATGGCGCGCCAGCGGACGCTCCTCGACATAGCCATTGCCGCCCAGGCATTCCATCGCCTCGTAGATCAAAGAGGGTGCGATCTTGCAGACCCAGTATTTGATGACCGGCGTCATGACCCTGGCATAGGCCGCATCGGTCGGGTTGCTGCCCGCCTTGTCGAAGGCTTCCGCAAGACGGTAGGCGAGCGCCGTGGCGGCTGCGACATCGAGCGCCATGTCGGCCAGCACACGTGTCATCAGCGGCTGGTCGATGAGGTTCTTGCCGAACACGCTGCGGCCGCGGCAATGATGCACGGCCTCCGCCAGCGAGGCGCGCATGATGCCGGCAGAGGCCAGCGCACAGTCAAGCCTGGTCAGCGTCACCATGTCGAGAATGGTGCGGATGCCGCCGCCCGCTTCGCCAAGCAGGTAACCGAAGGCATCGGTAAACTCCACCTCGGCGGAGGCATTGGAGCGGTTGCCGAGCTTGTCCTTGAGCCGCTGGAACTGCAGGCCGTTGGCGGTGCCGTCCTCCAGCAGGCGCGGGACGAGGAAGCAGCCGATCCCCTCATTGGTGCGCGCCAGCATGACGAAGGCATCGCTCATCGGCGCCGACATGAACCATTTGTGGCCGGACAGCCGATAGACCCCCTCGCCCACCCGTTCGGCGGTGGAGCGGTTGGCGCGCACATCCGTGCCGCCCTGCTTCTCCGTCATGCCCATGCCGATGGTGATCGCACTCTTCTGCATCGCCGGACGGTTGGACGAATCATATTTGCGCGACAGAACGCGCGGCGCCCATTCCTTGTGAACGCGCGGCGAGGCCATCATCGCCGCCACCGAGGCGCTGGTCATGGTCAGCGGGCAGAGATGCCCGCACTCCAGCTGGGCACTGAGATAGAAGCGGGCGGCGCGCGCCCGGTGCTGGGCGTTGCGCGATTCGGCAGCATTTTCCCAGATCGAGGAATTGAGGCCGGTCGACATGGAGCGGCGCATCAGCGCATGCCAGGCGGGATGGTATTCCACCAGATCCTGCCGCTCGCCGCGCGGGCCATGCGTCTTCAGCTTCGGCGGATTTTCGTTCGCCATCCGCGCCAGTTCCTGCGCCTCCGGCGAGGTGACGTAACGGCCGAGCGCGTCGAATTCCTCGCGCACGGCTCGGTGCAGCCCCGCCGTCAGATCCACCATCAGCGGATCGGTGCGGTAGGCGTTGATACCGGACCAGAGGCTTGGCTGGTTCAGCTCGGTAAGGGTGTCTTCGGTCCGGGTCATCTGATTCATAGGGTGCTTCTAAACGAATTCTCGGGAAATTGCATGCGCAACGGATCGTCTGGTCCTCTGCTCCGCTTGCCCCTCCCGCGCTCAGTCTCTATAGACCGCGGAAAACCAGCGGAGGACAATTTCGTGGTCTTCTTTCCCCACCGCCATCTCCTCGGAATCAAGGGCCTGACCGAGCAGGACATCACCTTCCTTCTCGACAAGGCAGACGAGGCGGTCAAGATCAGCCGGCAAAGAGAAAAGAAAACCTCGACGCTGCGCGGACTGACCCAGATCAATCTCTTTTTCGAAGCCTCGACCCGAACGCAATCCTCTTTCGAACTCGCGGGCAAGCGTCTTGGCGCCGATGTGATGAACATGTCGGTCGGAAACTCTTCGGTCAAGAAGGGCGAGACGCTGATCGACACCGCCATGACGCTGAATGCCATGCGGCCGGACGTTCTGGTGGTGCGCCACTCATCGGCCGGTGCGGCAGCGCTTCTCGCGCAGAAGGTCGGCTGCTCGGTCGTCAATGCCGGCGATGGCCAGCACGAGCATCCCACACAGGCGCTCCTCGATGCGCTGACGATCCGCCGCGCCAAGGGCAAGCTGGCGCGCATCATCGTCGCGATCTGCGGTGACGTGCTGCATTCGCGCGTCGCCCGCTCCAACATCCTGCTTCTGAACGCCATGGGTGCCAGGGTGCGTGTCGTCGCGCCCTCCACGCTTCTGCCGTCGGGCATCGCCCAGATGGGCGTGGAAGTCTTCCACTCGATGGAAGAGGGTCTGAAGGACGCCGATGTGGTGATGATGCTGCGCCTGCAGCGCGAGCGCATGGCCGGCTCCTTCGTGCCCTCCGTGCGCGAATACTTCCACTTCTACGGCCTCGACGCCGAAAAGCTGAAGGCGGCCAAAGAGGATGCGCTCGTCATGCATCCCGGTCCGATGAACCGCGGCGTGGAAATCGCCTCGGAAGTGGCCGACGGCCCGCAGAGCGTGATCGAAAGCCAGGTGGAAATGGGGGTTGCCGTGCGTATGGCGGTGATGGAAGCCCTGCTCGTCTCGCAGAACCAGGGACCGAGAAGCGAAGGAATGGGAGCATGAGGAAGCCGCTTGTCCTGACCGATGTCCGCATCATCGACCCGTCCCGCCGTCTTGATGAAACCGGCACGATCATCGTCGGCGCCGATGGCATGATCCTCGTTGCCGGCGCGGAGGCTCGCAACCAGGGTGCGCCCGAGGGTGCCGAGGTGAGAGATTGCCGCGGCCTTGTGGCCACCCCCGGCCTCGTCGATGCGCATGTCTTCATCGGCGAACCGGGCGCCGAACACCGCGAGACCATCGAATCGGCGAGCCGCGCCGCGGCAGCCGGCGGCGTCACCAGCGTGATCATGATGCCGGATACCGATCCGGTGCTGGACGACATCGCACTGATCGAATTCGTCAAGAAGACGGCGCGCGACAAGGCCCTCGTCAACGTCCATCCGGCAGCGGCGCTGACGCGGGGCCTGAAGGGCGAGGAAATGACCGAGATCGGCATGCTGAAGGCAGCCGGTGCTGTGGCCTTCACGCAAGGCCGCCACACGCTTGCCGACACGCAGGTGCTGCGCCGCGCCATGACCTATGCCCGCGAATTCGGTGCGGTCGTGTCGCTCGAAGCCCGCGATCCCTACCTCGCCGTCAACGGCGTGATGAACGAGGGACTGTTCGCCAGCTGGCTCGGCCTCTCCGGCGCGCCGCGCGAGGCGGAACTGATCCCGCTTGAGCGCGACCTGCGCATCGCGGCTCTCACCGGCGTGCGCTACCATGCGGCAAAAATTTCCGTGCCGGAATCGGCGGATGCGATCCGCACGGCGCGCGCCCGCGGCGCGAAGGCCACAGCGGCGATCTCGATCAATCACCTGTCGCTCAACGAGAACGACATCGGCGAATACCGCACCTTCTTCAAGCTGTCGCCACCGCTCAGAACCGAGGACGACCGCCAGGCCATGGTCGATGCGCTGGCCGATGGCACGATCGATATCATCGTCTCCTCGCATGATCCGCAGGATGTCGATACCAAGCGCCTGCCCTTCGCCGATGCGGCCGATGGGGCGATCGGGCTTGAGACCATGCTGTCGGCGGCCCTTCGCCTCCACCATGCCGATCGCGTGCCGCTGATGCGCCTGATCGATGCCCTCTCGACCCGCCCGGCCCAAATCTTCGGCCTGGACGCCGGCACGTTGAAGCCCGGCGCGCGCGCCGATATCGCGCTGATCGATCTCGACGAGCCCTGGCTGGTGTCGAAGGAGAAGATCGTCTCGCGCTCGAAGAACACCCCCTTTGACGAGGCCCGTTTCAGCGGCCGCGCCGTTGCGACCTATGTCGGCGGCCGTCTCGTCCATTCGCTCTGAGGAGAATTGCGCATGACCGACCTCTTCACCTGGGAGATCTCGCTCTCGACAGCACTGTTGGCGCTCGCCCTCGGCTACCTGCTCGGCTCGATTCCCTTCGGCCTGCTGCTGACCAAGGCAGCCGGCCTCGGCGATATCCGCTCGATCGGCTCCGGCAACATCGGCGCCACCAATGTGCTGCGCACCGGCAACAAGAAACTCGCCGCCGCAACCCTGCTGCTCGACGCCTTCAAGGCCACCGCCGGCGCCCTGCTGGCCGGCGCGCTGTGGGGGCCGGAAGCGGCGATCCTCGGCGGCTTTGCGGCCTTCATCGGCCACCTCTTTCCTGTCTGGCTCGGTTTCAAGGGTGGCAAGGGTGTGGCAACCTATATCGGCACGCTGCTCGGCGTGGCGCCGGCCATGGTGCTGGTCTTTGCCTTCGTCTGGCTGACAGTCGCCAAGCTCAGCCGCTACTCGTCGCTGTCCGCTCTGGTTGCAACGCTTGTCATTCCGGTTGCATTGTGGATAGTAGGAGAACAGAAGATCGCCCTCGTCATGGCGGTGATGACCGTGATCTCCTACTGGAAGCACAAGGCAAACATCGAGCGGCTGATCAACGGTACCGAAAGCAGGATCGGCCAGAAGGGCTAATAGGCATGGCATCCGACGGCGCAAGACGACCTGGAATTGCGCTGACGGACAAACAGAGGATCGCCTGGCTGCGGCTGATCCGCAGCGACAATGTCGGCCCTTCGACCTTTCGCGATCTCATAAACCATTTCGGCTCGGCAGAGGCCGCCCTGCAGGCCCTGCCGGAGCTTTCGCGCCGCGGCGGCGCATCCCGCAGCATCCGCATCGCCTCCGTGGACGAGGCCGAGCGGGAACTGGAGCGTGCTCGCCGTTTCGGCGCCCGCCTCGTCGGGATCGGCGAGCCGGACTATCCGCCGGCTCTTCGCCAGATCGATGGCGCCCCGCCGCTCCTCGCCATGAAGGGCGATGCTTCCGTGGCAGCCCCACCCTCCGTCGGCATCGTCGGCTCGCGCAATGCCTCGATCAGCGGCGCCAAATTTGCGGCGATGCTGGCCCGCGATTGCGGCCGCGCTGGCTATAGCATCACCTCGGGCCTTGCGCGCGGCATCGATACCGCCGCCCACCGGGCAAGCCTGGAAACCGGGACGATCGCCGTGCTGGCGGGCGGGCTCGACCAGCCCTATCCGCCGGAGAACGTGCCGCTGCTGGACGAGATCACCGGTGGTCATGGCCTGTCGGTCAGCGAAATGCCGTTTGGCTGGGAACCGCGAGCCCGCGATTTCCCCCGCCGCAACCGGCTGATTGCCGGCATCTCGCTTGGCGTGGTCGTGGTGGAGGCAGCAGCACGCTCCGGTTCACTGATCACAGCCCGCCTCGCCGGTGATTTCGGCCGACTGGTCTTTGCCGTGCCCGGCTCCCCGCTCGATCCGCGCTGCGAGGGCACCAATGGGTTGCTGAAGCAGGGCGCGACCGTAACGACCAGCGCCGGCGACGTGCTGGAAGCGCTGGCGCCGCTCAGCCAGCTCGACCTCCTGGCGAACAGGGTGATCGACGAACCCGGCGCCGAACGATCGACAGACCAGATGATGCCGCCCGACGACAGCGACCGGCAGCGGATCGCCGGCGCGCTGGGGCCGACGCCCGTCGAAATCGACGACATCATACGCCACACCGGGCTGCCTGCCTCCACGGTCTACCTGGTGCTGCTCGAGCTCGATCTGGCCGGCCGCCTACACCGGCATGTCGGGGGACTTGTCTCCCTGTCGATGGTCGATTGAGCGGCGCCGACGACCGGACTGCAGGTCGTTGGCTTCCACATAGGCCATCTCGATCAGATAGCAGAGCATCTCCGCTCCCTGCCGATCGGCCACAACCCGCAACTCGGCCAGCATCTGGCAGATGTAGGCGATGGTTTCGTCACTGTCATTCCGTCCTGTTCTGCCGCGACTGTTAGTCATTGTTCCACTCACGATGCGCCAAAATTCTCTCTATGCGTGCAATATATGCGACATGCTCGCAAATCTACACACACCATTAAAAATTGCAACCAATCATTAATCTTCCTTTGGTTGCAATCATCGGTCGAGAAAATGCGGCCACCCTCTTGACCGCAGGCAAAAGGCCCTCCATGTCGGGAGGTCAGTTTCCCGGCACGGGTTTCCCGGCGAACACCCACCATACGCCGTTTCAGAGAACAGAGATGAATGTTGTAGTTGTAGAATCTCCTGCCAAGGCCAAGACGATCAACAAATATCTTGGCTCCGGCTACAAGGTTCTCGCTTCCTTTGGCCACGTGCGCGACCTGCCGGCCAAGGACGGCTCGGTGCTGCCCGACCAGGACTTCGAAATGTCCTGGGAGGTCGACGGCGCCTCGGCCAAGCGCATGAAAGACATTGCCGATGCCGTCAAGGGCTCGGACGGCCTCTTTCTCGCAACCGACCCGGATCGCGAGGGGGAAGCCATTTCCTGGCACGTGCTGGATCTTTTGAAGAAGAAGCGGGTGATCGGCGACAAGCCGGTGAAGCGCGTGGTCTTCAATGCGATCACCAAGAAGGCGGTGCTGGATGCCATGGCCAACCCGCGCGACATCGATATCGCGCTGGTCGACGCCTATCTTGCCCGTCGCGCGCTGGATTATCTCGTCGGCTTCAACCTGTCACCGGTGCTGTGGCGCAAGCTGCCGGGCGCCCGCTCGGCCGGCCGCGTGCAGTCCGTCGCGCTCCGCCTGGTCTGCGATCGAGAGAGCGAAATCGAACGCTTCGTTCCGGAAGAATACTGGAACATCTCGGCGCTCCTCAAGACGCCGCGTGGCGACCAGTTCGAAGCAAAGCTGGTCTCGGCCGACGGAAAGCGCCTGCCGCCGCGCGGGGTCAAGAACGGCGAGGATGCCGGCCGCCTGAAGGCGCTTCTCGAAGGTGCCGCCTATACGGTCGAGTCCGTCGAGGCAAAGCCCGTCAAGCGCAATCCGGGCCCGCCCTTTACAACCTCGACCCTGCAGCAGGCCGCCTCTTCCAATCTCGGCTTTTCGGCATCGCGCACCATGCAGGTGGCGCAGAAGCTCTATGAAGGTGTCGATATCGGCGGCGAAACCGTCGGTCTCATCACCTATATGCGTACCGATGGCGTGCAGATGGCACCGGAAGCAATCGACGCAGCCCGCCGTGCCATCGGTGACCAGTTCGGCGAACGCTACCTGCCGGAAAAGGCACGCTTCTATTCCACCAAGGCCAAGAACGCCCAGGAAGCCCACGAAGCCATCCGCCCGACCGATTTCAGTCGTTCCCCGGACAAGGTGCGCCGTTTCCTCGACAGCGATCAGCTGCGCCTCTACGAACTGGTCTGGAAGCGCGGCATTGCCAGCCAGATGGCCTCCGCCGAGATGGAACGGACGACGGTGGAGATCGCTGCTGCCCATGGTTCGGATCGCGCAGGCCTGCGCGCCGTCGGTTCCGTGATCCGCTTCGACGGCTTCCTGGCAGCCTACATGGACCACCGCGAGGAGGGCGAAGGCGGAGAGGACGACGAGGACGGCCGCCTGCCGGAAATCAATGCGCGCGAAAAGCTGGACAAGGACAAGGTGAATGCGAGCCAGCATTTCACCGAGCCGCCGCCGCGCTATTCCGAAGCCTCTCTCATCAAGAAGATGGAAGAACTCGGCATCGGCCGCCCCTCCACCTATGCCGCGACGCTGAAGACGCTGAGCGACCGCGAATACATCGTCGTCGAGAAGCGCAAGCTGATCCCGCATTCGAAGGGACGCCTTGTCACGGCCTTCCTCGAGAACTTCTTCACGAAGTATGTGGAATATGATTTCACGGCCGATCTCGAGGAGAAGCTCGACCGCATTTCAGCCGGCGAACTCAACTGGAAGCAGGTTCTGCGCGATTTCTGGCAGGATTTCTTCGCCCAGATCGAAGACACCAAGGAACTGCGCGTCACCAACGTGCTGGATGCGCTGAACGAGGCGCTCGCGCCACTCGTTTTCCCCAAGCGGGAGGATGGCAGCGATCCACGCATCTGTCAGGTGTGCGGCACCGGCAACCTGTCGCTGAAGCTCGGCAAATACGGCGCATTTGTCGGCTGTTCCAACTATCCGGAATGCAACTACACGCGTCAGCTGTCGTCCGACGGTGCGGAAGCGGAAGCCGCAACGCTCAACGAACCGAAGGCGCTCGGCAGCGATCCGATGACCGGCGAGGAACTGACGCTGCGCTCCGGCCGCTTCGGCCCCTATATCCAGCGCGGGGATGGCAAGGAGGCCAAGCGCGCCTCGCTGCCGCGCGGCTGGAAGCCCGAGGATATCGACCACGAGAAGGCGCTGGCGCTGATCAACCTGCCGCGCGATGTGGGCCAGCATCCGGAGACGGCCAAGATGATTTCCGCCGGCATCGGCCGCTACGGACCCTTCCTGCTGCATGACGGCACCTATGCCAATCTGGAAAGTGTCGAGGACGTGTTCTCGATCGGCCTCAACCGTGCCGTCACCGTTCTCGCGGAAAAGCAGAGCAAGGGCGGCGGGCGCGCCCGCACGGGCACCGCAGCGCTCAAGGAGCTCGGCAACCATCCGGATGGCGGCGCCATCACCGTGCGGGAAGGTCGCTATGGCCCTTACGTCAACTGGGGCAAGGTGAATGCCACCCTGCCGAAAGGCAAGGATCCGCAGAGCGTGACGGTGGAGGAGGCGCTTGCGCTTCTCACCGAAAGAGCCGGCAAGACGCCTGCCGCCAAGGGCAAGGCGGCCAAGGCCGCCCCGAAGACCAAGGCAGCCGCCTCCGATGAGGAGACCGCAAAGCCGAAGAAGAAGGCCCCCGCCAAGGCAAAGGCCCCGGTTAAGCCGAAGGCCGCGGCCAAGACGAAGAAGACGGACACGTGAGCAAGACACCGCGCGAAGCCAAGCCCTCTCAACCCTTGAGCCGCAAGGCTGCCCTTCGCGCGGAACTGGCCGCATCCGGTGACAGGTCGATCATCGTGCAGGGCGTGGTTCCGCCGCGCGAGGTTCTGCTGGAATTCATTGCCGACAATCCCGACCGCGCCACCAAGCGGGAAATCGCCAAGGCCTTCGGCCTGAAGGGCGACACACGCGTGGAGTTGAAGGATGTTCTGCGCGACCTTGAAGACGAGGGCCTTCTGCAGAAGAGCCGCAAGGCGCTGACGCGGCCGGGTGCGCTACCGCCGATGACGGTGCTAGACATCACCAGCCGCGACAAGGACGGCGAACTCATCGCACGGCCGGCCGAATGGCTGGACGACCAGGGCGTGGCGCCGGCGGTGCTGATCCGCCAGTCCTCCGACAACCGCAGCAAGGCGAAAACGCCCGCCGCAGGCCTTGGCGACCGGGTGCTTGCCAAGATCTTCCCCAACAAGGATCGCACCGGTCCGGCCTATACGGCGCGTGTCGTGAAAATTATCGACAAGCACCGCAATGCTGCGCTTGGCGTCATCCGCATGATGCCGGAAGGCGGTGCACGCCTGTTGCCGATCGACCGGCGCGGCGAGGAAATGCAGATCGCGCTCAGCGATCTCGGCGAGGCAAAGGATGGCGACCTGATCGAGGCCGATGTGCTGCGCGGCAACCGTTTTGGCCTCACGCGGGCGAAGGTTCTGACGGTCGTTGGCTCGGTTGCCTCGGAAAAGGCGATCTCGATGATCGCCATCTATTCGCATGGCATCCCGCATATCTTCCCGAAACCGGTGATGGACGAGGCAGAAGAAGCGCGCCCCGCCAGCATGGCGAAGCGCGAGGACTGGCGCCACGTGCCGCTCGTGACCATCGATCCGGCCGACGCCAAGGACCATGACGACGCGGTCTATGCCGAACCGGACCCCTCCCCGGACAATCCGGACGGCGTGATCGTCACGGTCGCCATTGCCGATGTGTCCTGGTATGTGCGCACCGGCGCGCCGCTCGACCGCGAGGCGCTGAAGCGCGGCAATTCCGTCTATTTCCCCGACCGCGTCGTTCCCATGTTGCCGGAACGGATCTCCAACAATCTCTGCTCGCTGCGCGAAGGCGAGGACCGGCCGGCGCTTGCCGTGCGCATGGTGTTTTCCAAGGACGGCCGCAAGGCGAGCCACACCTTCCACCGCATCATGATGAAGAGCGCGGCAAAGCTCTCCTACCAGCAGGCGCAGGCTGCGATCGACGGCAAGCCGGACGACAAGACCGGCCCGCTGCTGGAGCCGATCCTGAAGCCGCTGTGGCACGCCTATGCGGTGATGAAGCGCGGTCGCGACCGTCGCCAGCCGCTCGAACTCGACATGCCCGAGCGCAAGATTCTGCTGAAGTCCGACGGCACGGTCGACAAGGTCATCATTCCCGAACGCCTCGATGCCCACAAGCTGATCGAGGAAATGATGATCCAGGCCAATGTCTGCGCGGCAGAAACGCTGGAAAAGAAGCGCCAGCCGCTGATCTACCGCGTCCATGATGCGCCCTCGCTCGCCAAGCAGGAGGTGCTGCGGGAGTTCCTGGCGACGCTCGGCATCTCCATGGCCAAGGGCGGCCAGATGCGTGCCAATTCCTTCAACGGGATTCTGGCCCGCGCCGAGGACACGCCGCACCAGGTGATGGTCAACGAAATGGTGCTGCGCAGCCAGAGCCAGGCCGTCTACAGCCCGGAAAACATCGGCCATTTCGGCCTCAACCTGATGAAATACGCACATTTCACCTCGCCGATCCGCCGCTATGCCGACCTCATCGTGCATCGCGCGCTGGTAGGCTCGCTCGGCCTTGGCGAAGGCGGCATCACGCCGGAGGAAGAGGCACAACTCGACGACATCGCGGCGGAAATCTCCACCTTCGAACGTCGCGCGATGGCGGCCGAGCGTGATACGATCAACCGCCTGATCGCCCATCATCTGGCTGAACGGGTGGGCCAGGAATTCGAGGGGCGCGTTTCCGGCGTCACAAAGGCGGGACTTTTTGTCACGCTTCCAACCTATGGCGCCGACGGTTTCGTGCCCATATCTACCCTTGGTAATGATTACTTCCACTATGACGAAAGCAGGCAGGCGCTGATCGGCGACAAGACCGGCCTCGGTTATCAGCTTGGTGACGCAGTGGATGTTAGACTGGCAGAAGCCGTCCCTCTTGCCGGCGCTCTCCGTTTTGAGATGCTGAGCGAGGGCCAGAAGATGGGCGCGGCGACCCGTTCCTTCCACAAGTCGGGACGGCGCGCAGCGCGCAAACCCGGAACCCGCCCGCCACGGCGCGGCCGCTAGGAGAAAAGCGATGACAGTGTCGAGCGATCACGCCCATGCCCCGGCTCACCCCATCCGGTATGGCGGCGCCGATCGCCCGGAGCGCCCGCTCGGCCAGTCCATCCTGCGCGGTCTGAAATGCACCTGCCCGAACTGCGGCAGCGGCCGCCTGTTCAAGAGCTTCCTGAAGCCGGTCGACCGCTGTGCGGCCTGTGGCGAGGAAATGTTTCACCACCGCGCCGATGACCTTCCGCCCTATCTGGTCATCTTCGTGATCGGTCACGTCACGGTCGGCGGCTTCATGATGACCGACATGGTGTGGCACCTGTCGATGTGGACGCATCTCGCCATCTGGACCCCCATCACCATCCTGACGGCGCTCGCCTCCATGCAGCCGATCAAGGGCGGCGTGATCGGCCTGCAATGGGCGCTGAGAATGCATGGCTTCGGCAATGAGGACGAGAGCATCGATCCCGGCCGCGGCGGCCACGGCGCATGATCGGACCGACGGCATGACCCGCACGTCCCGCGCATCGGCGCAGGCTGCCATGTCCACCCCTCCCACCGTGGCCGCCCCGGCTGCCGCGAGACTGCGTCCGCGTGCCTCCGCCTCGCTGATCCTGATCGACCGCAGCGGCGCAAGCCATCGCGTCCTTGTCGGCCGGCGCGGCAGCGCCCACGTCTTCATGCCGGATCTCTATGTGGTGCCCGGCGGCCGGCGCGATCCACGCGACCATGCCCTGCCCTTCGCCGCGGATCTGCATCCTCTGGTGCTCGACCGGCTCAAGCAGAACGGTCGCCGCCCCCTTTCCGAGGCAAGCGCCCGCGCACTGGCCCTTGCAGCCGCCCGCGAGCTTTGCGAGGAAACGGGTCTGCACCTTTCCACCATGCCGGATATGGCACCGAACCTCTCCTGCCTGCGCTATATCGCGCGCGCGGTGACGCCGCCCGGTGCGTCGCGCCGCTTCGACAATCGCTTTTTCGCCGCCTTTACCGATGAAGCCGGCATCGAGGCGCAGCACGCGACGGAAAGTGCCGAGCTGTCCGACCTGCGCTGGCTGTCTCTCGACGCGCTGGAGGCGGTCAAAATGCCGGAGATCGTCCTCGCCGTGCTCGATGACTTAAAAAAATCACTTGAGTCGAACCGTTCTTTGCCGTTTGGAAGCGATGTATGGGTGTACACCAATCGTAACGGCATGTTTCTGCGTCATCGGCTGTAAACAAAAATGGATTCCTACACGAAGGATCGTAAGATGTCCCAATCGACGGGCGGCAACATGGGCCACCCCGAAGAAATCCATTGGCCGTCGCTGGTCGCTGCCATTTCTGCCATCAGTGCAGTCGGCATTGCCATCGGCCTCGGCCTGCCTCTGCTCAGCATCATTCTGGAAAAGCGCGGCATCTCGTCGACCCTGATCGGCCTCAACTCAGCCATGGCCGGCGTTGCCGCCATGATCGCGGCGCCGATCAGCACCCGGCTTGCCCATGATTTCGGCGTGGCCCGCACCATGCTGTGGGCGGTCCTGATCTCCGCTGTGAGCGCGCTCGGCTTTTATTATGCGGAAGCCTTCTGGATGTGGTTTCCGCTTCGCCTGACCTTCCACGGCGCCACCACGACGCTGTTCATTCTCTCGGAGTTCTGGATCAATGCCGCAGCCCCTCCGCGCCGCCGCGGGCTGGTGCTCGGCATCTATGCCACTGTGCTGGCCGTCGGCTTTGCCATCGGCCCCCTGATCTTCTCGGCGATCGGCAGCGAGGGCATCCTGCCCTTCATCATCGGCGCCTGCGCCATTCTCGTTGCCTTCGTGCCGATCTACATTGCCCGTGGCGAAAGCCCGGTGCTGGAAGAAAAGCCGCAGAAGCACTTCATGCGCTATGTCTTCCTGGTGCCCACCGCGACGGCTGCCGTCTTCGTCTTCGGCGCCGTGGAAGCCGGCGGCCTGTCGCTCTTTCCGGTCTATGCCAATCGCTCAGGCCTGCCGGAAGCGAATGCCGCGCTGCTGCTGACGGTGATGGGTATCGGCAACATGGTGTTCCAGATCCCGTTCGGCATGATTTCCGACCGGTTGAAGGACCGTCGCCCGATGCTGTTCCTGATGGCGATTGCCGGCCTGATGGGGGCGCTGGCTCTGCCCTTCCTCATCCATCACTGGTGGCTGATGGCCGGCCTGCTGCTCGTCTGGGGCGGCTGCGTCTCCGGACTTTACACGGTTGGCCTTGCCCATCTCGGTTCGCGACTCACCGGATCGGACCTAGTTGCCGCCAACGCAGCCTTCGTCTTCTGTTATGCCGTTGGCACCGTGGCCGGTCCACAGGCGATCGGTGCGGCCATCGACATCAGTGGAAACAACGGCTTTGCCTGGGCTCTGGCAGGCTTCTTCGGGCTTTATGTGCTGATATCCATCTGCCGACTGCTTTTCGGCAGAGAACGGGCTTGACTTTTCGGGCGCGATTTGTAGTTTCGCGCCAGATTTCGCCGTGGACCGCTCAGGCGTCCGCGGCTTGATTTTTATTCAGAGGCAGGAAGACCATGGCGAAAGCTACGACCATCAAAATCAAGCTGCTGTCGACGGCCGATACCGGTTTCTTCTACGTCACGACGAAGAACAGCCGTACGATGACGGACAAGATGACCAAGACCAAGTATGACCCGGTCGTCAAGAAGCACGTTGAGTTCAAGGAAACCAAGATCAAGTAAGCTTGATCGGTTTCTTCTCTTCAAAAAAGGCGCGGCGCTCCGGCTCCGCGCCTTTTTCGTTGTCGGCATCCAGCGGCAGGACCTGCCGTGATATGGCGGCGTCCGTTGCCGCCGCGACCAGCACGACGGCATGATATCGCCGGCCCCTTTCCGCCGCACCTGAATGAATAGAACAGACACGGGCACCTTCGCCGCGAGATCACGCGTCTTCGCGTAAAGCCCAAGCACGATGCACTGTCAGACGATGGCTATGATCAGTATTGGCGGGGAAAGAGCTTAAGGGGGCCGGTCGGCGCGCAAGCGGCACGAGGAACCGCGTGATATGCGAACCGACCGACCGACCCCACGACCCAGGAGATGCGGCGGACCTGAGCATCATGGGGTATCTGAGTTCCCGAAGGGAACAAGCTGCCTTGGTGCTAAACTTGCGTAATTTAGAACGAAAATCAACCTATTCTTAACCTGCACACATTTTTCCCCAGGACATGGTTAAAAACAGGGCGCCGATTGCTATATCCACTGGGAATTAAGGCAAGTAATATTGCACACCAACTTTGCGACGAGTCAATCCGGCAAAAGCTGAGTGTTTTTTGGACAATGTGCCGCAAAGCAAGACGCTTTGTGAATCAGGCTTTTGTCAAAGCCATACGAAATTTCGGATAGTGCAGTGTAATTTCCAGGCTTCGTCTAACTTTTGGCAAAGCTTGCCGGCCGCCGAACGGGGGCAGGCGTGAGACCAGTTCTATCGGTTTTTTCAATAAAAGCGCGAATCATCATGCTGCAGAGGCGACGACTCGGTTTCGTCCTGCGAGCTTTGCGGCGTAGAGCGCGCGATCAGCCTGCTTGAGCAAATGTTCGGGCGTATCGATACCGCTGGCGTTGCTGGCAATTCCAATGGAGGCGGTGATCGACAGCCGCTGCGTCCCCTGATTCAGGACGAAGGGCTCCCCTTCGATGATGGCGCGCAGTCGCTCGGCGATGGCGGCAGCCGCCGCCGCATCGGTATCCGGCATGACCACGACGAATTCCTCGCCACCGTAACGGCAGGCAAGATCCGCCCCCCGCACGGTGGAGCGGATGCGGCGGGCAAATTCGCGCAACACCTCATCACCTGTATCGTGACCATAGGTATCGTTGACCTGCTTGAAGCGGTCGATATCGGTCATGCAGACGGAGAGCGGCCGCATGCGGCTGGCTGCACGGTTGAACAGCGTCTTCAGGTGACTGTCGAGATAGCGACGGTTGCTGAGGCCTGTCAGCCCGTCTGTCACGGCAAGCTCGATGGTCTGGCTGAGGCTCGCCCGCAGGCGATCATTGTATCGCTTGCGCTTGATCTGGGTCAGCGTTCGGGCGACCAGTTCATTCGGATCGACCGGGCGCATGATGTAGTCGTTGACGCCGAGGTCCAGCGCGCGGATCACCATGTCCTCGTCACCCGTATCGGTCACCAGCAGCAGCGGCAGGAAGCGGGTGCGCTCCAGCAGCCGAAGCTGCGCACACAGCCGCAGAGGATCGTATTCGTCGCCCGCCGCATTGACGATCACGAGATCGACCGGGCTCTCCGCCGCCTGAAACAGTGCAGCCTGGGGGTCCGACAGGGCATCCACCTCCGCAACCGGCTTCAGTGTCCGGACAATGCGCTCCTGCGAGGCGGCACGGTTGTCGACCAGAAGCACCCTCCCCGGCCCGTCCATCAGATCCAGGCGGAAGGCATCGTCGACACCGATCTTGCGGGCGGTCTCGGCACGGATACGCAATTCGTCGCTTAGCGTCTTCAGCCGCACGAGGCTTTTCACGCGCGAGACGAGCTGCAGATCATTCACGGGCTTGGTCAGAAAATCGTCGGCACCGGCCTTGAGACCCTGTACGCGGTCGGCCGGCTGATCGAGCGCGGTCACCATCACGACGGGGATATGGGCCGTCTGCGGATCGGCCTTCAGCCGCGCACAGACCTCGAACCCATCCATGCCGGGCATCATGACGTCGAGAAGGATGATATCGACGGGGGTGCTGGCGACGATGTCGAGCGCTTGGGGACCGCTTGAGGCGGACAGCACCTCGAAATATTCGGCAATCAGCCTGGCTTCCAGCAACGTCACATTGGCCGGAACATCGTCAACAACCAGGATCCGTGCCGTCATTACCCTTGTCCCGCGTCAGGCATCACCAAGATAGGTCTTGATGGTCTCGATAAACTTCGGCACGGAAATCGGCTTGGAAACATAGGCCTCGCAACCGCCCTGGCGAATGCGCTCCTCATCTCCCTTCATCGCAAAGGCGGTAACGGCGATGACCGGGATGACGTGCAACTCGTCATCTTCCTTCAGCCATTTCGTCACCTCCAGCCCCGAAACCTCCGGCAGCTGGATGTCCATCAGGATGAGGTCCGGCTTGTGCTTGCGGGCAAGATCCAGCGCTTCCATGCCATTGCGCGTCTGGATCGTTGCATAACCCGAGGCCTCGATCAGGTCGCGGAAGAGCTTCATGTTGAGCTCGTTGTCTTCGACAATCATGACCCTCTTGGGCATAACATCATCCCCAAATCCTGCCTTGCAAGCGTATCCTTTGAAGATAAGCTCGCCTGCGGCCGATTCCATTCATTCGGTTCAAACAGTCTAAAGCCATAAGGTTGAAGAAAAGGTAATTTGTTGCAGCATGTCGCGCGGGATCGGAAAAACATCATCGCTTGCCTCGGCGGAAGAAACGGCAACCGCGATTCTGCAATGGCTTGCGGAGGAACCGGACATGCTCGGTCGTTTTCTGTCCTTGTCGGGCGTGCAGGTGGAACAACTGCGCGGTGCGATCGGCGATCCCGGCTTTCTCGCCGGCATGATCGACTTCGTGATGGGGCATGAGCCGACCCTGATGGCATTTTGTGCCGCGCGGGACTGGAAGCCGGAGGCCGTGGTGGCCGCCTGGCACCACTATTCGGGACCGGGCCTCGATTCGGGAGACCACGGATGAGCGAGATCGTTGACCTCGCGCATGTCCGCCTCGGCGACCGGCCGCTCGCCGTCTGCGATGTCGATGACGTCGTGCTCGAATTCCTGCACCCCTTCGAGCGGTTTCTCGACAGTCTCGGCCACCGGCTCCTTCCCCGCTCCTACCGGCTGCATGGCAATATCGTCTCCGCGCGCGACGAGGTGCCGGTGGACGACGCGCTGGTCAGCCAGCTGGTGCTCGACTTCTTCGAGGCGCAGGAGGACTGGCAGACACCGTTTGGCGATGCGGTTTCCACCCTGAAACGGATTGGCGAAAGCGCCGACGTGGTGTTCCTTACCGCCATGCCACCGCGCTACACGCTGATGCGCCGCCGCCTGCTCGACCGGCTGGACCTCACCTTCCCGCTGCTCGCCACCGAAAGCCCGAAGGGGCCGGTGGTGCGTCAGATGCATGGCAGCCGCCCGCTGCCGCTCGCCTTCATCGACGACATGGCGCACAATCACGTCTCGGTGGCCGAAAGCGTGCCGCAGTGCCTTCTCGTCCATCTGATGCCGGAAAGCGAGATGCATCGCCATGCGCCGAAGCCCGGCCCGCATGTGGTACAGGCCCGCGACTGGCGCGATGCCGAAGCGCATCTGCTGAAGCATTTTTCCAACCACTGACGTCTGGGACTTTTTGTCTGCGTCACGACGTCCACAGTTGCGCAGGCCGTCGCCACGCGCGCCCCTTGTGCAGCATTGGCAAGGGGATTAAGGTCGCCATGTTCAACCTTTGTTCCGGACATGACGCAGCCTTTCGCCCTCGATCCCGGCTTTTGTCGCGACTGCCTGACCGGGCAACCGGACGGAAGGCGGCGGTGCCGTGCCTGCGGCAGCCCGCGCCTCGTCTACCACCCGGAACTCTATGATCTCACCATCGCCCATATCGATTGCGATGCCTTCTACGCCTCCGTCGAGAAGCGCGACAATCCGGAACTGGCCGACAAGCCGGTGATCATCGGCGGCGGCAAGCGCGGCGTCGTCTCGACGGCCTGCTACATCGCGCGCATCAGCGGCGTGCGCTCGGCCATGCCGATGTTCAAGGCGCTGGAGGCCTGCCCCGATGCCGTGGTCATTCCCCCGAACATGGAGAAATATGCGACGGTGGGCCGGCAGGTGCGCACGCTCTTCCAGGAACTGACGCCGCTCGTCCAGCCGCTGTCCATCGACGAGGCCTTCCTCGATCTCTCCGGCACCGAACGGCTGCACCACGATCCGCCGGCGCGTATCCTGGCAAGGCTGGTGCGCCGCGTGGAAAGCGAAATCGGCATCACGCTCTCGGTCGGCCTCTCCTACTGCAAGTTCCTCGCCAAGGTGGCGTCCGACCTGCAGAAGCCGCGCGGCTTTTCGGTGATTGGCCGGGAGGAAGCGGTGGCATTCCTCGCGCCGCGCCCGGTCACCACCATCTGGGGCGTCGGAAAGGCGTTTGCGGCGACGCTGGAGGCGGATGGCATCCGCACCATCGGCCAGTTGCAGACCATGGCGGAAGGCGATCTGATGCGCCGCTATGGCACCATGGGGCAGCGTCTGTTCCGGCTGGCGCGCGGCATCGATGACCGTACGGTGCATCCCAACGAACCGGCGAAAAGTGTTTCCGCCGAAACCACCTTCTTCGAGGATATCGCGCGCTACGAGGATCTGGTGCCGGTGCTGCGGCGCCTTTCCGAAAAGGTCTCGAGCCGCCTCAAGAAGCAGCAGGTCGCCGGTGAGACGGTGGTGCTGAAGCTGAAGACCGCCGATTTCCGCAGCCGCACCCGAAACCGGCGGCTGGAGGATCCGACCCAGCTTGCCGACCGCATTTTCCGCACCGGCCTGTCGCTGCTGGAGCGGGAAACCGACGGCACGAAATTCCGCCTGATCGGCATCGGCGTGACCGATCTAACCGACCCGGATCGTGCCGACCCGCCCGATCTCGTCGACCGGCAGGCCGGTCGCCGGGCGGCCGCCGAGGCGGCCATGGACAAGCTGCGCGACAAGTTCGGCAAGGCCTCCGTGGAAACCGGCTACACATTTGGCGCACGCAAGCCGTAGCGGGTAACTTCCGGCTCACAGCGGGTCGGAAGGAAGCGGCCCGGCGATAGTCGAGCACGAGCGATCGTACTCTCCCTCCGCTTCGCTGTCGGCGTCGGGACGCGGGCTGCAATGCGCGGCCTTTGCCTTTCGTGAAACACGAAACGGGATGAGGCGGGCGCAGGAAACCCTTCCTTAAACATGATCCTTTATCATGGTTCTTTCCCGCAATGTGTCTGCCGTGCCATGCCCCCTCGCCTCCTTGCCCGCCTGCTGCTTCTTGCCACTGTCGCCCTGCCCTCGGTGACGGGCGCCGCTGATGCGCGAACGCTGCAGATCGTCGTGTCCCGCCAGACCCAGTCGCTGGCCGTCTATGAGGATGGCGCGGTGGTGGCAACCTCGCGTGTTTCCACCGGCAAGGCCGGCCATGAGACGCCGACCGGCATTTTTTCGGTGCTGCAGAAGGCGCGGCACCACAAGTCGAACATCTATTCCGACGCACCGATGCCCTGGATGCAGCGCCTCACCTGGTCCGGCATCGCGCTGCACGAATCGAGCAGCGTCCCCGACTATCCGGCCTCGCATGGCTGCGTGCGGCTGCCGGCGGCGTTTGCCCGGACGCTGTACGGCATGACGGGGCTCGGCATGCATGTGGTGATCTCCGATGCGCCGGTCGCCCCGCAACCGATCCAGCATGCCACCCTGTTCCAGCCGCCGCGCAGCGCGCCGCCGCAGCCGCTGCTGTCCGATGCTCCGGAGCATCATGCCGCGGTGACGCCGGACGGCGTTGCGGTGGACGTGGCGCTGAATGCGCCGCAGGCCTCCATCCCGGCCACAGCCCCTGCCTCGGCCACAGTGACGCCGGATGGACCGCCGATCCGCATCCTCATCACGCGGCGCACCGACCGCGACCGGATGGCCGATCTGCAGGCCATGCTGACGGATCTCGGTTTCGATGCCGGTGCCGCCGACGGCATCCTTGGTCCCGCAACGCGTCAGGCGATCGCCGGTTACAAACGCTGGAAAGGCCTGCCGCAGAAGGGGCCACTGGTCACTCCGGCACTCATTTCAGCGCTCTATGACTCGGCCGGACGCGACATGCCGCCGGCCGGCCAGCTCCTTGTCCGGCAGAATTTTGAGGACGTGCTGTCGGAACCGGTCGCCTTCGACGCGCCGCAGGTGGCGCTCGGCACGCATTTCCTGACCGCCGTGCGTGTCGATGCGGCAAGTGGCTCCGCCTCCTGGCAGGGGCTGTCGCTGCCGAACGACCTCTCCTCGGAGGAGCGCCAGCGTCTCGGCATCACCCAAGGGGCGCTGGAGGGCCCGCAGGCGCTTTCGGCCGTGCTCGACCGCTTCCACGTGCCCGCAGACCTTGCGGCGCGCATCGGCGCGCTGCTGACTGCTGGCGCGTCGCTCACCATCACCGATACCGGCACCGAAAAGGAAACCACGAAGGGCACGGATTTCATCACGCTGACCCATCGCGGCCACAGCGCGCTGGCGTTCTGATCCCTTAACAAGGGCAGCAAGAAATGCCGCCCGTCCAAGCCTCAGACCAGTTCCACGTCCAGAACGCCGGGTGCGGCGCGCAGAGCCGCGGCGATCTCCGGCGAGAGGCGGAATTTCTCCGTCAGTTCCACCTCGATTTCCCGCCTGCCGTCATCCTTGATGACGATGAAGGAGACGAGGCCGTCGCCGCGGGCATTCAGATGCCGGGCAACCGTTTTCAGCGGGCCGGAATCGCGCACATAGACCCGCAGCGCCTTCTGCATCTGCACCGATTTTTCTTCCAGCGACTGCGCCGTCTGGATGCGAAGGCCGATGCCTTCCGGCCGCTCGTCGGCCTGCACGGTGATCACCAGCGATTTGCCCGGCTCCAGAAGGTCACGGTACTGGTTGAGCGCCTCGGAAAACAGGATCGCCTCGAACTGGCCGGTCGCATCCGAGAAGGTGACGATGCCCATCTTGTTGCCGGTGCGCGTCTTGCGCTCCTGCCTGGCCGTCACGGTTCCCGCCAGACGCCCGGCCGAGGCGCCGGCTTTCACGGCGGCGGAAAACTCGGCAAAATTCTGCACGCGCATCTTGGCCAGCACATCCTTGTAGGTATCGAGCGGATGGGCCGAGAGATAGAAGCCGAGCACCTGATATTCGCGCATCAGCTTTTCCGATGCGGTCCAGGGGTCGAAGGAGGGCAAAATCAGCTTTTCAGGTCCGGCCGCAGACGAGGAGCCGAACATGTCGTGCTGGCCGCTCGTCTTGCCTTCGGCGGCGCGCTGCGCATAGCCGATGATGCGGTCGAGGCCCGTCACCAGTTCGGCGCGGTCCTTGCCGAAGCAATCGAAGGCACCGGCATAGATCAGGCTTTCCAGCACGCGGCGGTTCACCTGCTTGGGATCGATGCGCAGGCAGAAATCCTCGATGCTGGCAAAGGGCGTGTCGCCGCGCACCGAAACGATATGCTCCACCGCCGATTCGCCGACGCCCTTGATGGCGGCCAGCGAATAGAAGATGCAGTTCTCGCCGGTCTCGAACTTGCGGAACGAGGTCTGGATCGATGGCGGCACCACCTTGATGCCGAGGCGCGACGCATCCTGCCGGAAATCGTTCAGCTTCTCGGTATTGGCCATGTCGTAGGTCATCGACGCGGCGAGGAACTCGACCGGATAATGCGCCTTCATATAGGCCGTCTGGTAGGAGACGATGGCGTAAGCCGCGGCGTGGCTCTTGTTGAAGCCGTAATTGGCGAACTTTGCCAGAAGATCGAAGATCAGGTCGGCCTGCGGCTTGGACACGCCGTTCTTGATCGCGCCATCCACGAAACGGGCGCGCTGCTTGTCCATCTCCTCCTTGATCTTCTTGCCCATGGCACGACGCAGGAGATCGGCTTCGCCGAGCGAATAGCCGGACAGGACCTGCGCGATCTGCATGACCTGTTCCTGGTAGACGATGACGCCCTGCGTTTCCTTCAGGAGGTAATCGATCTTCGGATGGATCGATTCGATCTCTTCCTCGCCATGCTTGCGGGCATTGTAGACCGGGATGTTTTCCATCGGGCCCGGGCGATAAAGCGCCACCAGCGCGATGATATCCTCGATGCAGTCCGGCTTCATGCCGAGCAGCGCCTTGCGCATGCCGACACTTTCCACCTGGAACACGCCGATGGTTTCGCCGCGCGAGAGCATCTCGTAGGTTTTGGTGTCATCGAGCGGGATCTTTGCGAGATCCACATGGATATCGCGCTTGGCGACGAAATCCACCGCCGTCTTCAGAACCGTCAGGGTCTTCAGGCCGAGGAAGTCGAACTTCACGAGACCGGCCTGTTCCACCCACTTCATGTTGAACTGGGTGACCGGCATGTCGGAGCGCGGATCGCGGTACATCGGCACGAGCTTCGACAGCGGCCGGTCGCCGATCACGATGCCGGCGGCATGCGTCGAGGCGTGGCGGTAAAGCCCCTCGATCTTCTGGGCGATATCGAGCAGGCGGGCGACGACGGGTTCTTTCTCCGCCTCCTCCTGCAGCTTCGGCTCCTCCTCGATCGCCTTGGAGAGAGGCGTGGGATTGGCGGGATTGTTCGGCACCAGCTTGCAGATCTTGTCGACCTGGCCATAGGGCATTTCCAGCACGCGGCCGACGTCACGCAGCGCCGCACGCGCCTGCAGCGAACCGAAGGTGATGATCTGCGCCACCTGCTCGCGGCCGTATTTCTGCTGCACGTAGCGGATCACCTCTTCGCGGCGATCCTGGCAGAAGTCGATGTCGAAGTCCGGCATCGAGACGCGTTCCGGGTTGAGGAAGCGCTCGAACAGCAGCGAGAAGCGCAAGGGATCGACGTCGGTAATGGTCAGCGCATAGGCGACCAGCGAGCCGGCACCGGAACCGCGGCCGGGGCCAACCGGAATATCCTGCGTCTTCGCCCATTTGATGAAGTCCGACACGATCAGGAAGTAGCCGGGGAACTTCATGCGCTCGATGACCGACAGCTCGAAATCCAGCCGCTCGCGGTAATCCTGCTCGGTATAGCCGGCCGCCATGCCGAGTGCGGCCAGTCGCTGTTCCAGACCTTCCACCGACTGGCGGCGCAGTTCCGCCGATTCGGCACGCTCGGCCTCCTCCGCATCCTCGGTCGCGCCGGTGAAGCGCGGCAGGATGGGTTTGCGCGTCTTCAGGATGAAGGAGCAGCGCCGCGCGATCTCGACGGTGTTGTCCAGCGCCTCCGGCAGATCGGCAAACAGCTTTGCCATGTCCGCCCGGCTCTTCAGATAATGATCCGGCGTCAGGCGGAAACGGCTGTCATCGGACACGATCGCGTTGTGCGCCACCGCCATCAGCGCGTCATGGGCGTCATATTCGCCCTTCGAGGGGAAGAAGGCCTCGTTGGTGGCAACCAGCGGCAGGTCGTGGCGGTAGGCAAGCTCGATCAGCCGGCGTTCGTGGCGCCGGTCGTAGCGGCCATGCCGCTGCAACTCGACATAAAGCCGGTCGCCGAACACCGCCTTCAGCCGGAGAAGACGCTGCTCCGCCTGGGCCGCATGGCCTTCCTTCAGCAGCGGATCGATCGGCCCGGAGGCAAAGCCGGTGAGCGCGATGATGCCATCCGCGCCCCCCTCTTCCAGCCAGGACATGGCGATGTGCACCGCCTGATGACTGCCTTCACCGCCGAGATAGGCACGGCTGACGAGATCCACCAGCCGCTCGTAGCCCACCGCATTGGTGGCAAGCAGCACGAGCGCCGGCAGCTTGGCGAGACCGTTCTGGTTGCCGCGCTTTTCCTCGCCCTGATCCTCCATGTCGATGGCCATCTGGCAGCCGATGATCGGCTGGATGCCTTCGTCCATGGCCTTCTGGGAAAATTCCAGGGCGACGAACAGATTGTTGGTATCGGTAATGGCAATCGCCGGCTGACCATCCGAGGCGGCCTTGCCGAGGATCTTCTTGAGCGGCAGCGCCCCTTCCAGCAGGGAGTAGGCGGAATGAACCCTCAGGTGGACGAAGTGCGGATCTGCCTCCGTCTGATCGCCCGAAACCGCCGTGTCATTTCCATCTGCCATGTCGCCGCCATCCGATTCAGAGGCAGCCATTGTCCGGTCTCGGAGGGGTGAAGTCCAGCCGAAGCTTTCCGCATCACCTTAAAATGTGGGGACACCGCCCGGCCCCATGGCCATGAGGTAAACGCAGACGCAGACGAGAAAGGTCATCATGGAGGCAAAAGCAGCCACATCGCGGAGGTAGTCAGTCATCAGCGCTCTCCTTTTCCGTTATGTTTCTACTTTGTTCCAAATATGTTCACCCGTCAACAAAAAGAACGAAGGCGGAACAAACTTGTTTAACCGGAGGTAAATGGAGGTCGTTTTGCCCGCTTTCCACAGGGACCCGAATTCTCTCCGCTGCCGGCCGATGCGCCGTGCGCAGCCGCCATTCTTCACGCGGCCGGTTTCGACCCGTGCTGTGCCACTGGATTCGGCCGGGGCGCTGAAAGCTGCCTCGTCGGGGAGTTTATATGTGACACCTCTCAGCGCCCCGTTCGGTTGTTTGTGCCCGCCGGTCGGTCCCTCTGTCTGAAAGGCCGGTGGTGCCGTTTGCCATCGCCGTTCCTGTAGCGCGCAAAATCGCGTGGCACAGCGCGCAAGATCGATTGGCAGCAGTTTAAATCCATCCCGATCAGCCCAGAAGCCGGTTTAGATGAGTACCCCAGCCACTACGGCGACGGCTGGGGTATGGCGCATCTCGCCATCGCCAGCAATCATTTTGCCGGGCCGCTGATGATCAGCTCCTTCACGTCTTTGACGCGCCCCTTGCCCTGCAGAGAGTAGCGGCAATCCACCTCCTCCACGGTGAACCGATCAAAGGTCTCGTAGACCCCTGGAACTGCATTTAAGGAGAGGATGAAGCGGCCTTTGAGATGACTTAAAACCTCAGCCATTTCGGCGAAGTCATCACGACTGAACACCGCCCTGCCGTAATCATCTTCACAGCCCCAGTAGGGTGGATCGAGATAAAACAGCGTGCCTGGGCGATCATACCGCTCGATGAAAGACCGCCAGGATAGGTTCTCGATCACCACGCCGGCCATCCGCTCGTGAATCTCCTCAAGCTGAGGAGCCAGTTTCAGAAGGTTAAACCGGCCGCCGTCCATCGTGACACCGAAACTCTGGCCACGCACTTTCCCAACGAAAGCGAGCCGCTGGAGGTAGAGGAAACGCGCCGCGCGCTCCAGATCGGTGAGCGTTGTCGGATCGGTCTTCGACAGTCTCTCAAACTCGCGGCGGCTGGTGACCTGAAACCGCAGCGTATCCATGAACTGCGGATAGTGCCGCTGAAGGATCCGGAAAAGGTTGGCGACCTCTCCATTGATGTCGTTGATAGCCTCCATTTTCGGTGCCATGGACCGTCTCAGAAAAATGCCACCCATCCCGACGAACGGTTCGCAATACGCCTCGTGAGGCGTCGAATTGATCCTGCCGATAATCGTCTTGGCGAGGATCCTTTTGCCGCCGATATAGGCAGCGGCTGGAGCGACAGGCTGAACCTCTGTCAGATTGACCATTTCAAAAAGCCCACGAGTCAGTCACACCTTTTTTGCCCTGCAGGGTACGGGTGCGACAGTTATTTGATCGTGCTGTCGGACGGGTCAGGTCGCCAAACTTAGCCCCGTCGTTCGGTGCGCATGATGCGCACCGGCCGCCCGGCTATGAGCCGAGCGGAATGGTCTGATCCACGGGCCGCCAGGCCGGGTCGGCATCGACCGCTGGAGCCGTGATGCCGGCCATCACCACATCAATGACACGTTGACCGTCCTCAAGAACATGCTCTGCCATCGGGTGGTTTTCGAGATGCGAGATAATCCACCGCCCGTCGGGGATCTGGCGTGGCACATCCCAGGTCAGCGTCACGCCGGCCGGATCGTCCTGGCCCGCACGCTTGCCAATGACCGCACCATCTGCCCGGATCGTGTAGCCTGCCTCCTCGTAGCAGTCGCGTCCGCGATCATCGATCAAGGCGACCGCTGCGGCCGCCGACGCCAAATCGGGAAAAAGCAGATACCGCATTATTGCAGCCTCATGGATTGGGTTGTCCGGTAGGGATGATCCGCAGCCAGTTGCGCGGCCATGCCCCATTTGGCGTGCAGATAGCCCTCCAAACGCTGGCGGGTGGTGGTGGAGAGAGCACCGGATACCGCCAGCATCTCGCCGCACCGCATAGCCGCATATTTTGACGAGACACCGTTGAAGAAGAGCCCGAAATTGTTGCCGGTGCCGATCCCCGTGCCCGAGGCGTCGCCCGTATAGACGATGCCGGCGCGGCCAATGGCGGAGCCAGTGCCATTGTAGTAGTCCATGCGCACCGCCGGCCCGGCGGTATAAGCGCTCGTCGATGAAAAGCCGGTCGTGCCGCCAAAGATAGCCCAATTGGCGGTCCCGCTAGCGCGATATCCCACGGGACCGAGATCACCTCGCCGGTAGAGGGCAGCGTCGCCGCTGCCTCCCACATAGGCGTCCAGCGTCGTCCAGATCGAAAACGGTGGTGTGATTGCAGCGACCAGATTGCCGATCAGGCCATCGTCCACGCCATCGGGTATCGCGCATGCAAGCCCGCCGATGCCGCCCGCCAGAAGCGCCGGCTGGCGCGCACCCACGGTCTGCGCAAAGGACATTCGTCCACCGACGCCGGCTACCGCCGAGATGGCCGCACCGTTGAGGGTTACCAGATCGGATCGGGAAAAATCGACCCACATGGGAATCGTTTGCCCGGCATCGGTGGGCACCCACATCTCGATGGGCGCGCTCGTCTTGCGTCCCTTGCGGTAGGCGATCGCCTGCCCCTCGTATCGGGACAGCATGGTCCAGGTCTGGCCCGTTGCTCCGTCAATCGCCACGCCGTCCGCATACTATTGTCCACCGGCCAGGGATGCCGCGTAGACCGAGCCAGCGTATCCGCTGCCCGATTGGACGGAGATGACGGGCGTATAGGCGCTGCTGCTCAAATCTCCGGTGGGAGAGAGCGACGATCCGAGCGCAAGAGCGACCTGGAATGGCCTTGCAAATCCGCTCATACGTCCGTCCAGGCTTTGACCGTCGCCCCGGCCGTGTTGTTGCGCATCGTGATGCGCACCAGCGGCAGCTTCCTGAAGGTCGCGATCGGCGGTTCCGTCAAATACGAGATGGCGCCGACTTTCAGCCAAGTCGCGTTTGAATCGGCGCGCGCTTCGATTTCGACGACCGCCTTTGATCCTGCACCGAACTCGGCCTGTAGTGTGAAATCATCCGTGGGGCTGAAGGATGCGCCGCTGTTGTCACTTTCGGCGATGCTGTTGATGCGAAGGGTCATGTGGGCTCCGATGATAAAAGATCAGTAGTAGGGAATGCGCCGCTGCTGGCCGCAGATCGCCACCAGCATGTATCCGGCCGGCTTCGGCCGCGGGGCGCTAGCGTCATCGGCACCGCCTGCATCGATAGGTGTGGGAGGAATTTTTCCGGCGCCGCCGTTCTTAGTGCACATGCTCATTTGGCCTGCGATCTCCACACCGATCAGAAATAGGGGATGCTGCGCTGGAAGCCGTTGATATCTAGTCGGATGTATCCCGTAGGATTTAAGGGCATTGCGCCAGCTGCACCTGCACTGGGAGCAGTGGTCGTCACACCCTGATTGCGGAGCCCGATGATATATCCAAGCCGCAGCCCCAGCCCGTTGCCGTCCTTGTCAGAGATGTCCAGACCGGCGGTGCCATACTGGGAAAGCTGCATGACGTTGGCAGCCGTTGGATCGCCGAACCACAAATCTCGAATGAATTGCAAACGTGCCTTGGTAGGGTCGCCCCCTCCATACGCCTTGGCGAAGTTGATTGTCGGCGCAGAGCCTCCCAGATAGCCTGGTCCTGAGAGGTAGAACGTGTTCGCCTTCACAAAAATTGAGTCAACATCGCGATGCACACGCGTCCCGAAGGTCGTCAGGATGCCCAGCTCATCATGCAGCAGCTGCGAGACAAAACGGTTCGCCGCATCGAGCGGATGCGTGCCGTCGGTGATCCAGCCGAGGCGGACAAGTTCTGTATAATTCCGGCAGGCCCTGTAGCCGTCGAAATAGGCCGCGTAATTGGCCATGGCATTGTCGCGCCAGATTTTCTGGATAGCCAATTGCGAGGCTTCGCTGGTCTGGTCGGGGAGCGATCCGATGACGAGAACGGAACAGGCGGGCAGCGACGCGAAACGGGTGAACATCGCCGGAATGTTGACGCTGGCGTTTTCCTCCTTCGCCTGCACAATCATCAATTTGCAGTTAAACTCGGTCATCAGGTAGCTGAGAATGGCATCAGACGAATAGCCGTTGTTGGCAAGAGTGCTGCCGCCACGGCCGAAACCGAGCGGCACGATGCCGTAAGCGCGGAAACCTCCGCAATAGGACGACAGCACGACGACCTTCCCCGTCGCGGTCGCCACCATCTTGTATTTGATCGTGGGATCGGCCGTGAACTGAACCTTGGCTCCGCCGAGCGACGTATCAGACAGGTCAAGCGTCTGCGTATCATAGAGTGTGTTATTATCACGGTTGCGCAGCTCCACGCTCACGCTGCCCATGCCCGGCCCCTTGGCAAAATACATGCGCATGGTGGCAAATCCGTTTTGCTGCCCCATGTCGACCGTCACGGTCGCGCCGCTTGAAAGCTCGACATGGCCGCCATTCGGGAGATACGTGAAATCGACAAAGCCCGCACCACCACCGTCCGGCCGGCTCTGGTCGATCGGCAGGCTGCCGAGACCGGAGTTGAAATATGTCCCCGTCAGCGTCTGAATGGGGCCGGCAACATTGATCGTCGTGCCGCCGATAACGGCGCCCTGCTGAATTGAGGTGAACATCTGGAGCAGGAACGGCGACCAGACGTGGGGCGAGACGCTATCTCCGTAATAACCGATCCCGACAAATCCTGATGGCGATGCGGATGCCGCTGTTCCCGCGTTGTAGGCGTAGAGAGCCTTGTAGAAGTCCCTCAGATTGTGCTTGCCCTCCAGCAGCGACACGCCCTCCAGTCGTGATGCCACCGTGGTGCGTTGCCGCTCATAGCCGATCATGCCGGCGCCCAGCGCCGTGCTGGACTGGCTGGCGAGATCGGCCACCGTGGCGCCCTGGTAGATCTGCCAGCGCGGCGCGGCGAGATCCGTCGCAAAGGTGCCTGCCGTGTGCGCCACCGTGCAGATATACTGAACGCCGCCCTGCATCACGGTATCGCGCACCGCATAGGCGGTGCCTGTCGCCCAGTTGCCACGGTGATTGGTGATGATCGCTGTCGAGGCCTCGATACGATCCTCGGTCGCCACGACAGCCGTGCGATGCGCCAGCGCCTCGGAGGCGGCCGCCTGCGCCAAGATCCGATCGGCATCCGCTGCCGCCGCAGCCGCATCGGCCGCCGCCTGTCCGGTGTCGGTCGGCAGACCGGCAACCTTTACCCAGCCCCCCGCCTGCCGCTCGTAGATGCCGCGATCGGCGCCGACGAGGGCGATGCCGGTCTGTCCGACGCTGGCCCCGGAGACTGCGTCCAGAGAAGCTTTCGAAACACGCGCATAGTCGGCGGAGACCAGAAGGGCCAGCGCATCGAGCGTGGCGCCCAGCGCGCCGCTGGCGGCCAGCTGCGTGGCGAGATCCTGAATTGCCTGAACCGCGGTTGAGCTGTTGCGATTGACAATCACCTCGTCACTGACTGCGACGCGGTTGCTGATATTGGTTGTCCTGGTGCCGTCTAGTGCCATGGGTACGCCTCAACGAATGTTAACGGTGAAGGGGCCGCTGACCGGTCCCGGCAGGCCGTCCGCGTTCTGCGGTTCCAGCCAGATGTAATGAGTGCCCTGCGCCAGGCAGGTTGCGGTTTCGAGATAAGCGACGACATTGTCGATCGATCCGTCGAACGCAGATGAAGCCAGTAGCGAGAACGTGTCGTTGCCCGTGACCGCCTGGATGCGGTCGGTGAAAATTCCATTGGTAGATTGGGCAACACCTGTTCGCGTTGAGCCACCGGTCAACCTGGATGTCACCGTTCCAGCAGTGACGTCCGCGATCTGACCGGAGATGCGGTAATATTTGCCGCTGACAGCCGCGAGGGGCTGACTGATGGCGTCGGCCGTGCCGGGCGTGTGACTTGCCTTGCCGCCGGCGATTGTCCAGCCCGGCCCAAGCGTCCATGTTCCGGCGCTCTCCATGTTTCCATTGGTCAGCAGGTTTTCACGCGTGGCATCGCCGATCGGTTGCGAATAAGACCGCGACGGAACAACGGCGACCGGTGCGCCGGCGCTGTCGGCAGAGCGGTTCAGCGTGCTGGACGTCGAGCGGTAGATCTGAACTTGGGTGGTTGCCGTATCGTCCGACGTCGACCATTGCACCACCGCGCCGCCGAGCAAGGGTCCGAACGTGATCATGGAGGCATTGAGAGCAACCGGAATTGCCGCATCGAATGCACCGACAGTGAATGTCACCATCGGCGTTACCGGACCCGAAACGTTGCTGGCGGATCTGGCATAGGCCCGCATCTGCACCACATCGCCGTTGGCATAACCCGAGATCTGGCCACCGCCATTGGCGGCCGGGATCGTGAGCGGTGTCCAGGACGTCGCTCCAGACAGCCGATGCTCAACCACAAAGGTTGCGGATGGGATCGCGCCGGAGCCGGGCACGATCAGATAGCTGACAAGGCCTGCGGCACCGGTTTCCGAAACACCGGACGAAATGCTCGTGAAGCGCGGCGCCGGCGGCTGCAACGCGGCCCCGTCCACTTCGGCGCCGACGCGGCCGTTCCACGCCGGAATGACTTCCGCATCCACCAGCTGATCGATGATCGGCGCGGCATCGATCATCCGATAATGCATCGAGAAGTCTTCGCCCGACTTGCCGCCCTGGATGATGACAGGAATGCTGTCGCTGCTGAACGAACCAAAATGGACGATGTCTCCGGCTGCGGGCAGCACTCCGTCATCGACCAGCGCTAGCACCCGAGTCTCGCCGGCAACGGTTCGAACCCGCCTCAGGACCGAGGTTCCGATGCTGTCCGTCTCGTCAGCAAACACCCGGACGCGCAGGCCATAGACACCGTCTGCAGCCATCGTCACGGGATCCGAAAGTTCGACCATGCGTCCTTCGGCCGAGATAACGCGCGGCGCGGACTGGGTACGGTCCAGTGTATCCATCGACAGCATCACCAGATCGCCTCGCGTTGCGACCCGCACAGGCCCATCCTGGGAGGCCTGGTAGACGTCCGGACGATGGATCGTCTCGTACATCCGCCGGCGGGCTTCACGATAGACCTCGACAGGGTCCGTTTTTCCGGGAAGTTCAAGCGCCTCGGTCAAAGTGATGTCGCCAGTGTGACCGGGCCACGGCACCAGTCGCTCGGCCGAGGCGTGATCATTCGTCTCGTCCAGGAACTTGACGCGAAACCCGTCCGGAGGGCGCACATAGGTGCGCGTGCACTTCATGCTGTAGGCATTGCGAGGATTGATGTGATCAATCACGAGCGTCTGCTGCCGGTCGATCACCACGCCCCAGCGCACGCCGTCATGCCGCGGCGAGGCGCGACCTGCGGCCGCAACCTCGGCCAGAACATCCCCCAGCGAGGTCTGGCCATCATCGAGCACGCGATCGTATTTGAGATCCTTGAGCCGGCAGAAATTATGCCAGTCGATCAGCTGCTCAAGATCGATGCCGGAATCGCTCACCGGTCTGGGATTGGCGGGCGACTGCAGGACATAGCGGAACAGCGATGCCGGATTGCGTGTCGCCCGTTCGATCCAGGTGCCTGTGGTGTGGTCATAGTCCAGACAGACGCGGGTCAGCCTGGCGTTAAAATTGTCGAGCTGGCCGTTGAGCTGGTGCGTTGCCTTGATCCGGAGCGCGACAAGAGCAAGCGGCTGTCCGAAGTTCAGCGGATACTCCGGACGAATGGTCTGCAAAGCCGCCCATGATGTGCGCTGCTGGACGCGGATATCGGTCGATTCCCCGGTCATCATCACCAGCCGGACCTGCCAGCGGCCGCGAGACGGAAAGTCCCAGGTATGCTGTCGATAAAATGCCTCCAGCGAGCGGGCCGTGATGTTCAGCGTGACGACATCCGTCCAGGCCGCCGAGCTGTCGGCGCTGGCAAGCCGTTGCTGGATCTTGACCGACACGCTGGTGTCGCGCACCGAACCATTGTCATTGGTGGCATAGAGACCGGAGGGCCATGCGAGGATGACGGATGCACCGGATGCATCCGCGCCGGTCGTGCGGGTGACCGGAGTTTCCTGGGGTGTGCTGCCGCCAATGATGTTGCCGAGGTCGTCACGCGGATATGGCCGCGTCAGCTCGGTCCCGATATTCTCTTCTGCGACCTGACGCGGAAACAGCCCGATCGGCGTGTCGGTACTCACCCCGTCGCGCACCTCGACCTCGACCTCGTCATATTCGGACAGCGAGGTTTCGCCGATGCGCATATCGTCGATCGACAGGCGGCCGTAGCCGCAGCAGAACAGGCTGCGGATATAGAGCCAGTTGCCCACGATCTCATTGTAGGAGAGTGCGGCGAAAGGGGGCGCGTAGCGGATCGATCCCAGTGGCACAGGGATGGCGCCGTCCGGCTCCGCCCGGTTGCGCCAGCCGGTGATTGAGTACCGGTTTTCGCGGTCCTGGTTCTTCGGCTTGACTGGCGGAATGAGCGCATTGATGAGGAGGTTGCCGAGGACGGAAATCCCGATGCCGATCGCGGCCGAGGCAAACACGCTGCCGCCAAAATAGGCTGCGGCCCAATACTGACCGAGCGCGATGGCGGCGATCGAGACGACGATCTGCAGGATGGATCGCAGAACGGACTTACCGGGAATGACGCGAATGACGACGCGAACACCTGGATGAGGGCGAGCGCAATGCCAAATGGCCGGAGGCACGATCTGCGAGCCCCGATCGGTGACCAGCGCAACGCGGATATACTCCCGGCCGATGGCACGATCCGGAATCACGAGATCCACGATTTCAGCGATGGTCAATCCAGGCGGAAGGTCGCGCTCGATGCGGCAGGTGCCGGGATCAAGAGCCGGCGCGGCCAGAACGGGTATGAGGCCGGTCTGCTGGGTCATTTGGTGGCCCTCGAAACCAGTTCGACATGCCTGTAAACGCCCGTTAAACGATGCCGCCACGCGCCGGCCTGGTAGCTCTCGATCTTGGCGCAATCCTCGCCGGCCGCATGCAGCATGATGCCATGCTGGACGACAATGCCGATATGGCTGTCCATTCGGCCGCGCCGGAAAACGGCGAGATCAAAGGCCACTGCCGTGCCATGAACCGGCACCCACATCGGCAGTTGCTTGGCCCCATCCACCAGGGCTGCGATTTCCGCATGTTCATCGACGGACGTGTAGCCGAGATAGTCCGGCAGGCTGATCCGCAACTCCTCGCGATAGACCAGGCACGCCAGACCCCAGCAATCGGCGCCTTCGAGGCTGCGGCCATGCGACCGGAACGGAGTGCCGACGAAACGATTGCTCCAGCTCATAGATGCAGCCCCGGAAAAACATTCTTGGTCATGCGGCCGCCGGGAAAATACTCGTTTTCGATCTCCTCGCGGCTGACCGACAGCGTGATCTCGCCGGCATCGATGTCGGCCGACAGGATTTCCAGATCCGTGTATTCGACCTCGATCGAGGACGGCGACGAGGCCAGCACAACGGCCATGTGGATCGTCGCGATGTCCGTAAAGGACCGCACGATCGCGACCATGTCCTTGTCCAGATTGTCCAGCACGATCGTTGCGGCGGCGGGCGTATCCTCCTCATCCGAGGGGAGAAGCGTCGAAGCGACCACCCACAGGAAGGGCTCCGTTACCGGATTGGCGCCGCGCCAGGTCGAGCGGGTGCCGTAATAGAGCGGATCGTCCGACAGACGTTCCGTATTGTCGGTAGACAGACGGATAGGAACATCGAGCGACGGATGGTTGATCTCGAACAGCGCCACATACAGGTCGGCGCTCGCCTCGGCATCCTGCATCAGCCGTGCGTTCATGGAGACACGTCTCATGGCATCACCAGCACTTGGAACGTTTTGCGAAACTCGCGGCCGACGATGGTTTCCGTGGGCAACTGGTCGCCGAAGGTACACAGCCACATCGCTGCCATCAGGATCGGCTGGCCGTCACTGGTCAGCAGCAGCGAGCCATCGCTTGCCCGGAGCGCCCAACCATCCGTGGTCGGGTCCGGCATGCGAAACGGCCGCGTGCCTTTCTTGGTGTCGTGTTCGAAGAAACCATCAAACATCGACCGCTGATCAGCATCGAGCAGAACGCTCAGCGTCACCGCCATCGCCACATTGGAAAAGCGCAGCCGGCTGCCGCCTGTGCCCGTGTCCGACTGACGGCGCAGGCGCGCCTCCTGCGGCTGTGCGCTCCAGGTACTGCGCTCCGGCTTCGGAAGCTCCTCAGGCCACGTCGCGATCGTCAACGATTGATCCTCCGCGGCTTCAGGCCAAATTCCGTCTGCAGGGTGCGGCGCGTCGGATTGCCGGGCTGGGCAATCGCGGCGGCTGTCGCCTCGCCGATCTGGACGATGGTTTGCTTGCGGCCGCGCTCGTCGGTGCGCTCCTCGGCGCGGACCCGCTCTTGGCCATAATTGTTGATGACGATCGACGAGCCGCCGGTGCCCGAAGCACCGCCAGCATTTGCGGCGGACGGCATATTGCTGTTGGCGTTGGCATAAACCGGGGCGATCGAGGCCACATAGCCGCCGGAAGCAAAGCCGGTCCTTCCGCCGCCGCGTGCCATTCGGCGTAGCGCGTCCAAATTCTGCACGCCGATCGCAGCCGTCGAGATCTCGTCGAAAACATACTCTTTTTCATGGACAAGACCTGCCACCCGTGTGGGATCGGATCCGCCGGTCGCGCCGCCGCTGGAAAAACCACGCACCAGGAAAGAACCAAACGTCGTGTTCGGTGCCCAGAACGAACTGGTCGGCGACACACCGCCAAACAGCTTGCCAATCCCGCCCAGGAGCGAGGAGAAAAAACCGCCCGACGATGCGCCACCGGTTGCAGCGATATTCCCGATCTGACCAAGACCGTTTGCGAGTTGCCCAAGCCCGTTGCCGAAGACACCGAGGTTTTGTGTCGCCGCGCCCGATGTGCCGGCGAGCGAGGCAAGAGACGCCGAGGCCTCGGTTGCGCGGCGGATCTGCAGTTCCGAGGCGTTGATCCAGCTGGTCGTTACCGAATCCTGCTGATTGCCCGACAGCATCTGGAACTGCTGCTGCCCACCGAGCCAGCGACTGGCACCGGTGGCAAAGCCGACATGCCCGCCCGTATTGCCAGCGCCGAGGCCGCGCGTCTGCAGCAGGATGTCACCGCGCATCAGCTGGGACGGATCGATCGCGCGGCCCCAGTTCTGGAAGGCATTCGCGGTCAGTGATCCCGTGCCGTCGATGCCGACCTGTTTGAGGGCCGAGTTCACGAAGCCGGCGCACCAGGCCGTGGTGGCGGCATCGATGTCGACGCCGCCTGCGCGCAGGAAGGCGTTGATGTCGGTCCGCTGGCTGAGTTCGTTGGCGCCGATCAGGCCCATGGCCTTGTCGACGGCATTGCCGGCCAAGCCGGAATAGCCGCCAGGCACGTTGCTATTGGCTGCGCCGCCGAGGAGGTTGCCCACGCCCGATCCGCCGACGCCAGAACCGATGCCGCCATTGATGACAACAGTCCCCGCCATCACCGACATGGAGCCGACACTGCGGCCCATCGCATTCGAGACGATTGCGCTGGGATCGGACTGTTTTTGCCCGAACAGCCGGCCGACAATGCCGCTGAGGCCGCCAATGTCAGACAGCGTGCCATAATCGGTCCCGAGCAATGCGTTCTTCAGCGGGTTTTTAACGCCGATTTCCAGGAATGTGCTCTTGATGTCCTTGGCGATGCCTTCCAGCGCGCCGGAGATGTCACCGCTCGAAAGCCCGTCTACGATCCCGTCGATGGCGTTTTCGGCGCTGCCCTGTACCTTGCCCCAGGCATCGGCCTGCTTTTCGATCTCCCGATTGAAAATCGCCATGGCATCCGCAGCAGCGCGAATGTCGCGTGCCTGATTGCTGTCGCTGCCTAGACCCATCTGACGGATCTTCTGCTCTGCCTCCAGCAGCGCCAGCGAACGCGCCCGCACTGTCGCGTTGGCACCGATCAACGCCTGTTCGACGCGCAGCTGCTCCATGCGCTCGTTCTGGCTGCGCAGATAGTCCTGTCCGGAGGCCAGCTTCTCCTGCTCGGCAAGACCGGCATAACCTGCGCGCAAGTCGGTGATCTGTTGGTTGAGATTTTGCTTGGCCCCTTCTTCCGCCGTCGCGGCCGCTGCGATCAGCGGGCGTAGATAAAGCTCTTCCTGGAGCATGCGGTTGGCGTCTGCCGACGTGATTGTGCCAGCAGCTACCAAGGCATTCAGCCGGGTACGCACCTCCAGCTCAGCCTGCATGTCCTGCGCCTGGGCGCGTGCCGTGCTAATCGTCTCCGCGATCACCCGGTTGCGAGCACGACCGGCATCGATTTCGATCGAGGTCGTTGAAACCTCTTGATCCGCCATTTGCAGCCGTGTGCGGCGCGCTTCAAGATCCGCACGCACCATCGGATTGCGCTCGCTCTGAATCTGGATATCAAGCCGATCCAGTTCGGTCAGGCGCTGCTGGCGATTGATGATGCTGTCCAGCACGCGCTGCTTGGCATCGAGCGTCGAAGTGCGTTCGTCCTCGTTGATGCCGGTGAGCTTTGCACCGTCCCTCAGCGTGGCGATTTCGTTCTGCAGCGTTTGGATGCGCCGGCGATCCGCTCCGGCGCTGGATGTGTCGATCAGGTTGGTGACCGCGCGGCTGCGTGCTATTTGCTCCGCCTGTTCCTTCTGGCGAGCGGCTTCGGCATCCCGCCGCTGCTTTTCCGCCAGCAGGCTGTCTAGATCTGATTTTGCATCCGGCAGCGCGAGACGCGCTGGATCGAAGCGCCAGGATTGGGAGAGGCCATCGAATCTGGCCTGCGCACGGGCGATCTGCTCCTCAAGGGTCGGCCCCTCGGCAAGCTTGTTGATGATCTGGCCAACGCTGTCATACGCATCGCTCGCAAATGTGGCGACCGACGACCACGCCCGCCCCAGCGCCGTCGTCGCATCCGTTGCTTTCACGAGCCGCTTCGGCAATGCATCGAGCAGGACCGCTTGCGCCTCCGAAGCCCGGTTCTGCTGGGCAAGGTTCGTCGCCTGCCGCGCCGTCGCAGCGGTAATCAGGCCGTATTGCTGGTAGAGCGTCTGGGCGGCCTTGGCCGGGTCGGCAAACATCTCTGCCAGCGCATCGCCGGCCGAGGCGGCATCGAGACCGATCGTGGCGCCAAAGTCCTTGCTGATGGCGATCAGCTTCTCGAAGTTTTCCGAGCCGATGCGGCCGGTGCGCAGAAAGCCCGCTTCCATCGAGCGCGCGGCCGACACCGAAATCCCGGCGGCGGATGCGCCGGCGCGGGCCGAGGCTTCCATCTCGGCCGAGGTGCCCGCGACCGCCAGGCCAAGGCCCTTGGCCGCTGTCTCGACTTCCTTCGTCGACTGCAGATAGCTCGACCAGGCAGCCGCGCCTGTCACGGCAACAGCGGCGAGCCCGGCAATGCTGACCGTCAGTGGGGTGATCAGCCGGGCAGCGCCGGATGCGATACTGCCCAGATCCTTTAGGGCTGCATTCACGCCACCCTGGCCGGCATAGATCTGCACGATCTGCGGTCCCTGCTGGGCAAGCACCATGCCGATCGGCATGCCGCCGGCCAGCGACTGACCAACGTCGAAGGCCTGATAGGTGAGGTTCTGGCGTCGAAACTGGGCAGTCCCGTCGCTGTCTCCGAGCGCCCTGTTGCGGCCCTTGATCACGTCGATCGAGGCCAGCGTTGCCTGACGCTGGCGCGAGATCGCCGCCGTCATCTCGTCGGTAGAGAGGACGCCCTGCGCGTGCAGCGTCCGGATCTCGGTCAGCTGCGTCTTGTACTGGTTGATGACGGCAAACAGCGGATTGTGTTTCGCGCGCAACTCGTCGAGCGAGCGGCCCTGCATGACAAGCGCCCCGGTCCATTCCCGGACATTCTGGTTCGCCGCCGGCGCGCCGAGACCCATCTGCGCGTTGATCAGCGCCTGCAGTCTCGACGTCGTGGTCTGCGCTTCGGTTCCGATCCCCGCGATCTCGGCCTTGGTGGCGCGCGCACCAGCCGGAACCTGGCTGGCGTCGAGCGTCACGACGGCCTGGAGTTTCAGCGGGGTGGTCAT
>NZ_FTMR01000012.1:0-164172 GCF_900156005.1 Rhizobium sp. RU35A | reverse complement strand
ACGGCTGCGCCGCACATCTCCTCGGCCAGACCGCCCATCTCGGAAATCCGGCGGTTCAGGTATTTCAGGTCTTCGTCAAAGGCTGACAGAATATGCGTGGAAGACATCTCATTTCCTTCCGAAAAAAGGCTTGGGCCCCAAACAACAGGCGAAAATCGGCAAAACCGGAAGGCTCAGCCGAAGCGGCCCATGATGTAATCCTGCGTACGCTGGTCGTCGGGGTTGGTGAACATCTTGTCAGTGTCGTTCTCCTCGACGAGCAGGCCGAGGTGGAACATCGCCGTGCGCTGCGAGACGCGGGCGGCCTGCTGCATGGAGTGCGTCACGATGACGATCGTGAAATTGGTCCGCAGTTCGTGGATGAGTTCCTCGACCTTGGCGGTCGCGATCGGGTCGAGCGCCGAGCAGGGCTCGTCCATCAGGATGATTTCCGGCGAGACGGCGACGGCGCGTGCAATGCACAGGCGCTGCTGCTGGCCACCCGAAAGGCCCGTGCCGGATTCATGCAGGCGATCCTTGACCTCGTTCCAGAGACCGGCCTTCTGCAGCGAAGCGGCGACGATGTCGTCCAGTTCCGACTTCTTGCGGGCAAGGCCGTGGATGCGCGGGCCATAGGCCACGTTCTCGTAGATCGACTTCGGGAACGGGTTCGGCTTCTGGAACACCATGCCGACCTTGGCGCGCAGCTGCACCGGATCGACCTTGGCATCGTAGATGTTTTCACCGTCGATCAGGATATGGCCTTCGACCCGGCAGCTGTCGATCGTGTCGTTCATGCGGTTGAGGCAGCGCAGGAAGGTTGACTTGCCGCAACCCGACGGCCCGATGAAGGCGGTGACGGAACGCGGACGGATCTCGATGCTGACATCGCGAAGCGCATGCTTCTCGCCGTAATAGACCTGCACATTGCGGGCGGAGATTTTCGTTTCGGTCATGGGGGAGGCCTTCGTGGTCGTCGTCGTCGTGTTCATGGAAGAGATGCTATTCATGGTCAGACCTCCTACCAACGGCGCTCGTAGCGGCGGCGCAAGATGATTGCGGACAAGTTCATCAGGATCAGGAAGACCAGCAGGACGATGATGGCGCCGGATGCCCGTTCGATGAAGGCCGGATCGCCGCGCTGCGTCCAGTTGTAGACCTGGACCGGAAGCGCGGAGGCCGGATCGAAAAAGCCTTCCGGCGGACCGGCCGGATAATCACGGACGAAAGCGACCATGCCGATCAGGAGCAATGGGGCCGTTTCGCCGAGCGCACGCGCCAGGCCGATGATGGTGCCGGTCAGGATGCCGGGCATCGCAAGCGGCAGCACGTGATGGAAGATCGCCTGCATCTTGGAGGCGCCGACGCCGAGTGCCGCATCGCGGATCGACGGCGGCACCGATTTCAGCGCCGCACGGGTGGCGATGATGATGGTCGGAAGCGTCATCAGGGTCAGCACGAGACCGCCAACCACCGGCGCCGATTGCGGCAGGCCGGCAAAGTTGATGAAGGCGGCAAGGCCGAGGATACCGAAGACGACGGAGGGAACGGCGGCCAGATTGGCGATGTTCACCTCGATCAGATCGGTAAAGCGGTTCTGCGGTGCGAATTCCTCGAGATAGATCGAGGCGGCAACGCCGAGCGGCAGCGACAGCACCAGCACGATGACCATCATGTAGACGGAGCCGAGGATGGCGACGCCGAGACCGGCAGCTTCCGGACGTGTGTCCGAGGCATCCGGGGCGGTGAAGAAGCCCCAGTTGAAATGCGTGACCAGAATGCCGGCCGACTTCAGCTTGTCGGCGAGCTGCAGCTGCGCCGGCGAGATGTTGCGATCCAGCTTTGCGCTCTCCATGGTCACGCGACCCTTGTAGTAGCCGTCGATGCGACCGGAGGCGAGCAGATCGAAATTGACCGTCGTGCCGATGGCCTGCGGATGGGCAAGCACATAACGGCGCAGATCGGCAGCCGCTTCCTTGGAAATCAGCTCGCCGGCGGCCTTGGCGCTGACGCCATCACCCGTCACGCCCTTGGCGGCCATGGCATCCGCCATCGCCTTTTCGATCAGCGGCGCATAGCCGAAGGTGGTGACCTTGGCGATTTCAGCCGGATCGCGCTTGCCGCCCTTGTCGAGCTTGGCCGGGTCCAGGAAGATGTCGAGCGAGATATAGGTCTGGCGGAAGGATGACAGGCCGTTCGACAGAATGGAGCCCAGCAGGAAGACGAGAACGAAGACGCCGACGAGAACAGCCACCAGGCCCATCATCCGGAAACGGGTTTCGGCAGCATTACGGCGACGGGTGCGCTCATCGAGTTCGAGAAGGGACTTGCCCCTTGGCGCAAGAGCGCTGGCGCCGGTAACGGTGAGATCGGTCATTCGTACTGCTCCCGGTATTTGCGCACGATGTAGAGGGCGAGAACATTCAGCGCCAGCGTGAAGGTGAAGAGGGTCAGACCGAGCGCGAAGGCGACGAGCGTTTCCGGGCTCGAAAATTCGGAGTCGCCGGTCAGCTGGCTGACGATCTTGACCGTGACCGTGGTCATGGCTTCGAAGGGATTGAGCGACAGCTTGGCGGAGGCGCCGGCACCGAGGACCACGATCATGGTTTCGCCGATGGCGCGGCTGGCGGCGAGCAGCACCGCACCGACGATGCCCGGAAGAGCGGCCGGCATGACCACCTTCTTGATGGTTTCCGAGCGGGTGGCGCCGAGACCGTAGGAACCGTCACGCAGGGCCTGCGGGACGGCATTGATGATGTCGTCCGACAGGGAGCTGACGAAGGGGATGATCATCACGCCCATGACCAGACCCGCCGTGAGAACGGAGGAGGAGGACGAACCGAGACCGAGCGGCTGGGCAAAGTAATCGCGCAGGAAGGGGCCGATGGTGACCAGCGCGAACAGGCCGTAGACGATGGTCGGGATCCCCGCCAGCATTTCGATGGCGGGCTTGGCAAAGCTGCGCATCGAGCGACCGGCATATTCCGAGAGGTAGATGGCGATCATCAGGCCGATCGGCACCGCCACCAGAAGCGCGATGAAGGAGACATACATCGTGCCCCACAGCAGCGGCAGGATGCCAAGCTCGGAACCGCCGCGGAACTGCGGGTTCCAGACGGTCGAGAAGAAGAACTGCGAGGCCGGATAGATCTTGAAGAAGGTGATCGTCTCGAACACCAGGGAGAAGACGATGCCGATGGTCGTCAGGATCGCGATGAGCGACGAGGCAATCAGCAGCGATTTGACGAAGCCTTCGCTGATGTTGCGCGCCCGCATCTGCGGTTCGATGCGACGATAGGCCAGGAAGGCCAGCGCCAGCGAGACGCCGAGCACCGCAATGGTCATCGCGAGAGCGCCACCCTTGGTGGTCTGGCGATAGGCTCGTGCCGCCTCGAACACGACGGGCTGCACCTCGCCCGCCAGCGCGACGCCGACCTCGGCCAGCCGCGCACGCACGGTCTGCGTATTGGCAGAAATGGTGTTCAGTTCGTCTTCGCCAAGACCGCCGCGTGCCAGAACGGCATCGAGACCGCCAGCAATACGGCGCACATCCGACATGACCAGGCTGCGGGCGCTGCCCTGGGCAATGGCACTGTCAGGGATCATGCCGCCGACGCGGCTTTCAACGACGATCGGCTGAACCAGCAGCCAGACGATCAGGAGAAGCAGGGCAGGCACGGCAGCGAAAAGCGCGACCGTCTGGCCATAATAGCCGGACAGGGAATGCAGCTTGATGCCGCTCTGCGCCGACAGCGAAAGGGCCTGTCTCTTGCCGGCAATATAGCCGGCGGCCGCAAACGCCAACACAACAAGAATAATGATGCCAACGTTCATCTTGGCCGCATCCTTCAAACAAAGGGAAATCCGGCGGCGCGATCGTCGCGCCGCCGGGCGTTTGTTTCAGATCAGTTCAGCGGGCCCATCGGCTTGCGGGCCTTGACGGCTTCCTGGGTCTTCTTCAGCTCCGGATCGGAAACCAGACCATAGGCAGCGAGCGGGCCGTTCGGGCCGGCCATTTCGTCCGACACGAAGAACTCGACGTACTGCTGCAGGCCCGGAATAACGTCCAGGTGCGCATTCTTCACGTAGAAGTACAGCGGACGCGAGACCGGGTACTTGCCGGAAGCGATGGTTTCAACCGAGGGCACGATGCCGGCCATCGTGGCGACCTGCAGCTTGTCGGTGTTGTTCTGGTAGAAGGACAGACCGAAAATGCCGATGCCGTTCTTGTTGGCGTCAACGCGGGCCAGCGTTTCCGGATAGTCGCCGTCGATGTCAACGGCAACGCCGTCGGTGCGGATGGCGGCGCAAACCTTGGTGGCGGCAGCCTTGTCGTTGTTGTTGGCAGCAAGCGCAACGTCGTAAGTGCCGTCTTCCTTGCAGCCGTCAACGATGACCTTCTCGTCGAACACTTCGCGGGTGCCATGCTTGGTGCCCGGAATGAAGGCCAGGATCGGCTGCGCCGGCAGGTCGGCGCGAACGTCCTTCCAGGTCTTGTTCGGGTTGTCGATCAGCTTGCCATCCTTGACGATCTTGGCGGCCAGAGCCTTGTGCCAGTCAGCCTGGGTGAAGGCGAACTTCGGGCCCTTGATGTCGGAGGCGAATACGATGCCATCGTAACCGATGCGGACTTCCTGGATCTCGGTCACGCCGTTCTTGGCGCAGGTCTCGATATCGGACTTGGAAATGCGCGAAGAGGAATTGGCGATGTCGATGGTGTTTTCACCTGCGCCTTCGCACAGCTTCTTGCGGCCGGCGCCCGAACCACCGCCTTCAACGACGGGGGTCGCAAACTTGGTGTTTTCACCGAAGGCTTCGGCAACGATCGAGGCATAGGGCAGAACGGTCGAGGAACCGGCAATCTGGATCTGGTCGCGCGCAGCAGCAGCGCCGGAAAACGCGACAGAGGCCACGAGGGCAGCCGCGGAAAGTTTCAGGATGTTCATTGGTGATCTCCCGTGATGGGCTTGTGTGAGTTCGTCTCAACCGGCGCTCGCTCTCGCCAGTGAGTAGGCAACCATCTCATAGCTGCCGCAGCGCCACCCTTTTATGTCAGTTCCGTGAAACATTTGTGACAGATCAAGCTTTTGATCTATAACAACAATTTCAAGACCCCCGAGAGCCAGACGTTTCTGTATGTTAAAAACGGACGGTGAAATCCGTGCCCTTGCCCAGCTCGGAGGTAATGATCAGCCGTGCACGATGACGGGTGAGGATATGCTTGACGATGGCAAGGCCAAGCCCGGTCCCCTTCTTGGAGCGGCTGTCGGCCACGCTGACGCGGTAGAAACGCTCCGTCAGACGCGGCACATGCTCGGCCGGAATGCCGGGACCATTGTCGACGACACTCAATTCCACCGGCTGCGAAGGCGCGTTGCGCAGGTAGACATCAACGAACTTTCCCTCCTGGCCATATTTGCAGGCATTCTCCACGAGATTCTCGATTACCTGCACCAGTTCATCCCGGTCCCCCATCACCTCGACCTTGGCCGCGGGCAGATGCAGGCGGATTTCCACGCCGAGATCCTGGGCCAGCGGCAGGAGGCTGTCGCGCACATGACCCGCCAGAGGCACGAGATCGACCCGCTGGCTGGGGGCGATATGCGCCTTCAACTCCAGCCGCGACAGAGACAGGAGATCGTCCACCAGCCGGCTCATGCGGTTGGCCTGATCGAGCATTATGCCGAGAAAGCGCTCATGCGCACCAGGATCCCCCTTGGCAGGCCCCTGCAGGGTCTCGATGAAGCCGCGAAGCGACGCAAGCGGCGTGCGCAGTTCGTGACTGGCATTGGCCACGAAATCGGAGCGCATGCGGTCGATCCGGCGCAATTCGGATATATCGCGGAAGGACAGCGCATAACAGAAGACGGCGGCGGCCGGATCAGTGCCCTCTGCCGCCGGCGGCACACCGATCGGCGCGATCCGCAGCAGGAAGACGCGTTCGGAGGGGTGGCGTTCGGAATACTCGATCTGGTTCGGCTGACCGGTGGCAATGGTTTCACGCACCATGTCCAGAATACCGGGCGCGCGCAGCCGCACCGAAAGATGAGAGCCGGCAGCGATTTCGCCAAAGGCGTCCTGGGCCGCATCGTTCTGGAACAGCACGTTGGCGTCGGCGCCAAGCACCATCACGGGCATGTCGAGTGCGGAATAGGCGACGCAGAGATCGATCATGGGGTCGCGCGGGAGCGGCGGCTCCGGGATATCTTCCGGCTCGTCCTCCTCGGTGATCGGCAGGGACGGCGACAAAAGCAGCGAGAGCAGGATCAACGTCCAACCGGCTGCGACGAACAGCGGGTTGATCTCCGCCGCAAGCGCCAGGGCCGCCAGCAGGGTGGCGGATGCCACCACCAGCCAGCCCCGCCGCAATGTCTCGCCGCGCCCCGCCTTCACATTCCGCAACGCCATACTCGCCTCTCCGACCCCGGCCGACACCGGCACGCACGCGCCGGAATTCGGTGCGCGCACCAACTTGACCGGTGGTGATATCTGCCTCGCATGACAGATATACATCGATGCGGCAATGCAACCTTGAAATTCGGCTTGTCCGCAACATTGCAATGCACCGTTTAATGCGGGTGCCGGAACAAAGAGCGGGGGCAGAGCCTTGATAGACAACGCACCTTCTGCCTCAATGCACCGACGCCGGATCGGCAGGAGGGCAAGGGCATGAACAGGATGAACGGGACTGCAGCATGAATGAAATGACGAGCAGCCGGGCCGTGACGCTCGACATCGGTGGCGAACGGCATGTCTTTGACATTGATGACCCCACATTGCCCAAATGGATCAGCGAGAAGGCTCTGTCCTCCGGCGGCTATCCCTACGACAAGAAGCTGGACGACGACCGCTACGAAGCCGAGCTTCGGCTGCTGCAGATCGAGCTCGTCAAGGTCCAGTCCTGGCTGCAGGAAAGCGGCGAGCGCGTGATGGCACTGTTCGAGGGACGCGATGCCGCCGGCAAGGGTGGCTCGATCTTTGCGGTGCGCGCCTATCTCAACCCGCGCGAGGCGCGGGTCGTCGCGCTTCCGAAGCCGACGCCGACGGAAGCCGGCCAGTGGTATTTCCAGCGCTATGTCGAACATTTCCCGACCGCCGGAGAGATCGTGCTGTTCGACCGCTCATGGTACAACCGCGCCGTTGTGGAGCCGGTGATGGGCTTCTGCACGCCCAAACAGCACCGCCATTTCCTCAAGGCAGCACCGGTCTTCGAAAAGCTCATCGTCGACGATGGTATCCACTTCTTCAAGTTCTGGCTCGATATCGGCCGCGAAATGCAGCTGAAGCGCTTTCATGACCGCCGGCATGACCCGCTGAAGATCTGGAAGCTCTCGCCGATGGACATCGCTTCGCTCGACCGCTGGAAAGAGTATGGCGAGAAACGCGACCAGATGCTGGAGGAAACCCATACCGACCACGCGCCGTGGACGGTGGTGCGCGCCAATGACAAGCGCAGGGCGCGGCTCTCCATCATCCGCCACCTGCTGGACAGCCTCGACTATTCGGGCAAGGACAGCAAGGCCATCGGCCAGATCGACAAGCGCATCCTCGACTTCGGTCCGAAGGCTTTTCGGTAGGTCGCTACCCGTTGCGGGCCACTGTTGCGTGTGATGCAGCCTGTGCAGACCGAAGGTTATGGCAGGTGTGCCATGCGGACCGCATGACTGCCGGGCTCACTGCCCCGGCAGCACGCGCAGCGAATAGACCAGCACACCGGTGCCGCCGTTCAGGATATCGCTGTTGAGATAGATACGCCCCGGCTGGTTTGGCACCACGCCGCCCGGGAAGGTGACGCGGAACAGTGTGTCGGCGCGCTCCTGCGTAGCCAGCACGCGGTGTCGCGAGCAATCGCCAATGCCGGGGAAATCACAGCGCACAGCAAGCTGGACGGAGACATCGCCCACAGATTGCAGGGTCAAGGCCATGGTGGAGGTCTTGCCCGCCAGTTCGCGCAGAATGGCGGCCGGCACCTCGACGGCCACCTCGCCATTGGCATTCGGCACGGCAGAGGTAATCTTCAGCGCCGGCCCATCGGCCATGGCAACGGTTTCGACGGTCGCGGCAGAGCCGGCGGTCGCCACAGCCTTGCGGTCAGGACCGAACACTTCCAGCCAGTCCGCCGAAAAGCCGCGCTGCGGATCGAAATGCGACGGGGCGCCCGCGCCATCCTGTTCAGAACGCTGCGCGACCTGGCCGGAAAGACCGGTTTCGCGCAGCATCAGCGCCTGCAACAGGCCGGTATTCGCCGCCCACCAGAGGCCGATGCCCGCAAGAATGAGAAAGGTGAACAGGGTAAACAGGCTGGAGAGCACACCACCGCGCCGGCGACGACGCCTTTCGCCTGGAACGGCAGGCGCAAGACCATCCTTCGCCCTCCCCCCGGAGGCGGCCTTTGCCTTGCGGCCGCGCGACACCTTCTGCGGACGCCCAGCTTTGCCAAGGGGATGCGTTGCCGGCCGTTCGGCCGAGCGCTCGGCGCGCATGCCATCCAGACCGCCAAGGACTGCCTCGCCCGCCTGCGGCGCGCTCGCCGCGGGAGAGGAAACAGCCATGTCAAGACTTGCTTCAGGTGGCATGCCTGCGGCCGGCGCTGCATCGCGACGCACGGCAGACACGCTGGGTGCAGGAGCAGAAGCCGCACTGGCACTGCGTGTGGCCGTCACGTCAGGGGCCGGAGGCGAGACGCTCGGTGCGGACGCGGCACCGGCACCTGGAACATGATTCGTAGAAACGGCCGAATCCGGGGCCGGGGCGGCAGGTTCCACGGTCTCTGGCGCGGCAGGGTGTCGGGCTTGACCACCGTCATCGCGTCCGGACAGCCCAACGGAAGGCATGATCGCCAGGAGATCCGGCGCGTCATCCGGCACGCGGGCACGTTCTTCCGCCTCGATCTCGCGGATCTTCGCCTCCAGCCGCCGGCGTTCGGCGTCGATCACGGCGTCATCAGTGACCTCCTGCTTGCGCAGTCCCGCCTCCAGCGCCTGCCGGGCCGACTGGTAGATGCGAGCGCGGAGATCGGCGTCGCCGCGGTCGCTCCGCGCCAGCGCATTCCTGATTGCCGTTTCCAAACCGCTCACTGCCTGCCCTTTGCTTCCATCCGAACCCGTACCGCTCCTCGGTAAACGCTCGCCCGACGATCCGCAAGCGCCACCGCAAAGCCCTGCTTGTAAGGCCATACAAGGCGGGCTGATGGCAAATCATGCCGCAAGATGGAAAAGAAGCGAAAATCCACACTTGAAATCTCTCCGCTTTGCCTGTATCAGCCGCCCCACACCGCCGGTCCAGTGCTGGACAGAGGCGCGCAGGCCGCTTTAGCTCAGTCGGTAGAGCACATCATTCGTAATGATGGGGTCACGTGTTCGAGTCACGTAAGCGGCACCATTCTCACCATCTCTCGATTGATTGCCCGAAATTTTCGTGCATCAGACATCTATCTCCCGCGCATGCAAAACCCCGCCTCTGATGGCAGAGACGGGGTTCGCGAGGCGGACTGCAGCGCGGCTTACATCCAGTAGGGCGGCACGCCGTAGTAGTCGTAGACCGTGCGATCGTTGTTGCGATAGAAGCGGTCGTCGTCGAGGTTGTCGAAACGCGGGGCGGCGGTGATCTGGTCCTTGGTCAGGTCGATACGGTAGCCGTCGAGTTCCTCGTCATAGCGCAGCTTTTCCCAGGGCAGCGGGTAGTAATCGTCGCCGATCCCCAGGAAGCCGCCGAAGCTCAGCACGGCATAAGCCACCCTGCCGCCGCGCTTTTCCAGAATCACGCGCTCGATGCTGCCGATGCGCTTGCCGTCGGCGCCATAGACGCGCGTACCTTCCACCTTGTCGCTGGCGATCAGCGCGTAGCTATCCTTCACGTAAGGGTCCTGTCCGGCCTTCGGTTCCTGATGCAACATGATGTGCCTCCTCTCGTTTGGCTGTGGATAAGGACCGAACGCGCTTCGCGGCCAACATGTTCCAGCCCCAGGAGAAGATGCGGGCCGGATCGGGACACTTCCACAATATTGACGTTTACGTCAAAGTTATTTAGCTTTTGCCGTCAGCTGGTGTAGGATCGCCTGCATGGTCAGGAAGGGGTCGCATGTCCGGAGTGGAGGCCGGGCGTGAGACTCGCCAAACGGAGGAGAAAAGGCCGCCATGACTCACATGTCTCATGCACCGACGAAACAGGCGGCCGATCGTATCTGGCTTGCATCCTATCCCCCCACGGTGCCGGCCGACCTGCCTCCCCTTGCGCATCGCTCGCTCGGCCATCTGTTCGAGGAAAGCTGCCTGCGCTATGCCGAGCGCGTTGCCTTTTCCAGCATGGGCAGGGAAATGACCTTCCGGGATCTGGAGGAGGCCAGCCGCCAGGTGGCCGTCTGGCTGCAGGGCATGGGGCTTTCCAAGGGCGACCGGGTGGCGGTGATGATGCCGAACATCCTCCAGAACCCCGTCACCGTCTATGGCATCTTGCGGGCTGGCCTCGTGGTGGTCAACGTCAACCCGCTCTACACGCCGCGCGAGCTGGAGCATCAGCTGAACGATTCCGGGGCGCGGGCGATCTTCGTGATGGAAAACTTCGCCCACACCGTGCAGCAGGTGGTGGCACGCACGCCGGTGCGCCATGTCATCGTCACCACCATGGGCGACATGCTGGGCCTCAAGGGCCATATCGTCAATCTGGTGGTCCGCCGTATCAAGAAGCTGGTGCCGGCCTGGTCCATTCCGTCCGCCCTCTCCTTCCGCCAGGTTCTCTCGGCTGGCGCGCGAGGCACGCTGACACCGGTCGACATGGGCCTCGATGACCTTGCCTTCCTGCAATATACCGGCGGCACCACGGGCATTTCCAAGGGCGCGATGCTGACGCACCGCAATCTGCTCTGCAACAAGGACCAGATGAGCTACTGGCTGGACAGCGCCTTTCTGCGCCAGAAGCGGCCGGACGTGCTGAACTTTCTCTGCGCCCTGCCGCTTTATCACATCTTCGCGCTGACGGTGAATTCGCTGATGGGCATTGCCACCGGCAGCCACAACGTGCTGATTGCCAATCCGCGCGATCTGCCGGCGCTGGTGAAGGAGATCGAGAAGCATCGCATCCACATCTTTCCAGGACTGAACACGCTGTTCAATGCGCTGATGAACAACGAGCAGTTCCGCAAGCTCGATCACTCCTCGCTGATCCTGGTGTTTGGCGGCGGCATGGCAGTGCAGAGGCCGGTGGCGGAGCGCTGGTACGAGATGACCGGCTGCGCAATCACCGAAGGTTACGGCCTTTCGGAAACCTCACCGGTGGCAACGGCAAATCGCGTGGACGTTACAGACTTCACTGGCACCATCGGCCTGCCCGTCTCCTCCACCGAGGTGACGATTCGCGATGAGGACGGCACGATCCTTACCCATGGCGAAGTGGGCGAGATCTGCATCCGCGGCCCGCAGGTGATGGCTGGCTACTGGAACCGCCCGGACGAGACGGCGAAGGCGATGACCGCGGACGGCTATTTCCGCTCCGGCGACATGGGCTACATGGATGCGCGCGGCTATATCAAGATCGTCGACCGCAAGAAGGACATGATCCTGGTCTCCGGCTTCAACGTCTATCCGAACGAGGTGGAGGAAGTGGCCGCCATGCATCCCGGCGTGCTGGAATGCGCGGCCATCGGCGTGCCGGACGAGAATTCAGGCGAGGCGGTCAAGCTCTTCGTGGTGAAGAAGGATCCGGCGCTGACGGAGACGGCGCTCAAGGCCCATTGCGCCGAGAACCTGACCAACTACAAGCGGCCGAGGCACATCGAGTTTCGCACCGAACTGCCAAAATCACCGGTCGGCAAGATCCTCCGGCGCGAACTGCGCACGAAGTGACGAATCCGTATTATCGTCACGAAACGTGATGGCGGCCGGATGGACGGATCCGGTCGCGCGCCCTAGAAAGAACTGCGATTGTCTGGCCCGGCCGGACGCCCCGTCCTCAAGCCCCGGTGTCCGCCTTGTCCAAGCCCACCTCCCTGTCCGCGATCGCCCTGCTTGGCCTACTCACGCTTCTGTCCGGCTGCGCCAGCCGTGCGGAAGGCGTGCTGGTGCCGATTGCGGTCGAAAACCCGGCCACCTCCAAGGTCAATGTGCTGGTCGCCACCACCCGCAAGGAATCGGATGTGCCCGGCATGCTCTATTCCGGCGAGCGGGGACAGAAGCCGGAGGTGACGGCAATCACCGTCTCCATTCCGCCGGACAAGAGCCGCAAGATCGGCCAGGTGCAATGGCCGCGTCGTCTGCCGCCTGATCCGATGAAGGATTTCGCCACCACCAAGGTGGAGCCCTACAATCGCGGCGAGGCGCGCGCCTGGCTAAGGCGGCAGCTGCCGCCGAGCGGCCGCGTTCTGGTCTTCGTGCACGGCTTCAACAACCAGTATGAGGATGCTGTCTATCGCTTTGCGCAGATCGTGCATGACAGCGGCGCGGATGTGGCGCCGGTGCTGTTCACCTGGCCTTCGCGGGGCAGCGTCTTTGCCTACAATTATGACAAGGAAAGCACCAACTATTCCCGCCACGCGCTGGAAGACCTGCTGCGCGACCTCTCCAAGGAGGCGCGCGTGCGGGACATCACCGTGATGGCCCATTCCATGGGGTCGTGGCTGACGGTAGAGGCGCTGCGGCAGATGGCAATCCGCGATGGCCGCGTCACCCCCAAGATCCGCAACGTGATCCTCGCCTCCCCCGATCTCGACGTCGACGTGTTCGGTCAGCAGATGGCGGAAATCGGCCATCCGCGTCCGGCCTTCACGCTGTTCGTCTCGCAGGATGACCGGGCGCTCAATCTCTCGCGCCGTATTTCCGGCAATGTCGATCGCCTCGGCCAGGTGGATCCGCGTGTGGAACCCTACCGTTCCGCCTTCGAGAAAGCCGGCATCACCGTGCTGGATCTGACGGCACTACAGGGCGGCGATGCGCTGAACCACGGCAAGTTCGCCGAAAGCCCGGAGGTGGTGCGCCTCATCGGCAACCGGCTGATCGCCGGCCAGACGGTGACGGATTCGCCGGTGGGGCTCGGCGAAAGCATCGGCGCGCTGGCGGTCGGCACGGCGCAGACGGTGGGCAGTGCGGCAAGCGTTGCCGTCAGCGCTCCGATTGCCGTTTTCGATCCGCGCACGCGCCGCACCTATACCGAACAGGTGGATCGCTTTGGCCAGAGCCTGGGCGGCACGCTGCAAACGGCCGTCGGACAGTAAAGAGAACCGTCTTTGCCCTTGCCGTGCTTGATTTGACATGGAAAGCGAATAGGTTCCTCTCACCCACTGATGACCCTTGAGGAGTGCCATGCAGGCGATCGTCGAACAGCTGAAATCCACCGCCGCCGCCACCCATGCGACGGATATCCGCGCCGCCTTTGCCGCCGACAGCGCCCGCTTCGACACATTCAGCGCCCGGTTTGACGACCTGCTGATGGACTATTCGAAATGCGCCGTGAACGCGGAGATCATGGCCCTGCTCGAAAGCCTTTTCATCGAGGGCGGCGTGGCGGCAAAGCGCGAGGAGATGTTCTCCGGCAAGGCGATCAACTTCACCGAAAACCGCGCCGTGCTGCACACCGCGCTGCGCAACCGCTCCAACACGCCGGTGCTGGTCGACGGCAAGGACGTGATGCCGGATGTGAACGCGGTGCTTGCCGCGATGGGCGCATTTGCGGACGGTATCCGCTCCGGCGCGCTGAAGGGGGCGACCGGCAAGGCGATCACGGATGTCGTCAACATCGGTATCGGCGGTTCGGATCTCGGCCCGGTCATGGCAACGCTGGCACTTGCGCCCTTCCATGACGGCCCGCGCGCGCATTTCGTCTCCAATGTCGACGGCGCCCATATTGCCGATACGCTGAAGCTGCTCGATGCGGAAACCACGCTGTTCATCGTCGCCTCCAAGACGTTCACCACCATCGAAACGATGACGAATGCGGCCTCCGCCCGCGCCTTCATCGCCGATGCGCTCGGCGAAAGCGCCGTGAAGCATCACTTCGCCGCCGTGTCCACCGCGCTCGACAAGGTCGCCGCCTTCGGCATCGACAGCGACCGGATTTTCGGTTTCTGGGACTGGGTCGGCGGCCGCTATTCAATCTGGTCGGCCATCGGCCTGCCGCTGATGCTGGCGATAGGCCCGAAGAACTTCGAGGGTTTCCTCGCCGGCGCCCATGCCATGGACACGCATTTCCGCGAGGCGCCGGTGCGCCAGAACCTGCCGGCGCTGCTCGGCCTTCTCGGCTATTATCACCGCAACGTGCTGAACTATCCCTCGCGCGCCATCCTGCCCTATGACCAGCGCCTGTCGCGCTTCCCGGCCTATCTGCAGCAGCTCGACATGGAATCGAACGGCAAGGGGGTCACCATCGACGGCACGCCGGTCGAGGGGCAGTCCGGCCCGGTGGTCTGGGGCGAGCCCGGCACCAACGGCCAGCACGCCTTCTACCAGCTGATCCACCAGGGCACGAGCGTCATCCCGGCGGAATTCATGGTGGCGGCCAAGGGCTTCGAACCGCATCTGCGCCACCAGCACGAACTGCTGATCGCCAATTGCCTCGCCCAATCGGCAGCTCTGATGAAGGGCCGCACGCTGGAGGAAGCCAAGGCGCAGCTTCTGAAATCGGGCATGGACGAGGCCAAGGCCGACCATATCGCGCCGCACCGCGTCTTTACCGGCAACCGTCCGTCGCTGACCTTCGTCTACGACCAGCTGACGCCGTTCGCGCTGGGACGCCTGATCGCCCTTTATGAGCACCGCGTCTTCGTGGAAGGCGTGCTGTTCCGCATCAACTCCTTCGACCAGTGGGGTGTGGAGCTGGGCAAGGAACTGGCGACCGGCCTTCTGCCGGTGGTGCAGGGCAAGACCGGCACCGATGGGCAGGATGCCTCGACCGCAGGGCTGGTCAAGGCGCTGATCGGCTGAGGCGACCCGATGCGCCTCGCCGGTCCCAGCAAGACGGCACGGGGAGCCGCAGGCTACCGTGCCGCGCACCAGACGATCGACGGGGCAACCGTGTTCCGCGACCCCTTCGCCCGCCTCATTCTGGAACCGGAGGCGCTGGCGGAGGCCGATGAGCGGGCGCGCGATCCTGCGTCGCGCGGCATTCGGCTGTTCATGGCGGCAAGAAGCCGTTTCGCCGAGGATTGCCTTGCCGTCGCCGCCGCAGAGGGCGTGCGGCAGGTGGTGGTGCTCGGCGCCGGCCTCGATACGTTCGGTCTGCGCAATCCCTATCGCGAACTCGGCCTGACGGTTTTCGAGGTGGATCAACCGTCGACGCAGGCATGGAAACGGGCACGGCTGTCTGCGGCGAAACTGCGCGAACCCTCAGAGCTGGTCTGGGTGCCGGTCGATTTCGAGACCGACGCTCTGGCGGACAAGCTGCGGGAGGCGGGTTTCGAAGCTAATCGGCCCGCCTTCTATATCTGGCTGGGCGTCACGCCCTACCTCCAACGCGACACGGTTCTGTCGCTGCTGCGGCTGGTGGCATGCGCGCCAGATGCCAGCATCGTCTTCGATTATTCCGAGCCGCTCGACAACTACCCGACGGAACGACGACCCGCGATGGCTGCGATGGCCGAGCGGGTGGCCAGTGCCGGTGAGCCCTGGATCACGCTGCTCGATCCGCACGAGATCCACGCAGCCCTCACCGCGATGGGCTATGCCGCCATTAAGGATCTGGGACCGGGCGATGTAGCGGCCCGCTATTATGGTCCCGAGCATGCGCAAAGCCGCGGCGGCACCGGCCCCCATCTCGTGCATGCGCGGATGAAGGCCGGCGGAGCGCGTTAGGCGCGATTATTCGGCCGGCGCCAAGACGGGATCGAGCGCGTCGATCCCTTCCTCGCGATCATAGGCGGCCTGATCGAGAATACCCTGGCGCTTGGCGACCAGCGTCGGCACCAGCGCCTGACCGGCGACGTTGACGGCCGTGCGGCCCATGTCGAGGATCGGATCGACGGCAAGCAGCAACCCGACGCCCTGCAGCGGCAGCCCGAGCGTGGAGAGCGTCAGCGTCAGCATCACGGTTGCCCCCGTCAGGCCGGCTGTGGCGGCCGAGCCGATGACCGAGACGAAGACGATCAGGAAATATTCCTGCACGCCGAGCGGCACGCCATAGAACTGCGCCACGAAGATCGCCGAGATGGCCGGATAGATCGCCGCACAGCCATCCATCTTGGTGGTGGCGCCGAGCGGCACGGCAAAGGCCGCATATTCGCGCGGCACGCCGAGATTGCGCTCCGTCACCTGCTCCGTCAGCGGCAGCGTGCCGATCGAGGAACGCGAGACGAAGGCAAGCTGGATGGCCGGCCAGGCGGAGGCGAAGAAGCGGGCCGGGCTCAGACCATGCGCCAGCAGCAGCAACGGATAGACGACGAAGAGCACGATGGCGAGGCCGATATAGATCGCGCCGGAGAACCAGCCGAGCGAGGCGAGCGCCTCCCAGCCATAGACGGCGACCGCGTTGCCGAGCAGGCCAATGGTGCCGATCGGCGTCAGCCGGATGATCCACCAGAGGATCTTGCGGGTGATGGCCAGCAGCGAGCGGTTGAAGGCGAGGAAGGGCTCTGCCTTTTCGCCCACCTGCAGCGCGGCAATGCCAACGGCAATCGACACCACGAGGATCTGCAGGACGTTGAAGTTGAGCGCCGTGGTGGCGCCACCCTGGCTGATCTTGGTGGAGGCCTGCAGGCCAAGCAGGTTGGCGGGAACGAGCCCCTTCAGGAAATCCAGCCAGGAGCCGGTGCTGGAGGGTGCGGCCGCAGCGGTGGCGGCAAGCCCCGTATTCAGCCCCGGCTGGATGAGAAGGCCGAGCGCAATGCCGATGACGACAGCAATCAGTGCGGTGATCGCAAACCACAGCAGCGTCTGCCAGACGAGGCGGGCGGCATTGTTGAGCTCGCGCAGATTGGCGATGCTGGCGACGATGGCGGTGAAGATCAGCAGTGGCACCAGCGCGCGGAGCAACTGCACGAAGATGGAGCCGACGGTGGAGAGGGTCTGCACCAGCCAGTTCGGGCCTGCATCGGTCGGCCCGATCTGGCGCGCGACATAGCCCAGCACCAGACCGATGACCATGGCGCTCAGCACCTGAAAACCAAAGGACGTGTGAAAGGGCTTTGCGGCCCTTGCAGCAGATGACGACATGATGATGTGTCCCAACAGGAAAAGCGGTCGCAGCTTGAGCGCGACCTTTCGGAAGATGCCCAAATTATGGCTCTTGCGCCCGAATTATCAACCGTACTCATTCCGCATTGCGGACAAACTGCAAAAATTTATTGCAGATGCACGGCATTTCACCAAAGAAAATGCCGGGACAGAGCCTGCCCCGGCAGTGGATGCATCCTGCGGAGATCTGCGGCTCAGAGGCCGATCTCGTGCGCGAAGGGCGGATTGGCGCCGGCGCGCGAGACGGTGACGGCGGCGGCCTTGGCACCGAGCGCCAGCGCATCGCGCACAGCCTGCTCGGAAAGGCCTGCGACCTTCTGCTTGGTCAGCAGGTTCTGACGCTTCAGCGAGGCGAGAATGCCCGCATCGAAGGTATCGCCGGCACCGACCGTATCCACCACCGTGACGCGCTCGGCGGGAACCACGACCTTGAAGCCGGCCGTATAGCCGACAGCACCTTCCGCGCCGCGGGTGATGACGACGAGCTTTGCCCCCTGCCCCAGCCAGTAGGCTGCCAGCGTATCATGATCGCCGTGCATGCCGAACCATTCCAGGTCCTCATCCGAGAACTTGATGATGTCGGACATGGCGGCCATGCGGGCCACACGGCCGTGATGCTTTTCACGGTCCTTGATGAAGCCGGGGCGGATGTTCGGATCGAAGGAGATGACGCGGCTCTGGTATTCGCGCGCCATCAGCGTCTCGTAGGTTTCGCCGCAGGGTTCGGGGATCAGGCTGATCGCACCGAAATGCATGGCCTCGATTTCCGGTCCAAGCTCCGGCAGGTCCTCGCGCGAGAGCATGCGGCCGGCGGTGCCTTCATCATAGAAGGCATAGGTTGCCTGGCCGTTGACCAGCTTGACGAAGGCGATTGTCGTGGGACGCGAGGCCGTGGCGCAGAAGCGATAGTCGACATGGCTCTGCTTCAGCGTCTCACGCAGGATGTCGCCCATCATGTCATCCGAAAGGCCGGTGAAGAAGCCGGTCGGCTGGCCGAGGCGGCCGAGCGCAATCGCCGTGTTGAAGATGGCACCGCCAGCATAGGGCGCAAACCCGTTTTCCCCGCGCGTGGTTTCACGCGGCAGCATGTCGATGAGGGCCTCTCCACAGCACAAGATCATTGTCGTCCTCCAAAAGCCGAACCGGTCTTCAATCGATTAAATCAGCCTGATGAAAAAGGCCAGCCTCAGCTGGCCGGCAATTCGCCGACACCGCCATGACGGGCAGACCAGGCGAGCGGCGCATCGAGGAAGCTTTCGACTTCCGCAAGCGTCCCCTCGTCGAACAGCCTGTCCGCCTTGGCAACGGCCAGCACCTCGCGCCAGGTGGCAATGTAGTGCAGCTTCACCTTGCCATTGGCAAAGCGGGCTTCCGCTTCCGGGAAGAAGCCATAGTAGAACAGGGCGATGGCATGATCGATGACGCCGCCTGCCGCACGCACCGCATCGATGAAGGTAAACATGCTGCCGCCGACCGTCGTCAGGTCCTCGATGACGAGAACGCGCGATCCCTCCGGCATATGGCCCTCGATCTGGGCGGCGCGGCCATGGCCCTTCGGCTTCTTGCGCACATAGATCATCGGCAGCGCCAGGCGATCAGCCAGAAGCGCGGCAAAGGGAATGCCCGCCGTTTCGCCGCCGGCCACGCAATCGAACGTTTCGAAGCCGGCCTCGCGCGTCACGACAGAGGCGGCGAAATCGATGATGGTGGAGCGGATGCGGGGGAAGGACAAAAGCTTGCGGCAATCGATATAGACCGGGCTCGCCATGCCGGAGGCGAGCTTGTAAGGCTCCTGCGGCCGGAAGTGCACCGCCCCGATTTCCCACAGCATCCGTGCCATCAGTTCCGCCATCACGGGGCGGTCGGGGTAAGTCAGCATGACCATGTGCGTCTCCTTCCAGTCGTCTGCTGCGGCAATAGCAGCAAGCTCCTCGCGAGACCAGAACCACCAGGGGAATTGACGCGGCAGAGGCGGCATTTTTCCATGCTGTGGCTGGCAGACGGATTATGCTCAGGCGGTGGTGCGGGTGGCCACAGGCGGGGACGCATCGGGCGCCGCCACCATGGTGCGGTTGCGACCGTTGCGCTTGGCCTCGTAGAGCGCGCTGTCGGCCGCACTCAGCATGCCGTCGAAATTGCGTCCGGCGGCAAGACCATAGGCAATGCCGGCGCTGACGGTGACGCGGAAGGAAAGGCCGGCCGCCTGCATGTCGCGCTCGGCGAAATTGCGACGGATGCGTTCGGCGAGCCATTCGGCATAGCCCGGGGCCGCGGTCATCAGCACGGCGGCGAATTCCTCACCGCCGAGCCGGGCCGCGGTGCTGACCCCAACGGCATCCTTCAGCTCGTCGGCCAGGGCACAGATCACCCGGTCGCCCGCTGCATGGCCATACTGATCGTTGACTGTCTTGAAGCGGTCGATGTCGAAAACGATCACCGCCATTTCATGCGAGAAGGTGTCGCGCTCGTGCCGCTCAAACAGGGCTCGGCGGTTGTTGAGACCCGTCAGCGCATCGGTCATGGCCTCGCGGCGATGACGCGCGGTGATCCGTCCCTGATGGACCATCAGCGAGAGTGCGCCAACCCCGGTCATGCCGGCAATGCTGAGACCGGTATTGATGTCCTCGGCCCAGTTGGTCGGGGCATGCCCGAGCACCCACTGTCCCTCATGGATGAGAACAAGGGCACAGAGCACGAAAGAAAGCCCCGTTGCTCCATAGAGAATGGCCATGCCGGTCAGCGCGCCGGGCGATTCCCGCCGGGCCTTCGCATATTCGGCGGCCGTACCGAACAACATGAAGGCCGAAAAGATGTTGAGGGCGACGAAGCCGATCCCGTCATAACCGATCAGCATGAAGGGAGCCGTCATCAAAACGGCGGGTGGCGCGATGGACATTACATGCGGCACGGGCGAGCGCCCGGTTCGGAACTGGAAGGCGGCCGCATAGATAATGGCAAAGCCGATCAGAACCAGCACGAAGCAGAGCGCACCCAGCGCGCCCGATGGACTTTCCGTATAGTAGCTGTAGGAAAAGATGCCCGGCACGAGAAAAGCCATGCCGATGACCCAGCTCAGCAGGAAGCCATCGCCCCGTCTGGCGAACCATGTGCCGAACAGGGTGAGCAGCAGACACAGCGCCGATACCCCCAGCGATATGACCAGCGTCTTGTAATCAAGCATCATGCCCGCCCAGATCAAACGGCTCAGTCACACACCTCTTATAGACGAAGTGTAAAGACTTCTTCCACTCTTCGGTTCCGACGGCGTGCCGCAGCGGCGGAAATATTGCCTAGCGGACCTGCCAGTGCAGCGGGAACATCGGGTCGAACACGGTGATCGGACCGGCCTGCGTATCACGCTTCGCCGGATAGGAAACAGGCGCGTCCTGCCGCTCCAGAACCATGATCTCCTCATTGGCGGGCAGGCCGTACCAGGCCGGACCGTTCAGCGAGGCGAAGGCTTCCAGCTTCTCCAGCGCATGCTCTTCTTCGAAGACATGCGCCAGGCAGCTCATGGTGTTGATCGAGGTATAGATGCCGGCGCAGCCGCAGGCGCATTCCTTGAGCGGATCCACATGCGGGGCAGAATCGGTGCCAAGGAAGAAGCGCGGATCGCCAGAGGTCGCCGCCTTGCGCAGCGCCTGCCGGTGATGCTCGCGCTTGGCAACCGGAAGGCAGTAGTAATGCGGCCGGATGCCGCCGACGAGGATCGCGTTGCGGTTGATGATCAGGTGGTGGGTGGTGATCGTCCCTGCCAGATTGCGGTCGGCGGCCAGAATGTAATCGACGCCGTCCTTGGTCGTCACATGTTCCATGGTGACTTTCAGCTCCGGCAGGCGGCGGCGGATGACCTCCAGCTTCTCCTCGATGAACACAGCCTCGCGGTCGAAGATATCCACCTCCGGCGTCGTCACCTCGCCATGCACGCAGAGCGGCAGGCCGATCTTCGCCATGCGCTCCAGCACCGGCATGGCCTTGTCCAGATCGCGCACGCCGCCATGCGAATTGGTGGTGGCGCCGGCCGGATAAAGCTTGACCGCAGTAATAAGGCCGCTCGTCTTGCCCTCTTCCACATCGTCCGGGTTTGTGTGTTCTGTAAGGTAGAGCGTCATCAAAGGCTCGAAGCGATCGCCTGCGGGAACCGCCGCCAGGATCCGCTCGCGATAGGCACGGGCATCCTCGGTCGTCACTACCGGCGGCACGAGGTTCGGCATGATGATGGCACGCCCGAAATGCCGGCTGGTATCACCGATCACCGACTGCAGCACCGCGCCATCGCGCAGGTGCAGGTGCCAGTCGTCCGGGCGGCGAAGGCTGAGGGTCTTCATGAGCGCTGTTCCGATGTTTCGTTGTTGGAAGACGCCATAGCATCTGAGAGCAAAGATCGACAACCGAGCACCCCTCTCTTTTTCGTCACATGGCGGGCTGCCCGAGGGGTCTGCGCGATCATCTCGTCGTGAACGCCAGGCGCGGGCGGAACCGGTTGGGCGATGCCGCGTTCGTTAAGCAATCCTTAAGATCAGGACCGGAGAGAACAATGAAAAGCCGCGTTTCCAGGATCAGTCGCATGTCTTTCCTCTGCGCCGGCACCGTGCTGGCGTTTGGGGCGTTCACCGTGGCACCGGATGCGCATGAACGAGCGCAACAGGTGGTGGCCGGAACCATGCAGGACGCGTGCGACCGGATGGCGGGCAGCCCCTACGACCAGAGCCGCAATCCGGCCTATGCGCCGGTCGGCCTGGACAGCATCGCGCCGGATGCGGTGACCGCCTGCAAGGTGGCCTTCGAAGCCAGCGGCAACCCGCGCTTCGCCTTCCAGCTTGGCCGCGCGCTGAACCGCACCGATGCCGCCGACCAGGCGATGGCCGCATACGAGACGGCGGCGAATGCCGATTATGCGGCAGCCAAGGTCAATCTCGGCATGCTGCTTGGCCGGCTTGGCGACAGCAACCGCGAATTCGAGATGTATCGCCAGGCCGCCGAGGCCGGCAACACGCTCGCCGCCTATAATCTGGGTGTCGCCTATCGCGACGGGATCGGCACGGAGCGCGACGGAAAGCAGGCGCTGCACTGGTTCGAAACGGCGGCTGCCGCAGGCGACAGCACGGCTGCCTTCAACATCGGCTCCATGTATGACGAGGGCGAACTGGTGGCCGAGGACAACCAGATGGCCATTGCCTGGTATGATCTCGCCGCCAAGCGCGGCAATGCCGACGCCATGATCAATCTCGGCCTGATGTACGAGACCGGCGAAGGCATTCCGGTCAACCGCGAAGCCGCCGCCAGGCTCTATGCGCAGGCTGCCGCCACCGGTGATACCTTCGGTGCGCTGAAACTGCAGGAACTGCAGCAGGCAGGCGTCACGCTGCCGGAACAACACCCGGCGCCGGCAGTCACAGAAAATGGCGGCATCGATACGCTGGTCCTGCAGGAGGGCGATGTTGCCGTTCCCTCCAGCCTGATCGAAATCTGAGCTGCATCGACAACCGTCAGCCGGGAATGTCGCCGGCCGACGGCCCCCACACATCGGTCATGGCAAAACCTGCGGCCAGAGGATCAAAGGGATCGAGCGCCACCATCTGCTGGCCGAAGGTGAAGCCACGTCCGCTGATGGTCGGGACCACCGCCGGGCGGCCGGCAATCTCCGTAAGCGATGACAGACCAACAAGGAACTCCGACCCGATGATGGAGCGTGAGGTGAAGACATCGCCCTCCTTCACCTTGCCGCGCGCATGAAGCGTGGCCAGATTGGCGGAATTGCCCGTGCCGCAGGGCGAGCGATCGGCCCTGCCCGGCCACATGGTGGTACAGGTGCGCACGGCACCGTCAGGATCAATATCGCGGAACATCACGTAAGCAACGCCTGAGACAGCCGGAATGGTGGGATGCACCACCGGATAGGCGGCGTTCACCTGCGCCTTCAGCTCCATGCCGGCTGCCACGAGGGCTGCGGCGTTGTGCTTCTCTATCGTAAGTCCAATCTGACGCACATCGACCAGGGCATAGAAGACGCCGCCATAGGCGAGATCGAGTGTCACCTTACCCCAGCGCGTATCGAGCACCACGTCGAGCTGCTCGACGAAGGAAGGCACCATGGTGAGTTCGACGCGCTCGCAGCGCCCGTCCCGGCAGGTCGCGCGAGCCTTCACCAGACCGGCCGCCGTTTCCAGCGTCACGATGGTCTCGGGTTCCTGCATCTCCACCATGCCGGATTCGAGAAGCGCCGTCGTCACGCAGATGGAGTTCGAACCGGAGCTCGCATGCGCCTGATCCGGCTGCAGGATCACGAAGGCTGCATCGGCCTCTGGATGCGTCGGTGGCAGGAGGAGATTGACGGAACCGATCGGATTGCCGCGCGGCTCAAGGCACAGGAAGCGGCGCAACTCCTGTCCCTTCGGATCGCTGTTCAGCCATGCCAGGCGTTCGGCGGTCGAGGCGCCCGGAATGTTCGGAACGCCGCCAATCGCCACCTTGCCGATTTCCCCCTCGGCATGCACGTCCAGCAACTGCATCGTCCGTTTCCAGCGCATGACTTTTCCTTCTCTGGTCTTCAGCCGCAGATGACGCGACGGCGCCCATATTGCGCCGCATGGCTCCGCCCGCAAGCCGGTGCATTTGCTTTTTCCGCCGCGATACCGCATCAGGGAACCGGAATAAGGGACATGCTATGCTGACGATTTTCGAAGAAGCGGCCCATGCGGCCGGACGTGTCATTCTGGAAGTCTACGCGCGCGGCTGCGCGGTGGAGACCAAGCCGGATGCCACCCCGGTGACGGAAGCCGATATTCGCGCCGAGGACACCATCCTCACCCTGCTCTCCCGCCATCTGCCGGATATCCCAGTCGTCGCGGAGGAGCAGGTGGCGGCGGGTCGCGTGCCGGATGTGTCGGGCGGGCGCTTCCTGCTGATTGATCCGCTCGACGGCACGCGCGAATTCATCAGCCGCAACGGCGAGTTCACCGTCAACATCGCCCTTGTCGAGAACGGCGTGCCGGTGGCCGGCGTTGTCCATGCGCCAGCGCTTGGCCTCACCTATCTCGGCGATGCGACCGGCGCTTACAAGCTGACGCAGGATGACGCACTGAGGCCGCTGATGCGTCAGCCGATTACCGTCCGGCCGGTTGCGACGCCGCCGGTGGCACTCGCCAGCCGCTCCCATCAGGATCCGGAAACAGCCGCCTGCCTGCAACAGCTGGGCGTCGCCGAATGCCGCAATATCGGCTCCTCCCTGAAATTCGGATTGCTGGCGGAAGGGCTGGCGGACGTCTATCCACGCTTCGGCCGCACCATGGAATGGGATACGGCGGCGGGTGACGCCGTGCTGCGGGCCGCCGGCGGCATGACGCTGGAAATCGACGGAACACCGCTGGCCTATGGGAAGCGCCAGCGGCCGGATATGGCGGATTTTGCCAATCCGGCCTTCATGGCCTGGGGCCGACGCGAGTCCTGAGACGGTAGCCCGCCTCAGACCGCCACGGAATGCCGTGCCGTGCCGCGCCCGAAATATTCATCGAAGCGCGCGGCAATGGTGCGCACGAACATCTGGCCCTCGGGCAGCACGTCGAAACGGTCCCCGTCGAAGGCGGTAAAGCCATCGGTGTCCTGCTGGTGAATGCGGGCGGCTTCAGCCTGTATATGTTCGGCCACCGGACCATGACGCTGCTTGAGGTCGTGCACCGAAAAACGATAGGAGCACATCAGCGCCTCGATGGCATCGCCCACCACGCGGTCGATATCGCTCAAGCCAAAGCCGCGCGCCACCGGCAGGCGCCCCTCATGCACATGGCGCATATATTCGTTCGTCGCGACGATGTTCTGCACATAGCCGCCATCCACGCGGCCGATGGCCGAGGCGCCGAGGCCGATGAGGGCGGGCGCGCGATCCGTCGTATAGCCCTGGAAGTTGCGCTTGACCGCGCCCTTCTCCTGCGCCAGCGCCAGACTGTCGCCGGGGCGTGCGAAGTGGTCGATCCCGACGGCAAGATAACCGGCCCCCTGCAGCCGTTCGCCAATCAGGCGTACCATCTCGAAGCGCTCCTCGATGCCGGCCAGCGCCTTCTCGTCGATCAGTGTCTGGTGCTTCTTCATCCACGGCACATGCGCATAGCCGAAGATGGCGAAGCGATCAGGTTCCATGGACAGCGCCATGTCGAGCGTCTTGGCCAGGCTGGCCCGCGTCTGGTGCGGCAGGCCGTAGACGACATCCAGATTGATGCCGCCAATACCGAGCTCCCTCAGCAGGCTGACGACCCGTTCGGTCTGGCGGAAGCTTTGCGGACGGTTGATCGCCGTCTGCACGACAGAATCGAAATCCTGCACGCCGACGCTTGCCCGCGTCATGCCGAAATCGCGCCAGGCCGCCAGCTTGACCGCGTCGACATAGCCCGGATCGATCTCGACGCTGACCTCCAGCGTGCTCTCCAGATCGAAATGTCGCTCCAGCACCTGGCGCAGCCGGCTAAGGTCCTCGGTCGACAGGATCGTCGGAGACCCGCCGCCGAAATGGATGGTGCCGACGGTGCGGCGACGCGGCAGACAGTGCGCGACGAGCGCGATCTCCGCAATCAGCGCATCCACATAGGCCGCGACGGGCTCGTAGCGTCGCACCTGCTTGGTGTGACAGCCGCAATACCAGCAAAGGCGATCACAGAAGGGAATGTGCAGATAGAGCGACAGCGGCGTGTCGTCCTCTTCACCCGACAGCCACCCGGCATAGGTTTCGGCATCGACGCCATCGTGAAAATGCGGCGCGGTGGGATAGCTCGTATAGCGCGGTACGGGCGCCGAATACCGGCGGAGAAGTTCTGGCTGCATGGCATCTTCCTTTCCAGCCCAAACTAGGAAGGGAATTTCGGGGCGACCTTGATCAAGATCAATTTTGCCATTGCGGAAGTCCGGCACAGAGACGGTCAGGAAGGTGAGACGCCATGGACATCAGCCGCCACGACATTCACAGCTGCGACATTCCAAGCCTCTGCAAATCCTGCGAGGTGCGCCACAAGGGCATGTGCGGGGCCCTGAACCCCGACGAACTGACGCTGCTGTCGCGCCATACGCGCCAGATCGAACACCCCTCCGGCGAGGAACTGGTGGGCGAAAGCACGCGTGTAGAAGCCTATGACAATCTCATGCGCGGCGTGGTGAAACTGTCCAAGACGCTGGAAGACGGGCGCCAGCAGATCGTCGGGCTGCAGTTCGCGCCCGATCTCGTCGGCCGGCTCTATGCCGGCGAGAGCCCGATGACGGCTGAGGCCGCCTCGGACGTGGAGGTCTGCCGCGTGCCGCGCGCCACGCTGGAGCGGCTGATCGAACGCAATCCGGCGCTGCGCAAGCGGCTGATGGATCAGTCGCTGCGCGAACTGGACGAGGCGCGCGACTGGATGGTGACGCTCGGCCGCAAGACGGCGGCGGAGAAGGTGGCAAGCCTGCTGCTGCTGATCGCCACCCATCTCGATCCGGAAGCCGCCGGCGAGCGACGGATCTTCGACCTGCCGATGTCGCGCCTCGACATGGCCGATTATCTCGGCCTCACCATCGAAACCGTTTCGCGCCAGTTCTCGCGGTTGAAGAAAGACGGCATCATCACCATCACCGCCAACCGGCACATCGAGGTCTTGAGCCTTGCCAAGCTGCAAGCCCGTTGCGGCTGATGGATGCCAGACGCTCGCAGAAATGCGCGCACAAATTTTCACCTCAGACTGACAAAGATCAAAAATGCGCCAGATCGGCGCTTACGGCGCAGGCATGACGCCCAAAATTTATTGATCGTCCGGTAAATTTTTGACCTTTTGATAAATTTTTTCCGCTCCATTTCTTCAAGTCATTGATTGAATTGACGTTTATCAAGATGGCACGGTGATTGCATTTCTTCTGGCACAACGGGGCGTCAGCCCCACCACAGAGGGAGCAACACGATGGAAATTGGCGTCTTCATTCCGATCGGCAACAATGGCTGGCTGCTGTCGGAGAATGCCCCGCAATACAAGCCGAGCTTCGAACTCAACAAGGCGATCACGCTGAAGGCCGAGCAGTATGGCTTCGACTTCGCGCTCTCGATGATCAAGCTGCGCGGCTTTGGCGGCAAGACGGAATTCTGGGACTACAATCTCGAAAGCTTCACGCTGATGGCTGGGCTTGCTGCCGTCACCTCGAAGATCAAGCTGTTCGGCACCGCCGCCACCCTCGTGATGCCGCCGGCCATCGTCGCGCGCATGGCCACCACGATCGATTCGATCTCCGGCGGCCGCTTCGGCGTCAACCTCGTCACCGGCTGGCAGCGTCCGGAATACAGCCAGATGGGGCTGTGGCCGGGCGATGACTACTTCGCCGATCGCTACGAATACCTCACCGAATATACGACCGTGCTGAAGGACCTGCTGACCACCGGCCAGTCGGACCTGAAGGGCAAGTATTTCCAGATGGACGATTGCCGCATGAAGCCCGTGCCGCAAGGGGATGTGAAGCTGATCTGCGCCGGCTCTTCCAATTCCGGCATGGCCTTCTCGGCTCAGTTTGCCGATTACAGCTTCTGCTTCGGCGTCGGCGTCAATACGCCGAAGGCCTTTGCGCCGACCAATGAGCGCCTGCTGGCCGCCACCGAAAAGAGCGGCCGTGACGTGCGCTCCTTCGTGCTGACCATGGTGATTGCCGAGGAAACGACGGAAGCGGCCTTTGCCAAGTGGGAGCATTACAAGGCCGGCGCCGACGAGGAAGCCATCAAGTGGCTCGGCCTGCAGAGTGCCGCCGACACCAAATCCGGTTCCGACACCAATGTCCGCCACATGTCGAACCCCGTCTCGGCCGTCAACATCAACATGGGCACCCTGATCGGCTCCTATGCGGAGGTGGCGGCGATGCTCGACGAGATGAGCGAAGTGCCCGGCACCGGCGGTGTGATGCTGACCTTCGACGATTTCCTGGAAGGTATCGAGAAATTCGGCCGATACGTGCAGCCGCTGATGAAGAGCCGTGCCCACATCAACCAGATGCTGGAGGCCGCGGAATGAACGACACCGTTGTTGCGGGCTACCAGCCCCGTCCGGAACGGACAAAAAGCGTAACACTGCCGGCGCGCCCGGAGCCGATCACACTCAAGCCCTCGGAAACGGCCGTCGTCGTGGTCGACATGCAGAACGCCTACTCCACCGAAGGCGGTTATGTCGATCTCGCCGGCTTCGACATTTCCGGCGCGAAGGGCACCATTGCGAATATCGGCAGGACGCTGGATGCCGCACGCGCGGCCGGCGTGCTCGTCGTCTATTTCCAGAACGGCTGGGATCCGGATTATGTCGAGGCCGGCGGCCCCGGCTCGCCGAACTGGCACAAGTCGAATGCGCTGAAGACGATGCGCAAGCGACCGGAACTGCAGGGCAAGCTGCTCGCCAAGGGCACCTGGGATTATGCGATCGTCGATGCGCTGCAACCGAAGCCCGGTGACATCCTGGTGCCGAAGACGCGCTATTCCGGCTTTTTCAACACCAACATGGACAGCGTGCTGCGTGCCCGCGGTATCCGCAACCTCGTCTTCGTCGGCATTGCCACCAATGTCTGCGTGGAAAGCTCGCTGCGAGACGCCTTCCACCTCGAATATTTCGGGGTGATGCTGGAGGACGCGACCCATCATCTGGGGCCCGACTTCATCCAGCAGGCGACGGTCTACAATGTCGAAAAATTCTTCGGCTGGGTATCCACCGTCAACGATTTCTGCGGCGCGATCGGCCAGGCAGCCCCTGCCGACGCCGCCGAATGAACAGCCACAACCAACAACGGAGAGAGTGAGAATGCCGAAGACCATCGTCGTTCCGGAAGGCACGCAGAAGCCGATCGCCCCCTATTCGCCCGGCACCCTTGCCGATGGCGTGCTCTATGTGTCCGGGACCCTTCCCTTCGACAAGAACAATGACGTGGTGCATGTCGGCGACGCCGCCGCCCAGACCCGCCACGTGCTGGAAACCATCAAGTCGGTCATCGAAACCGCCGGCGGCACGATGGAAGACGTGACCATGAACCACATCTTCCTGACCGACTGGTCGAACTACCAGGCGATCAACAAGGTCTATGCGGAATATTTCCCGGGCGACAAGCCGGCCCGCTACTGCGTGCTCTGCGGTCTGGTGAAGCCGGACGCGCTGGTGGAGATTGCGACCGTGGCGCATATCGGGAAGTAACCGTCTGCATGTGTGGTTACCCCCCTCGGCCCTGTCGGGCAGAGGGGGGGCCCGACGTCAACATCAACCAGAGCACTCCATGCATTACGATATCCACGGCCTGACCGCGCCAGACGCTCCCACCATCCTGCTCTCCTCCGGGCTTGGCGGCTCCGGCGCCTACTGGACACCGCAGATCGCAGCGCTTGCGGAAAAATTCCGCGTCATCACCTATGATCATCGCGGCTGCGGCCGCACCGGCGGGACGGTTCCGGAAGAGGGCGGCATTGCCGCCATGGCGGACGACGTGCTGGAAATCGTCGAGTCTCTGAATCTCCAGAAATTCCATCTCATGGGCCATGCGCTGGGCGGCCTGATCGGGCTTGACCTCGCGCTGCGCCGGCCGGACCTGATCGACAGGCTGATCCTCGTCAATGCCTGGAGCAAGGCCGATCCCCATTCCGGCCGCTGCTTCGACGTGCGCCTCGAACTGCTGAACCGCTCCGGCGTCGAAGCCTTCGTGAAAGCGCAGCCGCTGTTTCTCTATCCCGGCTGGTGGATGAGCGAGAATGCCGAGCGTCTCGCCGCCGATGACGCGCATGGTGTCGCACATTTCCAGGGCAAGGAGAATGTGACCCGCCGCATCGCGGCCTTGCGCGCCTTCGACGTGGATGCGCGTCTCTCCGAGATTGCGGCGAGAACGCTGGTGATTGCCACGCGGGACGATCTTCTGGTGCCCTACCCGCGTTCACTCAGACTGGTGGAGGGATTGCCGAACGCCACGCTCTCTCTCATGGAAAGCGGCGCCCATGCCGTCAACGTCGTCTTCCCGCAGGCCTTCAACCAGAGGATCCTTGATTTTCTGGTACCGGCTGGCGAGCCGGGCTAAGCCGCGCATGATCCGGGACCGGCAGACAGACATTCGTGACGTGCTGCTGAACCGGCACGCACCTGGATCGTAGAATGCCACGCCGGGCAGATTTTGCCCGCAACTGCCTGAAATGCTTTATCTGCCCCTGCCACCGCAATTCCGGACGCAACACCGCTCCGCGTTCCCTGCAGGAATTGCTGCAACCTTTCTGGAGTTCTCGCATGTCCGCTGCCCCCGCCCCGATTTCCACCACAGACGAGGACCGCCGGCTTGCCTATCGCAATGCCATGGCGCGGATGGCCGCCGCCGTGACGATCGTCACCACCGATGGCCCGGGCGGCCGGGCCGGCTTTGCCGCCACCGCCGTCTGCAGCGTCTCCGACGATCCGCCGACCCTCATCGTCTGCCTCAACCGCAGCTCTTCCGCCTATCGCGCGGTCAGCGTCAATCAGGTGGTCTCGGTCAACGTTCTGTCGGCGGATCATATCGAGGTAAGCCGTCTGTTCGGCGGAAAGACCCCGGTGGAGGAACGCTTTGCCGCAGCCTCCTGGTCGGTCGGCGCAACCGGCTGCCCGCGGCTAGACGATGCCCTCGCCTCCTTCGATTGCCGCATCCGCTCGGTGGCGGATGGCAGCACCCATGACGTTCTGTTTTGCGAGGTGGATACGATTCGCAACCGTGGGGACGGAGATGCACTCGTCTACTTCGACCGCGGCTACCGCACCGTCTGAACCGGCGGACAGATGACCAAAGGAATGAAGCCGTGACGCCTGGCGTCGCGGCTTTCTGACATTTATGCTGCGGCGCAGCACGACATGTCAAAAACAACAATGACTCTTGTGCGCTGGTCAACAGTCACAATGTCAAAGGAAAGGAAGGGGCGCGCTGCGACAGGCGATGATGAGAACTAAGTCTACGCTATGGCCCTCCTTCAGGTGCGCCGCGCCACTGCCGCAGAAATCCGAACCGCACTCCACTCACGCCATGCCTCATCGCGATACGTGACCGACCGCGTAGGTCTGGCCGCTTTCGACGGCATCGGGAACGGCCTTCCAAAGGCTGAACTCCATCCGCCGCCACGCTGTCGGATCAAACGCGCAGACCGTTGCGAGCGCGCCTGCCTTCATGTCCGATTCCGCCGTCGCAATTGCCTTTTCACGCTCTTCCGCAAGATTGGAATAGGGCGAGATTGGCTGAAGACGCCGAATTGCATATCGGGCGGTGCCAAGATTTGATGTCAACTGCGTCTGCCAAACCTGCCAGACCTGCACCGACGGCCAGCCGAAATCGCGCGTCAACGCCGCAAAGCCAGGACTGGTCAGAAAACTTTCGATCCCCTCCGGCTCGTCCCAGAGATAGAAGGGCGCATAGAGGTTTTCGGTGCTTGAGAAGCCGTTGTCTTGCTTCCTGGCCGATAGATAGGCCTTGAACCGCAGACGCGCAAATCCGTCGAGTAGCGGCCCTTTTTCCCTGATCCGCCGATCGATGACCGTCATGTCGTAGTCTGCCGGCAGGGTGAAACTGTATTGCATGGCAATCATCGCGCAAAACCTTCCTCATCGACGGGGCCGAACCACGCCACTGCCGTGCCGTTCTTCACAGGTTGGACACTGAGATAGCTGAAAGGGCTTGAAGACGTCGCCCCATGCCAATGGCGCTCGTCCGGCGCAAACCAGACCGCGTCGCCGGCGCGGACCTGGGTCGCCTCGCGGCCCTCGCGCTGGACCAGACCGACGCCATCGAGAACGAAGAGAAGCTGGCCACCCGGATGGCTATGCCAATGTGTGACAACGCCCGGCGGGACACAGGCGCGCATCGCCGTCATCTCGCTCTCGGCGCGGCTCGACAGGATCATCTGGACGAGAAATGGGCCACTGGAGACCCCCTCGGGCGCGGCGGCAATCCCCTCGCCGGCGCGAAGGATGGTCATGACGGAGGGGCAGGCCTCCCGCATATCGAAAATATTGCTCATCGCGCGTGCCCCTCATTAAGAGGCGCTGCGGCGGAAATACCGGAGGCAAAGGACCAGTCCTCGAAGGTCGAATTGACGATTGCGACCATCACATTCTCCGGCCGGAGACCGGGAGAAACCGCGAGATTGTCGACCAGCCTGCGGTAAAACCGTGCCTTGGTCTGCGCCGAGCGCGCTTTGCCGGTGGTGATGTGGAAGAAGACATAGTCGTCAGAGCGCGGGCCGCCGCGATAACTCCGGTCGAAGATGAGTTCGCCCGGCTGGTGCTGGTGGATCGCGACAAACCGGTCCCACTCAGGCACTTCGAAACAATCGACCAGTGCGCGATCCAGACTATCAGAAATGGCTGCGAGGTAGTCCGCGGATTTACCCGCCAGCATTGAAATACGGGTGAATGGCATGTCTGTGCTCCGTCGAAAACGATTGACAGACGGAGTATGCCGCGGCACGATCATCCTGATAATCAGATTATTCAGGATTAAACATCCTGATTTTTAGGACGATACACGTGCGTTTCACCAATCTCGACATGGACGCATTGCGGAGTTTTGTGGCCGGTATCGAGGCCGGCTCCTTTGCACTGGCGGCCGATCGGCTCGGCCGGTCCACCTCTGCGGTCAGCGCGCAACTGAAGAAACTTGAAGACCAGACCGGCACGAAGCTGGTGCAGAGAGCCGGTCGTGGGCTTGAGCTGACCGAGGGCGGCGAGGTGTTCCTGTCCTATGCTCGGCGGCTTTTGAATCTCAATGACGAAGCGGTGAGTGCTATCCATGGGCCGGAACTGGAAGGTTGGGTGCGTCTCGGCATCCAGGAGGACTTTGGCGAGAGCGTTCTGCCGCAGGTGCTCGGTCGCTTCGCCCGAGCCCATCCCAAGGTTCGAATCGAGGGACGCATCGGCCGCAATGTCGAATTGCGGGAGAAGGTTGCTGCCGGCCATCTTGATCTGGCGCTGGCCTGGGATGACGGCACGGCAACGCGGGCCGATAGAATCGCCACCCTGCCGCTTTGCTGGCTCGGACCTGCGGATGAGGAGCCTTTATGGCAGATGAACGCGGGCGAGCCGCTTCCGCTAGCCGCACTGGAAGCACCCTGCATCTTACGGAACCTCGCGTGTGGCTATCTCGACCAAGCGGGGATTGCCTGGCGCGTCGCCTTTGTCAGTCCGAGCTTGGCGGGCCTCTGGGCTGCCACCGCTGCGGGCCTCGGCATTGCGCTTCGCACGCCCGTTGGCCGGCCGTCGAGCGTGCGCGTTCTGGATGCAGCCGAGCATAACCTGCCAAGCCTGCCTACGCTCGGACTAAGCCTTCTAAGCTCGGCCACGCCGCATAATCAGATTAGCGCACATCTCGCAACCATCATTCGCCAGACATTATGGGGGAGTCTACCGGAGGCATGGGTCCTGGCGGCGTAATACACGCAAGGCCTGGATGCAACAGACGAAGATAAATATTGAAATTTCAATGATTGATGAAATGGCGCACCCGAAGAGATTCGAACTCCTGACCCCCAGATTCGTAGTCTGGTGCTCTATCCAGCTGAGCTACGGGTGCTTGCCTCACCGACTGACTGTGTGTCTGTCCGTCGGCGTTGGCGATCCTCTAAAGCGGTTCGATTTGGATTGCAAGCGATTTTGCCGGCGCGGCTGTCATTTTATTGAAATAACTGATCAAGTCTTTGTTTTTAAATGATAAATTTCAGGCTCTAACCCGATACTCCTCGATCGCCACCGGGCGATCGGGAATTTCGATGCGAAACTGCGTGCCGGGTCCGGGCTTCTCGACCAGCGCAATCGTGCCTCCATGCGCCAGCACCAGTTCGCGCGCGATCGCCAGTCCGAGGCCCGTTCCGCCGGAGCGGGCCGAGCCGCGGAAGGCCGTGAACAGGTTTTCGCGCGCCTTCTGCGGCATGCCGGGACCATTGTCGTCGATGGTGATGCTGACGACGCTGCCGATCCGCTGGGCGCTGAGGAGGATGCGGCGCGGCTGGTCATCCCCCGTCTTGCCGGCCTGCACCAGCGCCTGCATTGCATTGCGGCACAGATTGTGGATCACGCGGAACAGCTGCTCGCTGTCGGCATCCACCTCCAGATCAGGCGCGATCTGCTCGACGAATTCGATGCCCGCTTCCGGATCGATGGCGAGAATGTCGCGCACGTCCTGACAGAGATCCGTCATCCGCAGCAGGCGGCGCTTCGGCGCGGCTTCCGAAGCCTGCCCGTAGGCCAGCACCTCGCTGGTATAGCCGACGGCGCGATCGATCGTGCGCAGGAGCTTCGGGGCGAAGCTGCGCACCATCGGATCCTCCACATCGACCAGGCGGTCGGACATCAGCTGCGCGGAGGCAAGGATGTTGCGCATGTCATGGTTGATCTTGGAGACGGCAAGACCCAGATCGGCAAGGTTCTTCTGCTGGCGCAGCGTGCGCTGAAGCTGACACTGCATGGCGGCCAGATGACGTCCGGCCACATCAAGCTCGCCCTTGGCACGGGCAGGCCGGAAAATCCGCTCCGGGTCTTCCGGGCGCTCGGAGAAGACCTGCATGCCATGCGCCAGGCGCCGGATCGGCCCGATCATCATCCGGTTGATGGCGAGATAGATCAGCAGCGCGGTAACGAGCGAGATCAGCAGCGAAATGCCGAACATCAGCCTGGAGAAGGAAAGCATGGCCTTCCTCAGCGCCATGTCGGTCATGACAAGCTCGATGATCATGTTCGTCTCACCGATCGGCCCATAGACGCGCATGACCTTGTCGCCCCCGAACAGCAGGGTGTCGAGCGCATTGTGCATCGCCTCGAGCATGGATTCGTGGGCAAGGTCATACTGCTCGTCCACCTGCGGCGGCACGTCGATGGCTGCGAGCAGGCGAGAGGTACCGTCCTTGCGCAGCGCCAGAACCTTCGTGCCGGTGGCAAGCAGCGTATCCTCCTGAACTTCGCGCGGCAGTTCGGCAGGCTGCAGCCCGTCGATGACGATGCCGGCGGCCGCGGCGGTGTCGAGGCGGTCGCGCAGCCATGTGCTGCGCATGATCGAGATGGAGGGCACGAAGATCAGAACTTCGGCGAACATGACGAAGATCACCGTCAGCCACAGCAGACGGCCGGACAGGCCGCGAAACCGTCTCGGCATGGGCTGAAGGGGCAGATCCGCCTCGTCCTCCGGGCGCGATCCCAGCGGGGCGGAAGCCTCCGCCTGTTTCGTCATGCGGATCTCCGTTCCTCTTGCAGGCGCGCGCAGGCCGCGATCGCGCAAAGCATTCATCGGCCTGCATAATAATGATGCCCGAGAACTTTTTCCAGTCCTCGGGCATCAGGCCCTTTCAGGCCATGCAGCATCCAATTACAAAGGCTGAGGCAGCCCGCGTGGCTTAGAACTCTTCCCAGTTCTCGCCGGAGGGTGCCACGGCAGCTGTCGCGGCTGCACCGGAGCCGGAAAAGGCGCGGGCGATATTGCCCATCATGCGGCGGGCCGGAGATGCCTTCGGCACCGCGCGCTCGTCAGCGACACGCGGTTGCGGTGCAGACGCTGCGGGGACGGCAGTCCGCGCGGGACGCACGCCCGTCTCGCTGCCGATGTTGAAGCGCGAGATCAGCGAGAAGAGCCCGTTGGCCTGTTCCGACAGCCGGTGCGTTGCTGCCGAGGTTTCTTCCACCATGGCCGCGTTGCGCTGCGTCACCTGGTCCATCTGGTTGACCGCGATGTTGACCTCGTTGAGGCCGGTTGCCTGCTCGCGCGCCGCCGTGGCGATGGAATGGATATGGTCGTTGATGCCGAGAACGCGACGCTCGATCTCGTTCAGCGCCTGGCCGGTCCGCTGGACCAGCTTGACCCCGCCGGCCACCTCGTCGCCGGACTTGGTGATGAGCGCCTTGATGTCCTTGGCCGCGTTGGCGGAGCGCTGGGCAAGCTCGCGCACTTCCTGGGCAACGACTGCAAAGCCCTTGCCAGCCTCGCCCGCACGTGCCGCCTCCACGCCGGCGTTCAGCGCCAGAAGATTGGTCTGGAAGGCAATTTCATCGATCACGTTGATGATCTGGCTGATTTCGTGGGACGCCTGTTCGATGCGCTCCATGGCCGAGATCGCATCCCGCACGACGACGGCGGACTGGGCCGCGCTCTGCTTGGCTTCGGTCACCATGCTGCTGGCTTCCTGGGCACGTTCCGTCGAGGACTTGACCACGGCAGTAATCTCGTCCAGCGCGGCGGATGTCTGTTCCAGAGCCGCTGCCTGCTGCTCGGTGCGCTTGGACAGGTCATCGGCGGCCGAGCGAAGCTCTTCGCTGTTGCCGTTCATCTCGCCGGCAGTGCCCCGAATTTCGGTCAGCGTGCGACGCAGATTGACGATCGCATCGTTGACGTCGCTCTGCAGGCGGGCAAAGGCGCCGCGGAAATCGCCGGTCATGCTCTGCGTGAGATCGCCGGCCGCAAGACGCTGCAGCACCGCGCCGGTCTGCTTGAGGCCCGTATCGACCGAGGACAGCAACTGATCGACATTGGACGCAAACCGGTCAAGCGAGGGATCGCCGAAATGCTTGTCGATGCGGCGGGTGAAGTCGCCTTCGGCAGCAGCGGCCACAACCTCTGCCATGCGGGCCTGCAGGTCATCGTTCTGGGCGCGCATTTCACGTTCATTGGCATTCATGCGGCTGACTTCGATGCCATTCTGCTTGAACACCTGGACGGCAGCAGCCATGTCGCCGATTTCGTCGGCACGGCCCAGCGAGGGGATTTCGGTATCGTAATGGCCGCCCGCGAGACGCTTCATCGATTCCGTCAGCGCGAGGATCGGATTGCTGAGCGAGCGACGCGCCAGGATGAGGCCGAAGGCTGCACCGATCGACACGCCGATCAACGTGAAGGAAGAAATGGCATAGAAGAGCGTGGTGCCGAATTTCTGGAGACCGGCCTCGACTGTTTCGAGTTCTGCCTTGTCCTGGGCAACCACGGCATCGATTTCGGCCTGGAAGTCCTTGCGGTTCTTGCGGTTTTCGTCGGTATTGCCCTGGGCGTTGGCGGCATCGGGGCCAACCTCGCGACCGAGGCGCACCGTTTCGGCACGGAAGGTGCGGAATTCCTTGGAGCGCTTGACGACCGCATCGAAGGCCGCCTTCTGCTCCGGCGGCACCATGCCCTGCCACTTCGCCAGCACCGCATCCATCTGGTCGAGGCTCTTCATCAGGCCGGGGCCGAACTTGTCGGCTTCCGCCGGGCTCTTCGAGGCGTAGATGCCGCGGGAATCCATCACCACAGCCGTCACGATCCGGTTCAGGCTTTCCCCGAGGAAGGCGCGTTCGGAAGCCGACTGATAGATGTCGATCCGTCGACTATACTCCGAAATCGCAAACAGTGCCGTGCCGCCGACGATCAACGCGACCAGGCCCATGACGCCGACCAGCAGGTTGACCTTGCCCCGAATTTTCATGTTCTACCCTTCCCAATCAGACAGCCGGAAGAGACAGGTCCTGCTTTCTTCCAGCCCGCCTAATTTCGCATCATCTGATTAAGAAATGTTTGAATGACATTTCGTGACCGGGAAGGTCTGGCACGGCGGGGCCGCACCAATTGACTTTTGCGGCGGAGTCCTCTTATAAGCCGCCCCACGTCCGGCTTTTCAGGCGCGCGTAAGCGCTTTTCTATGCCGTTACGTCTCAATCAACGCTGTTGTCCCTCGATGGACAAATTCAAGAAGGGCCGCACACCGCGGTGTAAAATAAATGAAGCGTACCTATCAACCGTCCAAGCTTGTTCGCAAGCGTCGTCACGGCTTCCGCGCCCGCATGGCAACCAAGGGTGGCCGCAAGGTTCTGTCCGCCCGTCGCGCCCGCGGCCGCAAGAGCCTGTCGGCGTAAGGCCGACCTGCCCGGAACGCGCGGGCGATGTCGTCTTCCGACGATGAAAACAAGACTGTCGGGCGGCTGAAAAGCCGGCCGCAGTTTCTTGCTGTCCGGGAGGGACAGAAGCGGCGTGGCCCGCTTTTCCTCCTGGAAGTGCTCGACCGCAAGGAGCCGGAAAGCGCGCCCCGCGTCGGCTTTACGGTCACCAAGAAGCAGGGCAACGCCGTCGAGCGGAACCGCATGCGCCGGCGCCTGCGCGAGGCGGTTCGGCAAACCGCCCGGTTTGCAATGAAAGACGGTCATGACTATGTGATTGTCGCCCGACGCGAGGTGCTTTCAGCTTCCTTCGCCGACATCACGCAGGCGCTTTCCGAACGCCTGGAGAGCCGACCGAAACCCAAGCGGTCCGAGGAGACCCGTTCCAGGAAAGCATGATGGAAAAGAACCGTAACTATTACATCGCGATTGCGCTTTCGGTGCTGATCGTCCTGGCCTGGCAGTTCCTCTACATGAACCCGAGGCTCGAGGCGCAGCGCGCCGAAGAGGCAGCGCGCGCCCAGCAGGCCCAGACGACGCAGCAGGCCGATGGCACCACGCCGGCCGCCCAGACCTCGTCCGCCGGCGGCACAGTGACCGGCAACCTGCCCGGCTCCACGCAGGCTGCCCCCGCCGCGACCCGCGAGCAGGCTCTTGCCAAGACCCCGCGCGTTGCCATCGACACCCCAGCCCTCAATGGCTCCATCAACCTGACCGGCGCCCGCCTCGACGACCTGCAACTGCGCGACTATCGCGAGACAGTCGATCCGAAGAGCCCGACGATCACGCTGCTGTCGCCCGCTGACACGCGCGACGGCTATTTCACGGAACTGGGCTACATCGGCGGCGACAATGCCGGCACGGTCCCGGGCCCGAACACCGTCTGGACGCTGGCAGGCGGCGACAAGCTGACGCCGAAGACGCCGGTAACGCTCACCTACACCAATGACAAGGGCCTCGTGTTCACCCGCACCATCAGCGTGGACGAACACTACATGCTGACCGTTGCCGACAAGGTGCAGAACCCGACCGGCGAGCCCGTGTCGCTCTCCACCTATGGCCGTGTCACCCGCTACAACAAGCCGGAGCATCCGGCCGTCTACGTCATCCATGAAGGCTTCCTCGGCGTCATCGGCGCCACGAGCGGCCTGATGGAGGAAAGCTACAAGAACGTCGAGAAGGAAGCCTACAACAATCCGAAGGCAACCGGCGGCTGGCTTGGCATCACCGACAAGTACTGGGCAACGACGCTCATTCCGCCGCAGTCGGTTCCCTATGAATCCCGCTTCATGCACTTCGCCGATGGTCAGCCGCGCTACCAGGCGGATTACAAGAGCGACGCGATCACCATCCAGCCCGGCCAGTCGACCGAGCTGAAGAGCATGGTCTTTGCCGGCGCCAAGGAAGTGCCGCTGGTGGATGGCTACGAGCAGTCGCTGTCGATCCCGCGCTTCGACCTTCTGATCGACTGGGGATGGTTCTATTTCATCACCAAGCCGATGTTCAAGCTGATGGACTTCTTCTTCCGCTTCTTCGGCAACTTCGGCGTGGCGATCCTCTGCACCACCATCGTCGTCAAGGCGCTGTTCTTCCCGCTGGCCAGCAAGCAGTATGCCTCGATGGCCGGCATGAAGCGCGTGCAGCCGAAGATGGAAGAGCTGAAGGCCAAGCATGGGGATGACCGCGTGGCGCTGCAGCAGGCCATGATGCAGCTCTACAAGGAAGAGAAGATCAACCCGATCGCCGGCTGCTGGCCCGTTCTCCTGCAGATCCCGATCTTCTTCTCGCTCTACAAGGTGATCTACGTCACCATCGAAATGCGCCATGCGCCTTTCTTTGGCTGGATTCAGGACCTCTCCGCACCGGACCCGACCTCGCTGTTCAACCTGTTCGGTCTTCTGCCCTACGACGTACCGCATGCGCTTCTGATCGGCGTCTGGCCGATCGTGATGGGCATCACGATGTTCCTGCAGATGCGCATGAACCCGACGCCGCCGGATCCGACCCAGGCGATGATCTTCACCTGGATGCCGCTGATCTTCACCTTCATGCTGGCCTCCTTCCCGGCCGGTCTGGTGATCTACTGGGCCTGGAACAACACGCTGTCGATCATCCAGCAGTCTCTGATCATGAAGCGCCACGGCGTGAAGATCGAGCTGTTCGACAACCTGAAGGGCCTGTTCAAGCGAAAACCGGCCGCAAGCAAATGACGCCCCGCAAGACCCCGGCTTCGACCGGGGTCTTCTTTTTCCGGCAGGCGACACACCGCGCCGAGCCTTGACATGGCGGCCGAAAACCCGGAAGCCGGACACCAATCCGACGACACACCAAGAACAGGCAGCAGCATCATGGACGCACCACACGAGGAAAAGCCGCTGTTCGGCCGCCCCTGGATCTTCATCCGGGGCGTTCCCTCCATGAACTTCCTGCCGCCGCAGGGGCCACTGGAAGTGGCCTTTGCCGGCCGCTCCAATGTCGGCAAATCCTCGCTGATCAATGCGCTGGTGGGGCAGAGGGGGCTCGCACGCACCTCCAACACGCCGGGCCGGACACAGGAATTGAACTTCTTCGTGCCGGAAGGCTATTCGGGTGAAGGGGATGACCTGCCGCCGATGGCGCTGGTGGACATGCCGGGCTACGGCTATGCGCAGGCGCCGAAGGATCAGGTGGATGCCTGGACGAAGCTCGTTTTTGATTACCTGCGTGGCCGCGCCACGCTGAAGCGCGTCTATGTGCTGATCGACAGCCGGCACGGCATCAAGAAGAATGACGAGGACGTGCTGACGCTGCTCGACAAGGCCGCCGTCTCCTATCAGGTGGTGCTGACGAAGACCGACAAGATCAAGCCGCCCGCCGTGCCACGCCTGATCGCCGAGACGCTGGAGAAGATCCGCAAGCGTCCGGCGGCCTATCCCGAAGTTCTCGCGACCTCATCGGAAAAGGTTGAGGGACTGGACGACCTGCGCCGCGCCATTGGCGAAACCGTGGGCTATAGACCCTGACGTGACGGGCCCCTCTCTTCGCCTCGCCGGCGCCGCTTGCGGGCCTGACGGGCGGCAGGACCTGCCCTTCCCGATCAGGGCGCAGACACGGTACCGCTTGCCACGAAGGCACCCGTCGGCCTGCCGCTCAGTGAGCCACCATAGGCCTCGCGGCTGACGGCAAGCGTCACACCCGGCTTGAGGCGGCCACGCCATTCCTTCGACACGATCAGTTCGCCATCTCCCGCCTGCGGCAGCACGCCGAGCGAGACCGGCGCTGCATTGGTCTCGATCGCCCAGACCTCCAGGGATTGCTGGTCGCTTCCCGCCGTTGCGACAGGCGCCAGGCGCAGGCGCCCCTCACCCGAATCGTAACGGGCCGCCAGGCTCATCGGATTGTCCTGTGCCTTGAGGTCCACCAGCGGTCGCATGGGGGGCGGCACGATTGCGGGAGCCGGTGCATGGGTGCTGAAGAAGAGTACGCCGGCAAAGAGAAAGCCGAAAACGAAGGTGAGCGTGCGCCAGAGCCCGAGCGATGCCCAGAGGGAGCGCCCCCTGAAAGGACGTGACAGCGACTTCTGGCGCGCGGCAATCATCCGCCGCTCGACCATCGGCACGATGAAATCAGGAGGAGAGAGCGCTTCGTAATCATCGGCAAGCGGGGCGAGATTCTGCTCCCAGCGCGCAACAATGGCCGCAAAGGCCCGATCGCGACGGATGCGAGCCTCCACGCGCGCGCGGCCTTCCGGCGACAGCACGCCCAGCACATATTCGCCGGCCAGGACTTCATCCCTGGCGCGATCCCCCTCGCTCTGGTTCGGACTGCTCATCGGTCCTCTTACTCTTTCGTCCTGTCTGACATGGCCGGGACTGTTCCGGGCGGAAACTTCCCGTCTCCGGCAGATAGCAGCAAGCCTTCCACCTGGCGGAAATCCTCCGTGCGGATATGCCTCACCCCTCCGCAACATCCAAGGATCCAACGCGGCGGGTTCGCTGTCAATGCGTCATGGACACCATGGCGCATCACGTTTCAAACCGCACCCAACCTTACGCCGATTTGTTGCGCGCGGATTATTTCCTCCGCCAAGAACATGGGTTAAAAGGCCGGACCGCACGATCCAGAGGTACATCATGTCCACGCCCGAAAGCGAGATGCAGGCCCGGCTGCTGGCGCAGGCCCTGCCCTACATGCAGCGTTACGAGAACAAGACCATCGTGGTAAAATATGGCGGCCACGCCATGGGCGACACCACGCTCGGCAAGGCATTTGCGGAAGACATCGCGCTCCTGAAGCAGTCTGGCGTGAACCCGATCGTCGTGCATGGCGGCGGGCCGCAGATCGGCGCCATGCTCGCCAAGATGGGCATCGAGAGCAAGTTCGAGGGTGGCCTGCGCGTTACCGACCAGAAGACGGTCGAGATCGTCGAGATGGTGCTGGCAGGCTCGATCAACAAGGAAATCGTCGCTCTCATCAACCAGACCGGCGAATGGGCGATCGGCCTGTGCGGCAAGGACGGCAACATGGTGTTTGCCGAAAAGGCCCGCAAGACCGTGATCGACCCGGATTCCAACATCGAACGCGTTCTGGATCTCGGCTTTGTCGGGGATGTCGTGGAAGTGGACCGTACGCTCCTCGACCTCTTGGCCAAGTCGGAAATGATCCCGGTCATCGCGCCGGTCGCTCCCGGCCGCGACGGCGCGACCTACAATATCAATGCCGATACCTTTGCCGGTGCGATTGCCGGCGCGCTGCGCGCCGACCGCCTGCTGTTCCTGACCGATGTGCCGGGCGTTCTCGACAAGGACAAGAACCTGATCAAGGAACTGTCCGTCGCGCAGGCGCAGGCGCTGATCAAGGACGGCACGATTTCCGGCGGCATGATCCCCAAGGTCGAGACCTGCATCGACGCGATCCGCGCCGGCGTGCAGGGCGTCGTCATCCTGAACGGCAAGACCTCGCATTCGGTGCTGCTCGAAATCTTCACCGAAGGCGGCGCCGGCACCCTGCTCGTGCCCTGATCGCCGCCTGGCGCACGGTTCAGAAGAACAGAAGACCGAGGATGCCTGCAACGATCAGCAGGCATCCCATCAGTTCCAGCCGGTTGACCCGCTCCTTGAACAGGAAGACCGAGGCCATGAAGGTGAACACCAGTTCGATCTGGCCGAGCGCCCGCACATAGGCCACCTGCTGCAGGGTCATGGCTGTGAACCAGCCGGCCGAGCCGACCACGCCCGCAAACCCCACCAATGACGAGGTACGCCAGGAGCGGACAACCTTGCCGATCTCGCTGCGATCAGTCAGCAGCATCCAGCCGAGCATGAACAGCGTCTGGAAACCTGTCACGCAGGCAAGCGTCACGGCGGCCTGCATCACAGCGTTCGGACCATCGAGAGACAGCGAGGCGCTGCGATAGGCCACCGCCGAAATGCCGAACACGCCGCCCGAGGCAATACCGATCAGTGCCGTGCGACTGGTAAGCGAGCGAATGAGGCTGCCCGCCGTCAGCGGCGAGCGGGCGACCGAAATGGTCATCACGCCAAGGACGCCGATCAGGATGGCGATCACGGTGCCAAGGCTCAGGCGCTCGCCGAGGATCAGCAGGCCGAACAGGGCCGCCTGCATCGGCTCCGTCTTGGAATAGGCCGTGCCGACGGTGAAGTTGCGCAGCGAAAAGAGATGCACCAGCATGATCGTCGCATAGATCTGTGCCAGACCGCCGATCACCGCCCAGACCGCAAAGCCGAACGTCGGCACCGGCAACCGATAGCCGGCCAGAGCATGCAGGGCGATCACGTAGAGAACGGCCACGGGAAAGCCGTAGCCGAACCGCACAAAACTTGCGCCGCGCGTGCCGAGCGAGCCCTGCAGGTGTTTTTGCAGGGCGGAGCGCAGGTTCTGCAGGAAGGCGGCGGCGATAGTGATTGGTATCCAGGGTTCCATGACGACGTGCTAGCACCCGGCCAACCGGCCGCCAAGGCCAGCCGGGCGGCAATCGGTTCGCCTTTGCGCAACGCCATCTCTCGCCGCTGCTTTGCCGCTTCCCTTTGCCGGCGCCCCGGTGCATAAAGCGGCCATGCCACAGCTCAACGCCACGCCGAACCCCGCCGATTTCGCCCATGTCCGCGACTGGGTGTTCGATCTCGACAACACGCTCTATCCGCATCACGTCAATCTGTTCTCCCAGATCGACCGCAACATGACGGATTTCGTGGCGGAGCTCTTGCAGATGGAGCGCGACGAGGCGCGCGCACTGCAGAAACGCTATTATCACGAGCATGGCACCACACTGAAAGGGCTGATGGTGCATCACGGCATCAATCCCGACGCCTTTCTCGAAAAAGCCCATGCCATCGATTATTCGGCGCTTCTGCCGCATCCGGAACTCGGGGAGGCGATCCGGGCGCTGCCGGGGCGCAAGTTCATCTTCACCAACGGCACCGTCTCGCATGCTGAGGCAGCCGCACGGGCGCTCGGTATTCTCGACCATTTCGACGACATCTTCGATATCGTCGCGGCCGATTACGTGCCGAAGCCGGCCGGCGCGACCTATGACAAGTTCGCGAGCCTCAATCGCGTCGATACCCGCCACGCGGCGATGTTCGAGGACCTGCCGCGCAATCTGGAAGCTCCGCGCGCGCTCGGTATGAAGACCGTTCTGCTGGTGCCGCGCAACCTCGGCGACTTCGTCATCGAACGCTGGGAACAGGCATCGGACGAAGATCCGAATGTCGATTACATGACCGACGACCTGACCGCTTTCCTGCACGCAGTCCTGGCCCGCTGACGACAACCTTACCAAAGGTTCATCGAGATTACCGATGTTTAAGTGGTGGCTCCGCAAGGGCCGGCTTATCTTTCCTCCGACGACAACAGGAAAGGAAGCCCTCCATGACGGTCAAGAAACTCGTTCTCGCTGCCCTCGGCGCGACATTTCTGGTTGGCGCCGCCGCTCCCGCGAGTTTCGCCGCCCCCGGCCGGCCGGAGCGCCATGGCCCCGGTCCGGATCGCGGCATGATGGAAGACGTGATGTTCGTGCGCCTTCTGAAGGAGGCCGACACCAACAGGGACGGCAAGATCTCCAAGGACGAGCTGATGGCATGGGGCGACAAGCTGTTTGCCGAGATCGACACCAACAAGGACGGCGTGCTGACGCCGGGCGAACTGCGCAAGTTCCAGGAGGCCCGTATGGACGCCTGGCGCGAGAAGCACCGTGCCGAGCACGAAGGCCGCGGCCCTGGTCCCCATGGCCCCGATATGGCGAATGGCGACACCCCTCCTCCTCCACCGCCGGGTGATGCTCCGCGCGGCCCGGACGGCAAGGATGGCCCCGGGGAAATGGCTGACAAGGATGGTCCGCGGCATGGTCCCCGCGACGAGATGCGCCACGGCAAGCGTCACGCCATGGAGCGCGGGATGATGCCCATGATGGCGCTGGTGCGCATGATCGATACCGATGAGAACGGCCAGATCAGCAAGGCGGAAGCAACCGAAGCCCTCAACAAGCTGTTCGATCGCATGGATCGCAACAAGGATGGTTTGATCACCGTCGACGACCTGCCGGACCGCCCCCTGTAAGGTCCGCCGCCGACGTATGGCCCGCCCCTTTCGCTCGGGGGCGGGCCTCTTCGTTTCAGGGTCAGCCGGCCTTCAGCTCGTAGAAATCGGCGATCACGCGCCAGGCCTCTTCAGCCGTTTCCACGAAACTGATGAGATCCATGTCTTCCGGCGCAATGGTGCCGAACTCCGCCAGCGCCTCGAAATTGATGATCTTGCGCCAGAAGGCTTCTGCAAACAGGATCAGCGGAATGCGCTCCATGCGCCGCGTCTGGATCAGCGTCAGCGCCTCGAACAGCTCGTCCAGCGTGCCGAAGCCGCCGGGAAACACCGCAATTGCCCGCGCCCGCATCAGGAAATGCATCTTGCGGATGGCAAAGTAGTGAAAGTTGAAGCTGAGCGCCGGCGTCACGTACTGGTTGGGCGCCTGCTCGTGCGGCAGCAGGATGTTGAGGCCCATGCTTGGCGCCCCCGCCTCTGCCGCGCCACGATTGCCGGCTTCCATGACGCCCGGCCCGCCGCCGGTGACGACCACGAATTCCTGATGCGCATGGCGCGCGGATTCGCCGGCACAGAGCACGGCGAACTTGCGCGCCTCCTCGTAATAGACAGAGGCCTCCTCCAGGCTCTTGCGCTGCGTCTCGTTGCGCGCCGCCCAGGGTTCCGCGCCGGGTGCGGGAATGCGCGCGCCGCCGAACAGCACAACGGTGGACTTGATGCCCATCTCCGTCAGGATCATCTCGGGCTTCAGCAGTTCGAGCTGCAGACGCACCGGCCGCAGTTCGTCGCGACACAGGAAGTCTTCGTCCGCATAGGCGAGCCGATAGGAGGGCGACACCGATTGCGGTGTTTTCGGAATCGCGCGCGCCCTGAGCTTGTCGACCGAGCTGTCCTTCAGCGGATCGAACACGCCGCCCTTGCGCCTCAGCCTGTCGCTCTTGCCCGCTGCCATGGGTCTATCCTCCATATTCTAGCCTTCAAACCCTTGTCTAACTCGCAATCGATTACGAATCCGTAGGTTCCCGCCAAATTGTCATCGCCCGGTGCAGCCTCCTGGCCGGACGGGGCAAGACGCCGGAACGCCAAACCACGTTGACGCCCGAGAGGCGGTCGCTTAGATCAATCCTCAAGACTTTGCCAGCCGGCAGAAAGCGTCCCCTCATCACGTTCCGTTTGACAGCCAAGGACTTCCGATGACCAGCCCCGCGAACCAGGACTTCGCCACCCTCGAAGCAACGATCGAAAACGCCTTCGACAATCGCGACAGCGTGACCATCAGCACGAAGGGCGAAATCCGCGATGCGGTGGATGAGGCTCTGACCCTTCTCGACAACGGCACGCTGCGTGTTGCCTCCCGCGGCGAGGACGGCAGCTGGACCGTTCGCCAGTGGCTGAAGAAGGCCGTTCTTCTGTCCTTCCGTCTCAACGATATGGAGGTCGTCAAGGGCGGCCCCGGCGCCTCCACATGGTGGGACAAGGTGCCCTCCAAGTTCGAAGGCTGGGGCGAGAACCAGTTCCGCGCCGCCGGCTTCCGTGCCGTCCCGAATGCCGTCGTGCGCCGCTCGGCCTATGTCTCCAAGGGCGTCGTGCTGATGCCCTCCTTCGTCAATCTCGGCGCCTATGTCGGCGAGAATACCATGGTCGACACCTGGGCGACCGTCGGCTCCTGCGCCCAGATCGGCGCCAACGTGCACCTCTCGGGTGGCGTGGGCATCGGCGGCGTTCTGGAACCGCTCCAGGCCGGCCCGACGATCATCGAGGACAACTGCTTCATCGGCGCGCGTTCCGAAGTGGTCGAAGGCTGCATCATCCGCGAAGGTTCGGTGCTCGGCATGGGCGTCTATATCGGCAAGTCGACCAAGATCGTCGACCGCGCCACGGGCGAGGTGATGTATGGCGAAGTGCCGCCCTATTCCGTCGTCGTCGCCGGCTCCATGCCGTCAGCCAATGCCACGATGGGCAACGGCCAGCCTGCACCGCATCTCTATTGCGCCGTCATCGTCAAGCGTGTGGATGAGAAGACCCGTTCGAAGACCGGCATCAACGAACTGCTGCGCGACTGAGCGAAGGCCTGATCCCGATGTCCGTCACGAACGCGGCCGACAATCTGGCCACCCTGATCCGTTGCCCCTCCGTAACCCCGGCGGAAGGCGGGGCGCTTGTCGCGCTTGAGGCGATGCTGGCGCCGCTCGGTTTTGCCGTCGAGCGCGTCACCGCCAGCGAGGCGGGGACGCCGGACATCGAAAACCTCTATGCCCGCCTCGGCAGCGACGGCCCACATCTGATGTTTGCCGGGCATACGGATGTCGTTCCGGTGGGCGACGAGGCGGCCTGGACGCATCCGCCCTTTGCGGCGGAGATTGCCGGCGGAGAGATGTTCGGCCGCGGCGCCGTGGACATGAAGGGCGGCATTGCCTGCTTCGTGGCGGCACTTGCCCGCTACGTGGAAAAGCACGGGGCGCCGAAGGGCTCGGTCTCCTTCCTCATCACCGGCGACGAGGAAGGCCCGGCGATCAACGGCACCGTCAAGCTGCTGGAATGGGCGGCGGAGAGGGGCGAGCGCTGGGATGCCTGTCTCGTCGGCGAGCCGACCAATCCCGACCAGCTGGGTGATATGATCAAGATCGGCCGCCGCGGCTCGATCTCCGGCTTCGTCACCGTGCATGGCGTGCAGGGCCATGCAGCCTATCCGCATCTGGCCGACAATCCGTTGCGGGCCGTCGCCACCATGGCAACCGCGCTGATGCATCCCCCGCTCGACACCGGCACCGAGAACTTTCCGCCGACCAATCTGGAAGTGACCACCATCGATACCGGCAACCGCGCGACGAATGTCATTCCCGCGCGCGCGCGTTTCGATTTCAACGTGCGCTTCAATGACCTCTGGACCGCCGAGAGCCTGCAGGACGAGCTGGTGCGCCGGCTGGATGCGGCAGCCGCCGACCAGACGCTACGCCCCGGCCGCGCGCCGATCCGCTACGAGATCACCTGGTCGGAACGGCCGAGCCATGTGTTCCTGACGCGCAACGATGCGCTGATTTCGTCCTTGTCGGGCGCCGTCGAGGCCGTGACCGGCAAGGTGCCGGCGCTCTCCACCACCGGCGGCACATCGGATGCCCGCTTCATCAAGGATTACTGCCCCGTGGTGGAATTCGGGCTGGTGGGCCAGACCATGCACATGGTGGACGAACGGGTGGCGCTGGCGGATCTGGAGACGCTCACCACCATCTACGAGACCTTCATCGAGCGCTGGTTCCAGCATGCGGCCAGCTGAGGAGATCCGCCATCACCTCGGCGGGCTCGTTCTGCTGGCCCGCGGCGATGCGCGCGGCCTCTCCCATTTCGACATTTCGGACGAAGGCGTGATCCGCTCGTTCAGGGCCATTCTCTATTGCCTGCCGGCGCTGCTGCTTTCCGCAATCCTGTGGCGCATCGGCTTCCTGCAGGTGGTGCCCGATGGCGGCCGCGGACATCTCGTCTTTGTCTATCAGGTTCTCGCGGTCAATTTGGCCTGCTGGGGCATGGCGTTGCTGTCGGTGGCCCTGGCCTCTCTCCTGCTCGGCCTTCGGCCGCTGGCACGCCCGCTGATCGTCATGGTGAACTGGGGCGGCGTCGCCGTGGTGCATGGCGGCTATCTGCTGCTTCTGCCGCTGCTGCTGCTGATCGGTGGCGGCACAGTCTGGCTCTGGCTTGCCCGCCTCGCCGTGCTGGCGCTCGCCGTCACCCTGCTGCTGTCGATGCTCTGGCCCATTGCCCACACCGTCATCGGCGGGTCGCGGTGGCGGCGGAGCCTTATTGTGTCGGTCGTCGTGCTTCTGCCGCTCTGGATAGCGCAGACCCTTGAAACTTCGATGGGACTGCATATTCCCTATGGCTGAAACACATGTCCCTCCCGGAGCCTCGTCGCTTGCCCTCCTTCACTGAAGTCAAACTCTATCTTTTCGGCCTGTGGCTGCTGATCAAGGGCAACCGTGCGGGCTTCCAGTATCTCGATCTCTCCGACCGCGGCATGATGCGTTCGTTCTGGGCGATTGCTTGGTGCGCGCCGGCCATTGCTTTCTCCTGGGTGTGGTGGCGCTTCGCCTACATGCAGGGGCTGCCGCCCAGCCAGTCGCTGGGAGCCGTATTCTTCGTGCGCATGGCGATGCTGGAGGCGGCGAACTGGATCCTGCCGCTGGTGCTCGCCGGCATTATGGCACTGTTGCTCGGCATCGGCCGCTTCTTTCCGGCGATCGTGCTGGTCACCAACTGGCTATCGCTGCCGTTTTCCTACCTTTACGGCGTGCTGAGCCTTGTGCTGGTGGTGCTCCCGGGGCTGACAGGTCTTGTCGCTCTCATCTGGCTTGCCGCCATTGTCGCGCTGATCGTGGCGATGTCGCGCATCTTCCGGATGGTGTTCGGCGATCAGCGCCTGATGATCGCGACGATCACCATGGTGCTGATCGTGCCCTCACTCCTCATCTCCGATGCGCTGGAGCGCTTCTTGGACGTCTATCCGGGCTAAGCCCTCGGCATCCGGATAATCCACCTGCATGAAATAGAGCCCTTCCGGCGGCGCGACCGGACCGCAGGCAGCGCGATCCCGCGCCTCCAGCGCATCCTGCACATCCTGCGGCGTCATCCTGCCCTCCCCCGCCAGCTTCAGCGTGCCGGCAAAGGAACGGATCTGGTTGTGCAGAAAACTCTGCGCGGTGGCGCGGATCTCGATGAGATCGCCGTGGCGGGTCACATCCAGCCGATCCAGCGTGCGCACGGGGCTTTTCGCCTGGCAATGGGCGGAGCGGAAGGTGGTGAAATCGTGATGGCCGACCAGCCTCTGGGCGGCCGCGTGCATGGCCTCGTGATCCAGTTCCTTCGCCACCCACCAGGCCCGCTTGGCCTCGATGGCAAGCGGCGATTTGCGCGAGATGATGCGATAGAGATAATGCCGCCGGAGCGCCGTAAAGCGGGCGTCGAAGACATCAGGCACGGCCTCGACGGAAATGATCGACACTTTCTCGCCGGCAAGCGCCAGATGCGCGTTCAGCGCGTTGCGCAGCTTGTAAGGCGCCCAGTCGCGGGACAGATCCGCATGCACCACCTGGCCGAGCGCATGCACGCCGGAATCGGTGCGCCCGGCCGCGCGGATGCTGACCGTCTCCCGCGTCAGGGACAGGATCGCCCCCTCGATCGCGGACTGCACCGAATGACCATTCTCCTGCCGCTGCCAGCCGACATAGGGCGTGCCGTCATATTCGACGGTCATCTTGAAACGCGGCATCAGGCGAGCCTCGTGCCCGATGCGAGCGGCGTGCCGCGCAGGAATTCCTCGGCCGCCAGCGGCTTGCCACCCGCCTTCTGCAAGCGCGTCAGCCGAACCGCCCCCTCGCCACAGGCCACCGTCAGATGCTCATCGAGGATCGTGCCGGCCGCGCCATCTCCGTCGGCCAGCGTGCTTTCGAGCACCTTGATGCGCTCCGGCCTGCCGTTGATCTCGGCCTCGAACCAGGCGCCGGGAAAGGGCGACAGGCCACGGACATGATCATGCACCGCCTTGGCCGGCCGGGAAAAATCGATGCGCGTCTCGCCCTTGTCGATCTTGGCGGCGTAGAGCACGCCCTCCTCCGGCTGCGGCGTCAGCGGCAGCGCGCCGGCCTCCAGCCGCGCCATGGCCTCCACCATGGCCTTCGCGCCGACCGCCATCAGAGTGTCGTGCAAGGCGCCGGCCGTGGTGTCCGGCCCGATCGGAACTTCGGCGGTCAGCGCCACCGGGCCGGTATCCAGCCCCTTTTCCATCTGCATCACCATCATGCCGGTCTTCTCGTCACCCGCCATGATCGCCCGCTGGATGGGAGCGGCCCCGCGCCAGCGCGGCAGAAGCGACGCATGACCATTGTAGCAGCCGAGTCGCGTCGCCTCGAGCACCTCGACCGGCAACAGCAGGCCATAGGCCACCACCACGGCGACATCGGCGCCCAGTGCACGCACACGGGCACGCTCCTCGGCCGCCTTGAAATTCAGAGGCGTGAAGACAGGAAACCCGAGCGCCTCGGCCGCCTGATGCACCGGGGACTTCTGCAGATCGAGCCCGCGGCGCCCGCCTGGACGCGGCGGCTGGGTGTAGACCGCAACGATCTCGTGGCCGGCCTCCGCCAGTGCCTTCAGCGTCGGCACGGAAAATTCCGGTGTTCCCATGAAGATGATGCTGAGCGCCATGAAGTCCGTCCTGTTGTCGTCAGCCGACTTCAAACGGGTTTACGAGCCGAAGATCAAGCCCTTCGAAGTCTTTTGTGTTGCGGGTGGCAAGGCTTGCGCCATGGCCTAGGCAAATGGCGGCGATCATGGCATCCTGCACGCCCATCGGCCGGCCGATGGCATCGCGGCGGGCGTGGATCTGGCCGGTTCTCTCTGCATCGGCAATCGTCCACTCCAGGATCCGGTTGTCGAATCTCTCTTCGATCAGCCGTTCGAGAACCCGATGATAGCGATCCGATCCGGACTGCCGCAAAATGCGATCCGCCCCGTAGATCTGCTCCATGATTACCACGCTGCAGAGGTAAAGGGACCCGAAATCACTCGCCTCAAACCAGCGAAGGACATTGGCATTCATCCTGGGCCGGGAGAACTCCGAGACGATATTGGTGTCGAGCACGATCACTCGAGGTCTTCGGGTGGCCTGCCGAACTCCCGCTTTCGCTCCGCTTCCACCTCATCCATGATTCTGGAAAATTCCTCATCGAGGGCGCCTTCCTCGACAAGATCGAGCGGATCGCATCGAAGGCCGTCTGTGCAGGAGGGTCGGCGTCAGGCTCCGTCAGTTGCAGACTTTTCCGCAGCAGGTCTTCTGCCTCTTCGCACGAGGTGCGCCCAGCTCGGCTCGCCCGTGCCGCGATCTGGTGTGCGAGTTTTTCATCCAGATTTCTGATCAACAGGTCACCCAAGGGCCACCCTCCCTGATGTCAATCTCATCATAGGAAGACGGCGGCTGGGCTTCAAGCAGTCAGATGGCCTTGGGTTTTGACTTGGCGGCCTTGGTGAAGCGCTTGATCACCATCTCGCGCTTCAGGCGGGAAATATGGTCGATGAACAGCACGCCGTTCAGATGGTCGATCTCGTGCTGCAGGCAGGTGGCCAGAAGCCCGTCGGCCTCCAGCAGGTGCTCCTTGCCGTCGCGGCCGACGTGGCGCACGGTGACGGCCGCCGGGCGCTCCACCTCGGCATAATATTCCGGAATCGACAGGCAGCCTTCCTCGTAGACCGAACGCTCGTCGGAGGACGCAACGATCTCCGGGTTGATGATCACCAGCGGCTGCTTCTCCTCGCCCTCGCGCGAGACATCCACCACCAGGATGCGACGCGGCACACCGATCTGGATGCCGGCAAGGCCGATGCCCGGGGCGTCATACATGGTTTCCAGCATGTCGTCGGCCAGTTGCAGCACGTCGGCATTGACCTGCTCGATCGGCTGGGACACCTGACGCAGAAGGGGATCGGGAAGAATGATAAGAGGCTTGATCGTCATGCGCCTCCCATACTCCATCTTTTCCGAGGAGGAAACTGGCCGAAAGGCGGGTTTTGCGTGGCAAAACGCATTTGTTCCCGTTTTGATCTTTCGTCCTCACCCAAACTCCGCTACCGTTTGACGATGCAGAACGACAGCCTTCGCCTCTTCGACCAGATCCTCGCCCTCCTTGCCGGCCCGGGCGGCCTGTTTCTCCTTGGCGGCCTTGCCATCGGGCTTGTGCTGTCGCTGCTTTTGCGGCGCGGCGGACAGGCAGACAAGGCCGGGCTGGACCTTCGTCTGGCGGAACTGATGCAGGCCCAGGTGGAAATGCAGGGCCGCGTCGCGGCGATGACGGATGCGCTCGGCAGCCGGCAGGCGGAACTCAACCGCGCCATCAACCAGCGCCTCGACGGCATGTCGCATCGGCTGGGCTCCACGATTGCCGAACAGACGCGCACCACACACGACAACCTGCGCCGGCTGCAGGAGCGGCTTGCCGTCATCGACGCAGCCCAGAGCAATATCCAGACGCTCGCCCGCGACGTCGTCGGGCTGCAGGCGATCCTCTCCAACAAGCAGACGCGCGGCGCCTTCGGCCAGGGCCGCATGGAGGCGATCATAGCGGATGCCCTTCCACAAGGAGCCTACAGTTTCCAGGCGACACTTTCCAACGGCTTGCGGCCGGATTGCCTCGTGCCCATGCCGAACGGGGCGCCGCCGCTCGTCATCGATGCCAAGTTTCCGCTGGAAGCCTGGCATGCCTTTCGCGAGGCCACCCAGCCGGAGGCGCGCAAGGCCGCCGGCCAGCAATTCCGCCGGGATCTCGAAACCCATATCCGCGACGTTTCGGAAAAATACCTGATCGCCGGCGAAACGCAGGAGACGGCCTTCCTCTTCGTGCCATCCGAATCCATCTTCGCGGAGATCCACGAGCATTTCGAGGGCGTGGTGCAGAAGGCGCAGCGTGCCCGCATCGTCATCGTCTCCCCCTCGCTGCTGATGCTGTCGATCCAGGTCATCCAGGCTGTGCTGAAGGATCAGCGCATGCGCGAACAGGCGCATCTGATCCAGGGCGAAGTGGCGTTGCTGATGGAAGATCTGCTGCGGCTGGACGAGCGCACCCGCAAGCTGCAGGCGCATTTCCAGGCCGCGACGCGCGATGTGGAGCAGATCCTCACCTCATCCGACAAGCTGACCCGCCGCGGCGCCCGTATCGGCGCGCTCGAACTGGAACAGCCGGTGGCAAAACCGTCCGCACCGTCCGAGCCCCCGGTGGAGCGTGCCGTCGAAAGCCGGACGGGACTTCTGAAGCTGAGGGTGGTTGACGAGGATTGACCCGCTCGGGCAGTGTCCGCCGCACAGGAAACACCAGCACGCAGGGCTTCACACCTCATGATCACTGTCTTCGGTTCTGTCAACATGGACCTCATCGCCACCACGGCGCGCCTGCCGCAGCCGGGAGAAACGGTGGCAGGCGACAGCTTCTCCACCGCCGCCGGCGGCAAGGGCGCCAACCAGGCGCTGGCGGCCCAGCGCGCCGGAAGCCCCGTGCGCATGGTGGCCGCCGTCGGCAATGACGGCTTCGCCACACCGGCACTCGCCCTGCTGGACGCCGCCGGCGCCGATCTGTCCGCCGTGCGCCGCGTCGGCGAACCCACCGGCACGGCGCTGATTCTGGTCGGCGGCGATGGCGAGAACATGATCGCCGTCGTGCCCGGCGCCAACGGCATCTTCCTGCCGGAAGACGGCACGGCCGCCGTCTCAGGCATGGCCGATGGCGATACGCTGATGCTGCAGATGGAAGTGCCGGCCGCGGCCGTCGAAGCAGCCATGCAGGCGGCGAAGGCGCGCGGCATCCGCACCCTGTTCAACACCGCGCCGCTGACGACGGATGCCATCCGGCTGGCCGGTCTTGCCTCCATCGTGGTCGCCAACGAAACCGAATTCGAGCTGCTGATCGGCAAGCATGATCTCGACGATGCGGCGCGGCTTGCCGAAATGCAGCAGTTGCATGCGAAGACGGGCCAGACGCTGGTGGTGACGCTTGGCGGCGACGGAGTCGTGGCGCTGCATGCCGGCGAGGTACTGAGGGCCAAGGGCCTTGTCATCGAACCGGTCGATACCGTCGGCGCCGGCGACACCTTCTGCGGCTATCTCGCGGCAAGCCTCGACCAGGGGCTGGATTTTGCCACAGCGCTACGTCGGGCGGCGGTGGCAGGCTCGCTCGCCTGCCTGAAGCCCGGCGCCCAGCCGGCCATTCCCACAGCTGGCGAGGTGGCGGCGCGGCTCTGAACGCTGCGGCGCCGACAGGACAAACCTGCGGAACGGTCGCTTGCGAAAACTTGCACTGGCCGTTCCGGCACACCATATTGCTCGTCATCCGGCGCATGCCACACGGGTGCGCCAGCCCATAAAGTCGCTTGCTATCAAGGACTGCGCGATGAGCCGCATCACCCCCTTCACCAGCCCTCTGCTGCTGGGTTTCGACACCATGGAAAAGACCCTCGAGCGCCTGGCCAAGGCGAATGACGGCTATCCGCCCTACAACATCGAGAGGATGCGGCCGGATGCCGCGGGCGAGCCGGAAAGGCTGCGCATCACGCTCGCGGTCGCCGGTTTTTCCGAGGACGATCTCGATGTCAGCGTCGAGGAAAACCAGCTGACGATCCGCGGCCGGCAGGTGGAAACGGGAGAGCGCGACTATCTCTACCGCGGCATTGCGGCGCGCCAGTTCCAGCGGGTTTTCGTGCTGGCGGATGGCATGCAGGTGTCCGGGGCGAAACTCTCCAACGGGCTTCTCTCGGTCGATCTCATTCGTCCCGAGCCTGAACGCATGGTGCGAAAAATTAACATTTCGGTTTCAAAGTAAGAGGCCTGGCAGAAATGCCCGTACCCCTCATACGGAGGCTGGAATGCTCCTCAAGAACGCCACCGCGCGACTGACGCAATCGGAACTTGCCCATCTCGGCTCCGGCGAGGTCGGCTACATCCGCAAGATGCGCTCCGAAGATGTCACCCGCTGCTTTCCCGAAGCGCCGCAGATCGATCCGGCACTGGATCTCTGGGCCCTGTTCGGTGCCGATGGCACGCCGATTCTGTTGACCGACAACCGCTCCAGCACCTTCTTCAAGGCCGCCGAAGACGACCTCAAGACCGTCAGCCTCCACTGACGGTCCCGCACCTGCGGCATCGGGCTTTTCGCCTGCCGCCTCAATCCCTCACAAATGTCAGATAGGCAGAGGAACGGCCTTCACGCCGGGCCTTGGCCTCATAGCGCGTGCCGGGCCAGGTCGGGAACGGCGTCAGCCAGTCCGCCGGCTCCTCGGCCGTCCAGCGGAAGCCGCCATGGGCCGCGCAATGCTGCAGCGTCCAGTTCACATAGGTGTCGATGTCGGAGGCGAAGCAGAACAGGCCGCCAGGCTTCAGCACGCGATGGAAGCGGGCGAGATTGACCTGCGAGACGAACCGCCGCTTCCAGTGCTTCTTCTTCGGCCACGGATCGGGATAGAGCAGGTCGATACGGTCGATCGAGCCCTCCGGCAGCCAGTCCAGCAGCACGGTGGCATCGTCGTCATAGACGCGGATGTTCTGGAGGGCGAGGTCTTCGACCCGGGCAAGCAGCTTCGCCATGGAATTGACGAAGGGTTCGACGCCGATGAAGCCGGTCTGCGGCTGTTCACCGGCGCGGTGCACCAGATGTTCGCCGCCGCCGAAGCCGATTTCCAGCCGGATCGCGGTAACGGGGACAGGAAATAGCGTGGCAAGGTCATCCGGCCGGGGTCCGGCCGGATCGATGCGCAGGGACGGAAGGACGGCCGACATCAGGTCCGACTGGCGGTCCCTCAACGGTTTTCCCTTGCGCCGGCCAAAGAATGCCTCGGTGGCTCGCGACCGGCGCTCGGTATCCATTTCGGTTCGTCCTTCAGTTCTTCAGGGCTTCCTTCAGCGGCTTCACGAGATCAAGCTTCTCCCAGGAGAAGGACCCGTCGCGGCCTGCCTTGCGGCCGAAATGACCGTAGGAAGACGTCTTGGCATAGATCGGCTTGTTGAGATCGAGGTGACGACGGATGCCGCTCGGAGAGAGGTCCATCACCTTGCGGATCGCGGCCTCGACCTGGTCTTCGGTTACCTTGCCAGTGCCATGCAGGTCAACATAGATCGACAGCGGCTGGGCAATACCGATCGCATAGGAAATCTGGATCGTGCACTTGTCGGCAAGGCCGGCGGCGACGACGTTCTTGGCGAGATAGCGCGCGGCATAGGCGGCGGAGCGGTCGACCTTGGTGGTGTCCTTGCCGGAGAAGGCACCGCCGCCGTGCGGCGCGGCCCCGCCATAGGTGTCCACGATGATCTTGCGGCCGGTGAGGCCGGCATCGCCATCCGGGCCGCCGATCACGAATTTGCCGGTCGGGTTGATGTACCAGGCGCAGTCGTCGGCAATCTTCAGATCGGACAGTGCCTCGCGGATATAGGGCTCGACGACCTCACGCACCTTCTTCGAATCCCAGCTCTCGTCCAGGTGCTGGGTCGAGAGAACGATAGAGGCCACTTCCGATGGCTTGCCGTCGACATAGCGCACCGTCACCTGACTCTTGGCATCAGGACCGAGCTTGCCGACATCGCCCTCGCCCTTCTTGCGGGCGGCAGACAGCAGCTGAAGAATGCGGTGCGAGTAATAGATCGGCGCCGGCATCAGTTCCGGCGTCTCGTTGCAGGCGTAACCGAACATGATGCCCTGGTCGCCGGCGCCCTCATTACCCTGCTGGTCAGCGGCATTGTCCACGCCCTGGGCGATGTGGGCCGACTGGGAATGCAGGAGCACGTCGATCTTGGCGGTCTTCCAGTGGAAGCCGTCCTGTTCGTAGCCGATGTCCTTGATGGCGCGACGGGCTGCCGTCTTGAACTTCGCGGGGTTGATCACCTCGTTGCCGTTCTTGTCGGTCTTCATCAGGCTCGGCGGCAGGCGCACTTCGCCGGCAATCACCACGCGATTGGTCGTGGCGAGCGTCTCGCAGGCAATGCGAACCGTCCACGGGTCAACGCCGGTCTTCGCCGCCTCCCGGTAAACCAGATCGACGATTTCATCGGAAATGCGATCGCACACCTTGTCAGGATGACCTTCGGCGACGGATTCGCTGGTAAACAGGTAGTTGGCGCGCATGCTGGGATTCCCCTCAAGAACAAACCGCTGTCTGTGGTAGTGAGTTCGTCGCTCAAAAACAAGGACAGAACCACATAAATATATCTTTATACGACAACGGAAGGTTTACGCCGCGCCCGAAGGTGACATTTTTGCCAAAAAAAAGCGGCCACTGGGGCCGCTTTCTCGGGGATGCCTGTCGAACGGGCTCAGTCGACGTCGGCTTCGGCGGCCAGTGCCTTGACGAGATCGACCAGCTTGCGACGAACCTTGGGGTCGGTGATCTTCACGAAGGCGCGGTTGAGCTGCAGACCTTCGGACGAGGACAGGAAATCGACGACGTAGTTCGAGCTGGACGCTTCGGCGAGGCCCGGGCCGCCGGCGGACTGTTCGCCAGGCGCATCTTCGAAGAAGAAGGAGACGGGTACGTTGAGAATGCTGGAAATGTTCTGCAGGCGGCTGGCGCCAACGCGGTTGGTGCCCTTTTCATACTTCTGGATCTGCTGGAAGGTGATCCCAAGGCTTTCGCCCAGTTTTTCCTGGCTCATGCCAAGCATGGTGCGGCGAAGCCGGATACGGCTCCCGACATGAATATCGATCGGGTTCGGCTTCTTCTTGTTCTCAGTCATCGTAAACGTCCTAGGTTGATCTTCAATCCCCATAACTCGCAATACGTGTACCCATATACTTCCGCATACTTGCGTGCTGCCCAGGCACCGCATGAAAGCACAGGTTCCAACGAACGCGGTTGCACTATGCAATTTTAGGGTTTTCCGGTCAATTGAGGCGGATTTTTAAACCCATGCGCGAAACGCCTGCAATCAAGAACATAGTAATGATCAACAACCAGAAGTGCGTTTCACGCGCGTATATGTCCCACGACGGGACGACGTCACCACCCAAAGTCGAGTCGATCACGCCTTTTTGATCGAAGTCAAGGCCTTCTTTGATTTGGCCATGCCCGTCGATGACCGCCGAAACCCCGCTGTTTGCGCCGCGAATCAGTGTCAAGCCCGTCTCGACAGCCCGGAGACGGGCCTGCAGGAAGTGCTGGTATGGCCCGGGCGTCCTGCCGAACCAGGCATCATTGGTGATGTTGAGGAGAGCCGCCGCGCGACCCGCATCCGCCGTCAACTCATTGGGAAAGATCGCTTCATAGCAGATGAGCGGATAAAATGACGCACCCGACGGCAGCGTGATCAGCGCAGGGCGCGTGCCGGCAGTGAAACCGCCCGGCATGTCAACGATGTTGGAAATGCCCAGCCGGTTCCAGAAGCGTTCGAATGGTAAATATTCCCCAAACGGGGTCAGATGCACCTTGTCGGTTGCAGCAATGATCTGGCCCTGGCTGTCGATCGCATAGATTGAATTGTAGTAAAGCGGCTCCTGACCCGCCCCGCGCGCTTCCATGCGCACCACACCGGCAATCAGGATCTGGCCATCCTCCAGCACATCCGCGATGCGGGCGAGCGCGCCCGGAGTTTCCGTAAGGATGAAGGGAACCGAGGTTTCCGGCCAGATGACGATGTCCGGACGCCGGGTGCCCGGCTTCGGCGGCAGCGCGGTAAGCGCCAGATGTTCCTCGAACACGGCCCGCCGGTCGTCGCCCGTATCCATCTTGCGGGCCTGATCGATAACCGGCTGCACCACGCGCACCGTGACGGGCGGATCCAAACGGTGAGCCGTCGGCCTTTCGCTGAGCCGATAGGCACCATAGCCGAAATGGGCAGCAATCATCAGCCCCGCCAGCGCCAGGCCGATCGGCGCCCCCTTGCGCGTGCCGATGAGGGCGGGAGCGGAAAGAACAAAGACGGCAAGCGTCGAAACGCCGAAGATGCCGATCGCAGCGGTCGACTGCATCATGATCGGCACCGGCATCACGCCGTAGCCGATGGCATTCCATGGAAAGCCCGTGAACAACAGGCCCCGCAGCCATTCGATCAGGCCGAAGCTGGCGGCAAGCGCGGCGATCCGTCCAAATCCGTCCGACCACAAGAGACCGGCCAGCCAGGTGGCAAGGCCATAATAGAGCGCCAGGAAGGCCGGCAGGCCGAGGATGGCCAGCGGCAACGCCCAGGCGAACTCATCCGCCTCCACCAGAAGTGCATTGCCGAGCCACCAGAGACCGGCCACGAAATAGCCGAAACCGAACAGCCAACCGAGAAGGAAGGTGGAGCGCCAGCGCGCCATTCTCCCGCTTCCCGGCGCTTCCGCGCAGCCATCCATCAGCCACACGAGCAGCGTGAAGGACACGAACAGGGCGGCCAGAAAGGAAAAGGGCGGCAGCGCCAGCGCACCGATGGCTCCGGCCAGAATGGCAAGCCCTGCGCGGCGTATGCCCCACAGAAGCATCACCCGGTTCGCCAGTCTTTCCATCACCACCCCTTCACCTCGGCCCGATTCGTGTTGCCCTGGCGGCATAGCGCCCGAGCCTTTCCCGTTCCTGCCCAAACTAAGACCCGAAAATCTGTCCGATTTTCGGGTCCTGGTGAATGTCGTGCAATCCGGCCATCAAAGGGGCCGAGTGTCGTGCGTGCGCAGCGATCACTCCGGACGGGCTGCGGTCGACGCGCTGTCGGCTCCCTGCCCTTCCGCAGATGCCGGCAGGAGATCGGCCGGGTGTCCCTCGCCCTCCCCCTTGATCTGGCGACGACGGGCAGCGGCGGCGCGCTTGCGCATGATGCGAACGCGCTTGATGCGGCGCGGGTCTGCGTCGAGAATCTGGAACTCGAAGCCGGGAACGGCCTGCACGAGTTCACCCCGCACCGGAATGCGGCCAAGCGCCGAGAAGATCAGGCCGCCCAGCGTGTCGACATCCTCCAGACGGTCGCGAATGTCGAAATCCGGGCCGATCGCCTCGGCGATCTCCTCCAGTTCGATGCGCGCATCGGCGATGAACACATCCTCGCTGGTGCGGGAGAACATGACCTCGTCATCGTCATGCTCGTCCTCAACGTCGCCGATCACCATTTCCACGATGTCCTCGTGGCTGACAAGGCCGTCGGTGCCGCCATATTCATCGATCACAAGCGCCATCTGTGTGCGCGCCGCCTGCATGCTCTGCAACAGGTCGGACGCCAGCATCGAGGGTGGCACGAACAGGATCTTGCGGATCAGGCCGGCATCGGCCACCGTCTTCGTCAGATCGACGCGACCGAGATCGAAGGCCGGGCGCGGCGTCCGCACCACCTTTTCCTTCAGCACGGCCTCACCGTCTGCCACGGTTGCAGGCTTCGCTGCCGCCGTACCGCGACGCTTGTTGCGGGCCTGCTTGGCGAGATAGGACAGGAGATCGCGGATGTGCACGAAGCCGCGCGGATCATCCAGCGTGTCGCAATAGACGGGCATGCGCGAGCGACCGGTTTCCTCGAAATGGATCAGCAGGTCGCCGAGCGTCATCGTCATGTCGACCGCTTCGATATCGGCGCGCGGAACCATGATGTCCTCGACACGCACCTCGCGGAAGCGGAGGATATTGTGCAGCATGGCCCGTTCTTCAGGCGAAAAGGCATTGCTGACGGCCGTATCGGTGAGAAGGGCATCGGCGAGATCCTCGCGGAGGCGTTCTCCCTGTGAGGGCCTCAGCAGGCGGATCGCCCGTGCCCAGAAGGAATTGGACGAGCGCGCATGCGCATCCCGCCTTAACGGACTGCCACCCTCGTCAGAGGATGACTGTTCCGATGCATTGCCGTCGCGAACGGCGTTTGTCGAAATCTCGTTCATCGTTCCAGTGTCAAACCAGCGGGTCTTGTCCCGCATAGGGATCAGATAGGCCAAGCCTGGCCAAAATACGAGTCTCCAGGGCTTCCATTTTCTCGGCCTCGTCGGTTTCGATGTGATCATAACCGAAAAGATGCAGGAAGCCGTGCACCATCAGATGGGTCAGATGGTCATCGAAGGACTTCTCAAGGTCAAGCGCCTCGCGCTCCACCGTCTCGCGGGCAATCACGATATCGCCCAGCATCGGCCCCGGCGTCTTGCCGGGCGTGACCGGGAAAGCCGGGAAGGACAGGACATTGGTCGGCTTGTCCTTGCCGCGCCATTCGGCATTGATCTCGCGGATCGCCGCATCGTCGGTGAAGACCAGCGACACCTCGCACGGGTGCGGCGGGAAGGGCTGCTTCTCCTCGGTGGCGATGAAGCCGGCTGCAGCGCCGAGCACACGTTCACTGAGGGCAGAAAGCTGCTCCTCGTCTGGCCAGCGCTCGTCTTCGACGCTGATCTGTATGTCCAGTTCAGGCATGGGATCTCGAACCGCTCAGCGGTCCGCTTCCTCGCTTTCCTCATGTACGGCATATTGCGCGTCATAGGCCTGCACGATGCGGCCGACCAGCGGGTGACGCACCACGTCGGTGTCCTTGAAGCGCACGACCGAGATGCCCTCGACGCCTTTCAGCACCTGCAAAGCCTCGACCAGCCCGGACTTGACGCCGCGCGGCAGGTCCACCTGGCTTGGGTCGCCGGTGATGATCATCCGGGCATTTTCGCCAAGGCGGGTGAGAAACATCTTCATCTGCATGGATGTCGTGTTCTGCGCCTCGTCCAGAATGACGGCGGCATTGGCAAGCGTGCGACCGCGCATGAAGGCAAGCGGCGCGATCTCGATGACGCCGGCGGTGATGGCCCGCTCCACCTTGTCGCCGGGAATCATGTCGTAGAGCGCGTCGTAGAGCGGCCTGAGATAGGGATCGACCTTTTCCTTCATGTCGCCCGGCAGGAAGCCGAGCCGCTCGCCCGCCTCGACGGCCGGACGCGACAGGATGATGCGATCGACCGCGCCGCGCTCCAGAAGCTGGGCGGCGTGGGCGACGGCCAGATAGGTCTTGCCGGTGCCGGCGGGGCCGACGCCGAACACCAGTTCCGACCGTTCCAGCGCCCGCATATAGGCATCCTGGGTCGGCGTGCGGGCCTGAATGGTCTTCTTGCGGGTGGAAATCTGCGCCATGGAGAGCTTTGCCTTCCGCTCCAGTGTCGGCAGCGTCAGCTGGTCGTCGGCGGCAACCGCCATGCGGATCGCTCCTTCCACATCGGATGTTTCCACCGAGCCGCCCTTCTGCAGGCGCTCGTAGAGAAAATCGAGGGCGCGGCGCGCCTGATTGGTGGCGAGCACGTCGCCGGAAATGCTGACGGAATTGCCCCGTGCGCGCGCATCGATATGCAGGCGTTCTTCCAGGAGCTTCAGGTTCTGGTCGAACTGTCCGAAGAGTTCGCTGGCCAGCCGGTTGTTCTCGAACGTCAAGACGAAGTGATTGGCGTCAATCGCGGCGGATCTGGGGTGGCGCGAGGGGGAAGAGACCAATTCACGACCGTTCAAGCAGGCACGCTCCTATAAGGTTGCTCGGGCCATTTAACGCTCGATCCTCTCGGCAAACAAGCTGTTCGGTCCCGTGCCAATGATTCGTACAGAGATAATGTCACCGATTTGCGATGATTTTGCATCAACATTCACAGACTGAAGCCACGGCGACCGGCCGATAAGCTGGCCGGCATTGCGGCCGAGCTTTTCGAGCAGGATATCGATGACCTTGCCGACGCATCCTTCGGCAAACTCCTGCTGCTGCTTCAGAAGCAGGGCCTGCAGCCGCTCCAGGCGCTCGGCCTTCACCTCTTCGGCGACCTGTGAACCAAGCTCCGCACCCGGCGTTCCGGGGCGCGTCGAATATTTGAAGGAGAAGGCCTGCGCGTAACGCACCCTCTCCACCAGCCGCAGCGTGTCCTCGAACTCGGCCTCGGTCTCGCCGGGGAAGCCGACGATGAAATCGCCCGACAGCGCAATATCCGGACGCACAGAACGGATACGCTCGATGAGGCGGACATATTCCTCTGCCGTGTGGCGGCGGTTCATCGCCTTCAGCACCCGGTCGGACCCGGCCTGCACCGGCAGATGCAGATAGGGCATCAGCGTGCGCAGATCGCGATGCGCCTCGATCAGGCGGTCATCCATGTCGCGCGGGTGGCTGGTCGTATAGCGCAGGCGGGCAAGACCCGGGATCTCCGAGAGGCGATAGAGCAGATCGCCAAGCCCCCAGGCGTCGCCCTTCGGCCCCTCGCCGTGCCAGGCATTGACGTTCTGGCCGAGCAGGGTGATTTCGCGCACGCCGGCATCGACCAGGCGCTGCGCCTCCTCGAGGATCTGCGCGAGCGGGCGCGACACTTCCGAGCCGCGCGTATAGGGCACCACGCAGAAGGTGCAGAACTTGTCGCAGCCCTCCTGCACCGTCAGGAAGGACGTGACGCCGCGGGAGCGGATGACCGCCTTTTCCGTCTTCGGCAGATGCTCGAACTTGTCCTCGACCGCGTAGTCCGTCTCGATGACGCGCTCGCCCCGGCGCGCCCGCTGCAGCGCCTGCGGCAGGCGATGATAGGTCTGCGGGCCGATCACCACATCGACCGCCGGCGCACGGCGAAGAATTTCCTCGCCCTCCGCCTGGGCCACGCAGCCGGCCACGCCGATCATCATCTCGCGGCCGTTGGCGGCACGCTCCTTCTTCATCTCGCGCAGCCGGCCGAGCGCCGAATAGACCTTTTCGGCAGCCTTTTCGCGGATGTGACAGGTGTTGAGGAGAACGAGATCCGCCTCTTCCATCGCCTCGGTCGTAACATAACCCTCGCTCGCCAGCGCATCCCCCATGCGCACCGAGTCATAGACGTTCATCTGGCACCCATAGGTCTTGATGAACACTTTTCGCGTGTTGGGGTTTGTGACGGGCACAGGCGCTGCCGCCTCTGCGGTCGCCGGAAGGGGGATGATCTGGTCGCTCATGGCGGGTTCTTTACTGCAAGACGCCCGCAAATAGAAGGGATCTTTCAGCCGGCACGCGGATAGAGCCGCTGTCGCAACTGGGTGCGCAGGCGCTCCACCACGGTCGCCCCCGCCAGCTTGCGATTGGTCTCGGCGCGGAATTCCACGGCCTCGCCGAAATCGACATCCACTTCCAGCGCACCGGTTTTCAGAATGCCCATCAGATGCGGCACCAGTTCCACATCGCCCGGCCAGGCGGCGATCGGCCGGTGATAGCGCCCCATCGGCATGCCGTAGATGCCGGTATAGGCAATCGAGACCGGCTGCACATAGACGACGCCCTCCGGCGAGGCAGGAACTGCGGCGGAAGCCGCGCCGAACAGCGAGGTCTTGACCTCCAGCAGCCGGTTGCCGTCCGATGTCGTGCCCTCGGGAAACAGCACGATGATCTCGCGCGCCGCCAACCGCTCGGCCACCTCGTTCACCTGTTCGCCGGTGCGGCGTTTCTGTTCGCGCACCACGAAGACAGATTTCTGCCACTTGGCGAGCAGGCCGAAGATCGGCCAGTCCGCCACCTCGGCCTTGGCGATGAAGGCGACATCGGCGATGGCACCGAGCACCAGAATATCCTTCCAGGAGGCATGGTTGGCGGCCAGCATCAGCGGGCGACGGCTTTCCAGGCGGCCATGGATGCGGATGCGGATCCCGAGCACGGAACAGGCGATGCGGTGCCACCAGCGCGGCAGGCGACGCCTGAGCGGCCAGTCATAGCGCAGCGCCAGAAGCTGAAACGGCAGGAGAACGAGCGTCACCACCGTCAGGATGGCAAAGATGAGCCCGATCCGGATCCAGGTGATCACGCGTCGTCCTTGTCCAGCGGAATGCCGTAAAGTTCCAGCCGATGGCCGACGAGGCGGAAGCCGTGCTCGCGGGCGATCCGCTCCTGCAGCGCCTCGATCTCGGCGGAGTGGAACTCGATCACCTCACCCGTCTTCACATCGATCATGTGGTCGTGGTGCTCTTCCGGCACGGTTTCGTAGCGGGAGCGGCCGTCGCGGAAATCATGCTTCTCGATGATGCCGGCATCCTCGAACAGCTTGACGGTGCGGTAAACGGTGGAGATCGAGATGCGGCCATCCACCTTGGTGGAGCGGCGGTACAGCTCCTCCACATCCGGATGATCGTCGGACTCCTGCAGAATCCGGGCAATGACGCGGCGCTGCTCGGTCATGCGCATGCCCCGCTCGGCGCACAGCTCCTCCAGGGATTTGGAAAGGTCTGTCATGTCGTCCCGGCCTTGCATTGCAGTCTATAAAGAGAACGGACTAGCGAAGATCGCGCCGCATGACAAGCGCCGCGGTTCGCGTTCCATCTGCTGCCGCATAATAGGCCGGACGCCTTGCCACCTGCTCAAAGCCCAGCCGGCGGTAGAGGCCGACCGCCGGCTGGTTGACCTCGTCCACCTCGAGAAACATCGATTCGGCGCCGCGATCCTGCGCCTCGCGCAGGGCTGCCTGCATCAGCCGCCAGCCGAGGCCGGAGCGCGCCACCTTTTCAGATACCGCGATGGTGAGGATTTCCGCCTCGCCGGCCGCCTCGCGCGACAGCACGAAGCCGCCGAGCGGCCGGCTGAAGAAGGCATTGGACTGCAGGGCGGAAAAGCCGAACACGCCGTTCTGGTGCAGCAGGCTCGCCACCTCTTCGGCGCTCCACTGGCGCGAAAAACGCTGGCCGTGCAGTTCGGAGGCCGGCGGGCAGTCTCCATCCTGCATGGGCACGATATCGAAGAAGGGCTTCCAGGTCAGGTAATCGTCGAACATTCCGAATCGTCAGGCACGTGCAAGGGCAAAACCGTCCTGCGGTTTAGCATCCGGACCGCGCAGGTAAAGCGGTTTCGGGCGCGACATTTCAGCTTTTGCTTTTGCACCGATCCGCGCCACCGTGATGATATCGAAACGATCCGGTTCGCCGGAGGCTGGCAGCCCGCTGACCAAGGCGGCCGCAGTGCCGATTACGGCAGCGCAATGACGGGCGGCGAGTTCGCTCAGTCTCTCAAGCGTCAGGATTGCGGGTTCGCCAAGCGGCTCCCCCTGCCCGTCAAAGGCCTGCGCATAGATCTCGTCGCGCTTGGCATCCATGGCGGCGATCACCGGCTCTCCCGGATGCGCGGCAAGATGCGATTGCGCCAGAGCCTCCAGCGTTGTGACCCCCACCGAGGGAATGCCAAGCGCAAGCGCCAGGCCGCGGGCAGCGGCGACACCGACGCGGATGCCGGTAAACGAGCCGGGGCCGATCGTCACGGCCACGCGGTCGAGATCATGAAGCGAGAGGCCGGCTGTCGCCAGCACCTCCTCGATCATCGCCATCAGCCGCTCCGCATGGCCCTTGCCGATGCGTTCAGTCACGCTCGCCAGCAGCACATCTGTCGAAGCGTCGAGGACCGCGGCGGAACAATCCACCCCGGCCGTATCGATGGCGAGGATCTTCATCGTGAAATCAGAGCGCCTCGACTGCCAGCACTTCCGGCACGAAATGCTTGAGCAGGTTCTGCACGCCATGCTTCAGCGTGGCCGTCGACGACGGGCAGCCCGAGCAGGCGCCCTTCATGTTGAGATAGACAGTGCCGTCACGGAAACCCTTGAAGGTGATATCGCCGCCATCCTGGGCAACGGCCGGGCGCACGCGGGTTTCCAGCAGTTCCTTGATGGTCGCGACGATCGTCTCGTCCTGATCCTCGAAGAACTCACCTTCCTCGTCGGTCATCTCGGCAAGGCTTGCGCTGCCGCCCATGACCGGCTGGCCGGACATGAAATGCTCCATGATCGAACCGAGGATCGCCGGCTTCAGGTGCTGCCACTCCTGCGCTTCCTTGGTGACCGTCACGAAATCATAGCCGAAATAGACGGCCGTGACGCCCGGAATGGAAAACAGGCGGGCGGCGAGCGGCGAAGCCTGCGCTTCGTCGGCATTGCGGAAATCGGCCGTTCCCTTGTCCATCACCACCTTGCCGGGCAGGAACTTCAGGGTTGCCGGGTTCGGCGTGGCTTCTGTCTGAATGAACATCGTCGGGCTCCTGGGCGCCGTGATGGCACCACTTTAGAATTCTTCCAAAGAAGATAGTCCGGATCAGGTTTGCATTCAAGTGCGCTCTTGGCAGCGCAAGGTCAAGGGCACTCAGCAGAGTGCGTCGATTTCGTCATTGGTCAACGTATCCGGCAACACGGTGACGGGTATCGGAAAGGCGCTGCCGCGGCCGGCAATCGAGGTGACGAGCGGCCCGGGGCCATCCTTGGTGGAGCCGGCGGCCAGAACGAGAATGGCGATATCGCGGTCTTCCTCGATGGCGGCATTGATCTCGTCGCTCGCGGTACCCTCGCGGATCACCACTTCCGGATCGATGCCGATCGTCTCGCGCACCTTCTGCGCGGCCTTGGCCATCACGGCCTCCGCCTCCTCGCGCGCTTCGGCCCGCATGATCTGCTCGACACCCAGCCATTGCTGGAAATCGCCTTCAGGAATGACGAAGAGCAGGACGAGGCCGCCATTGGAGTTTTGCGCGCGGCGGCCGGCATAATGCACGGCCTTCTCGCATTCCGGCGTGCCATCGATAACGGCCATGAACTTGCGCCGGTGCCCCTCCAGCCGTGAAAGCCGTCTTGAAACCATGATCGCTCCCCTGTCTCGAAACGCCTTGGCGCGAACTTATACGAAAGCCGCAAAATGAAAACCCGCCGATCCCTGCGGGGATCGACGGGCAGAGATTTGGGTGGCGTTGCAATCAGCGCAGAAAGCCGACGATGTCGAACACGTCCTTCATCACGGCTTCGGCGCGGGCACCGGCCCGCTCGCCACCATCGCGCAGGATGGCGTCGATATGGCTGGTGTCGCCCAAGAGGCGCTGCATTTCCGCGCTGATCGGGGAGAGCACATGCACGGCCAGATCGGCAAGCGCCGGCTTGAAGACCGAGAACTGCTGGCCTCCGAATTCGCCAAGCACTTCGGCCTTCGTCTTGTCGGCAAGGGCTGCATAGATGCCGACCAGGTTGTCCGCCTCGGGACGTCCCTGCAGGCCATCCACCTCCGACGGCAGGCCGTCCGGATCGGTCTTTGCCTTGCGGATCTTCTTCAGGATCTCGTCGGCATCGTCCGTCAGGTTGATGCGCGACAGATCCGACGGATCGGACTTCGACATCTTCTTGGTGCCGTCGCGGAGCGACATCACGCGCGGCGCCGGACCATCGATCAGCGGCTCGACCAGCGGGAAGTAACCGTGGATCGGCTCCTCGCCAACGACCATGTCCACACCCTTGCCGGTAGCGCGGATCTTGTCCTGGAAGTCGATGTTGAACTTCTGGGCGATGTCGCGCGCCAGTTCCAGATGCTGCTTCTGGTCGTCACCAACAGGCACATGGGTCGCGCGGTAGACCAGAATGTCGGCGGCCATCAGGCTTGGATAGGCGAGCAGGCCGAGCGAGGCATTCTCGCGGTCCTTGCCGGCCTTGTCCTTGAATTGCGTCATGCGGTTCATCCAGCCGATGCGGGCGACGCAATTGAACACCCAGGCGAGTTCCGCATGCTGCGGCACGGCCGCCTGATTGAAGACGATATGCTTCACCGGATCGATGCCGGACGCTATGAAGGCGGCGGCAATCGATCGGATCTGGCCGCGCAGGTCCTCATGGACCAGTTGCGCCGTGATGGCGTGCAGATCGACGACGCAATAGATGCAGTCGTTGTTTTCCTGCAGCGCCACGAACTTGCGGATCGCGCCGAGATAATTGCCGAGATGGAGATTGCCGGTGGGCTGGACGCCCGAAAAGACGAGCGGGGAGAAGGTGTTCATCGCATCCTCGATAGGCTGGTGGAGGGCCACAGGCGTTCGGAAACGAGGCATCGGAAAGGGTGACGATCTTCCCGCGTCCCGCCCCTTAAGGCCAGGGTTTTTACGCGGCGCATCAAGCATGGCAGAGCGCGTTCGATCAAGTGACTTGCGGACAACAGGACAGGATTAAATCCAGTACAAGACTTCCGCCGGTCTCCGCGGTGCTCAGGCGGCAGCGTGCTGGATCAGATCCCACAGATTGCCATAGAGATCGGCGAAGACGGCAACCGTGCCATAGGGCTCATGACGCGGCGCTTCGAGAAAGCGCACGCCTTTGGCGAGATAGGCGGCGTGGTCGCGGGAAAAATCATCCGTCTTCAGAAAGAAGCTGACGCGACCGGCCGTCTGGTTGCCGATCGCCGCCCGTTCCATGTCGCCATCGGCACGGGCGAGCAGAAGGCTGGCCCCCTCCGCCCCCTTCGGCTTCACCACCACCCAGCGCTTGCCTTCTTCCGGCAGGGGACTGTCGAACACGCAGTCGAAGCCCAGGATGCCGCAATAGAAATCCTTGGCGCGATCATAGTCGTCAACGACCAGGGTGACGAGAAACAGCGATTGGGCAGACATGGCAGGTCTCCGGGTTGACGGTCAAAGAGTGCATGGCGAACCGGATCATGCAACATCCTCCACGAAAAACGCCCGGCTCCGTATGCCGGAACCGGGCGCTTACATGCCTCAAGGGAGACCTGCGGTCAGTGCGTGAAGGCAGCCGCGATCAAAGCCTTGGTATAATCCTGCGCCGGGCTTTCGAAGATGTCCTCCGTCGGCCCCTCCTCCACGATCCTGCCGCTCTTCATGACGATCACATGGTCCGAGATCGCCCGGATGACCGACAGGTCGTGGCTGATGAAGACATAGGAGAGATCGTGCTTCTGCTGCAGGTCGCGCAGAAGTTCGATCACCTGCCGCTGCACGGAGCGGTCGAGCGCGGAGGTCGGCTCGTCGAGGATCACCACCTTCGGCTTGAGGATCATCGAACGGGCAATCGCGATGCGCTGCCGCTGGCCGCCGGAAAACTCGTGCGGATAGCGGTTGCGGGCCGCCGGATCGAGGCCGACTTCCTTCAGCGCCTCGATCGCCCGCTTGTCGCGGTCGGCCTTGGTCAGGTTCGGCTCGTGCACGTAGAGCCCTTCGGTGATGATCTCGCCCACCGTCTGGCGCGGCGACAGCGATCCGTAGGGGTCCTGGAACACCAGCTGCATCTGGCGGCGGAAGGGACGCATGGCCTTGCGGTCGAGCAGCGAGATATCGCTGGTGTCGAAGCGGTAGCGGCCATCCGATTCGAGAAGCCGGAGCAGCGCACGCCCGAGCGTCGACTTGCCTGACCCCGATTCACCGACGATGCCGATGGTCTGGCCCTGGCGCAGCGTAACATTGACGCTGTCGACGGCGCGGAACTTGCGGCTCGTCTTGAACAGGATGCCGGAGCCGATCTCGAAATCGACGGTCACGTTGCGGCCTTCAAGAATGACCGGCGCATTGGCGGGCGGTGTCACCTTCCACCCGCTCGGCTCCGAGGCGAGCAGCATCTTCGTATAGTCATGCTGCGCATGCTCGAAGATCGCGTCGCGCGTACCCTGCTCGACAATCTCGCCGCGCCGCATCACCACCACGCGGTCCGCGACGTGCTTGACCACGCCGAGATCGTGGGTGATCAGCACGATCGCCATGCCGAAGCGCTTCTGCAGATCGGCGAGCAGATCGAGGATCTGCGCCTGGATCGTCACGTCGAGCGCCGTGGTCGGCTCGTCGGCGATCAGCAGGTCCGGTTCGTTGGCGAGCGCCATGGCGATCATCACGCGCTGGCGCTGGCCGCCCGACATTTCATGCGGATAGCTGTCGATACGGCGCTCCGGCTCGGGAATGCCGACCAGCTTCAGAAGCTCCAGCACGCGGACACGGGCCTGGCGCTTGCCCATGCCGCGATGGTGCACCAGCGGCTCGGCGATCTGCTTGCCGATCGTGTACAGCGGATCGAGCGAGGTCATCGGCTCCTGGAAGATCATGGTGATCTTCGAGCCGCGTACGGCGTTCAGCCGCGAGAGATCGGCACCGATCATTTCCGTATTGCCGTAGCGGGCGGAGCCGGACACCTTACCGTTGGCGGCGAGCAGACCCATGATCGCCATCATGGTCTGGCTCTTGCCGGAACCGGATTCGCCGACGATGGCCAGTGTCTCGCCCTTCTTGACGGAAAAGCTGGTGCCCTTGACGGCCTGAACCTCGCCATCCGGCGTCGAAAAATTGACCTTGAGGTCCTTGACCGTCAGTACGGTGCTGTTTGCGTCGTTCATGTCAGCCATTGTCAGCGATCCTTCGGGTCGAGCGCATCGCGCAGGCCGTCGCCGACGAAATTCAGCGAAAACAGCGTGATGACGAAGAAGGTCGCGGGGAAGATGAGAAGCCAGGGCGCGTTCTGCATGTTGGCGGCACCCTCGGAAATCAGCGTGCCCCAGCTGGCCAGCGGCGCCTGGACGCCGAGGCCGAGGAAGGACAGGAAGCTTTCCGTCAGGATCACATGCGGCACCACGACGGTGACGAACACGATGACCGGGCCGATGGTGTTCGGGATGATGTGGCGGCGGATGATCTGCCAGTCGGTCAGCCCCAGTGCCTGGGCGGCGCCCACGAATTCGCGCCGCTTCAGGGACAGCGTCTGGCCGCGCACGATGCGGGCCATTTCCAGCCATTGCACCGCCCCGATGACGACGAAGATCAGCACCACGGAACGGCCGAAGAACACCACCATCACCACGACGAGGAAGACGAAGGGCAGCGAATAGAGGATCTCGACCACGCGCATCATGACGTTGTCGATGCGCCCGCCGAGATAGCCGGAGGTCGCGCCATAGACGACGCCGATGCCGAGCGAGACGAGCGAAGCCGCAAGGCCGACGGCAATCGAGATCTGGCCGCCGAGCATCACGCGCACGAGGAGGTCGCGGCCATTGCTGTCGGTGCCGAAGGGGAAATATTCCTGCGCGACGCGGCCGGTCAGAACCATGGACAGCTGGTCCGGCGCGGTTTCCTTGACCTGCGTGTCCTTGAACTCGTTGACGCGGTCGAAATAGCGGACGGTACGCGGATCGATCGGGCTTGCCGAGGACACCTTGACCATGAAGGTGCCGTTGCTCACCTCGAAACTGTCCAGCGTCAGGCGCGCGCGCTTGGCCGTTGCATCCGCCACGTCCTTCAGCGTCGCGGTTTCCGGAAGAGGCTTCAGGCTGGGCGGCACCGAAACATAGGACGGGAAGACCTCGTCATACTGGTGCGACACCACGAAGGGACCGCCGAAGGAAAAGAGCGCGATCAAGAACAGCATGAACAGGCCGCCCATCGCCGCCTTGTTGCGACGGAAGCGGAGCCAGGCGAGCTGGCCGAGGCTGCGGCCCTCGACCGCCTTTGCGGTTGTCTTGGAGGTATCAGTCATGGCGGACCCTCGGGTCGAGGAGGCCATAGGCGATGTCGACCAGCAGGTTGAAGACGATCACGAACACCGCGACGATGACGACGGTGGCCATGACCAGGGGATAGTCGCGGTTCAGCGCGCCGAGCACGAAGAAACGACCAATGCCCGGAATGGTGAAGATGCTTTCCACCACGGCCGAGCCGGTCAGCAGCGCGGCGGCCGCCGGCGCCAGATAGGAGACGACCGGCAGCATCGCACCGCGCAGCGCGTGCGTGATGACGACGACGCGCGACGGCAGGCCATAGGCCTTGGCGGTGCGGATATGGTCGGTGTGCAGCGCCTCGATCATCGAGCCGCGCGTCAGGCGCGCGATGATGGCGATCTGCGGCAGCGCCAGAACCGTGATTGGCAGCGCCAGCTGGCGGAACGAGCCATCCCCCCAGCCCCCGGCCGGCAGCCAGCCCAGAATGAGCGCGAAGATCAAGGTGAGAACCGGGCCCATCACGAAGGTCGGTACCGTGATCCCGACGGTCGAGACAGACATCAGGGCGATGTCGATGATGCCGTTCTGGCGAAGGGCAGCGGTGGTGCCAAGAATAACGCCGCCGACAAGCGCGATCAGAAGTGCCGTCGAGCCGATCTGCACGGAATAGGGCAGCGCCTGCGCGATCAACTGCGCAACGGTATTGTCCTTGTAGATGAAGCTCGGACCGAAATCGCCGCGGACGGCATTGCCGAGATAGTGGATGTACTGGATCCACAGCGGCTGGTCGAGCTGGTAGGTCTTCATGATGTTCGCCATGGTTTCCGGCGGCAGCGGGCGTTCGAGATCGAACGGGCCGCCCGGTGCAAAGCGCATCAGGAAGAAGGAAATCGTGATGACGAGGAACACCGTGGGCACGGCGCTCGCCAGTCGTCGCAGAACGAAGTTGATCATGGTCAAATAACAGACGCGCGCCGAACATTTCCGTTCGACGCGCGCCATTCTCCAGAGAACGTTACTTGGAAACGCTGAGGAACTTGGACAGGTGGTTGTTGGTGGCGTTGTCGACCCAGCCCTGAACCTTGTCCGAGACGAGCCACAGATCGGCAGTGCCCATCAGCGGCGCCAGCGGCTGGTCGTTGACGAGCAGGGTTTCGGCCTGGCGCAGCAGTTCCATGCGCTTGGCCACATCACGCTCCTCGTACGACTGCTTGATCAGCGCATCGTATTGCGGGTTGTTGTAGTGCGGATAGTTAAACGTCTTGTTGGTGCTGACGTTCAGCGCCAGGAAGTTTTCCGGATCCGCATAGTCGGCAGCCCAGCCGGCACGCGCCACGTTGAACTTGCCGCCTTCCTTCAGGTAGGAATAGTGCGAGGCCACATCGAGGTTGACCAGCGACACATTGGCGCCGAGCGCCGTCTTCCACATGTTGGCAACCGCGGTTGCGACGCGCTCGTGGTTGGTGTTGGTGTTGTAGCGGATCTCGATGTTGAGCGGCTTGCCGCCCTTGCCGTAACCGGCTTCCTTCAGAAGCTCGACGGCCTTGTCCTCGCGGTCGATCTGCGACATCGCGGCGAAGTCGGGCTGCGGCGGCTTGCCATAGCCTTCCATGCCATCGGGAACGAGCGAATAGGCCGGCAGCTGCGCGCCCTTGTAGATTTCGCTCGACAGGAAGTCGCGATCGATCGCCATGGAGAGCGCGCGACGGACGCGGATGTCGTCATAGGGCGGCTGGCGCATGTCGAAGGCATAGTAATAGGTCGACAGCGACGGCGTGACATGAACCTGGGCGCCGTAGGATGCGCGCAGGCGCTTGATCTGGTCGGCGGAGAAGTTGTAGGTGACGTCGAGTTCCTTGGCTTCGAAACGACGGACGGCAGCAGCCGCGTCTTCGATCGGGTAGAAGATTACCTTGTCGATCTTGACGTTGGCCGCATCCCAGTAGCTCTCGTTCTTGACGACGGTCAGCGAGTCATTCGGTACATGGGCCTGCAGCTTGAACGCGCCGTTCGAGACCATGTTGCCAGGCTTGACGAACTGGTCGCCGAACTTCTCGTAATTGGCCTTGCTGATCGGCAGCGCGGTATAGTGCGACAGAAGCTGCAGGAAGTAGGGCGTCGGGCGCTCCAGCGTGATTTCCAGCGTCTTGGCGTCGATGACCTTCACGCCCAGATCTTCAACCGGGGCCTTGCCCTTGTTGACGGCTTCGGCATTCTTGATCGGGTAAAGCAGGTTCGCGTACTCGGCGGCCGTCTTCGGGTTCTCGATGCGGCGCATGGCGAACTGGAAGTCTTCCGCCGTTACCGGCGAGCCATCCGACCACTTGGCATTGTCGCGGATCTTGAAGGTGTAGACGGTCCCGTCATCGGAAACCTTCCAGCTTTCGGCGGCGCCCGGTGCGATCGCGCCCTTGGCGTCATGAATGACCAGACCCTCGAACAGGTCGTAGATCACAAAGCCCTCGATGTTGATCGAGATGTGCGCATAGTCGAGCGACTTCGGTTCGCCCGAATTGCCGCGATGCAGCACCACTTCGGCGAGCGCCTGGCTGGAGCCAAGGAGCAGTGAGCCAAGCAAGATTGTCGTTGCCAGTTTCGTCTTCATGAGAACCATTTTTCTTTTATCCTTCCCCCAGTGGATGGGTACGGAGACCGCACAAACGCCAAAAGCGCCCGCAAGACAATAGGAGCGTAAACGGTTTCGACAATATGCTGGCATTTTTGCGGCATCAAACTGGCGCATTTGGACATGTTGTCGCAACCATCCTGGATTTTCCACATCTCCCACAATCAGGAGCAGCAGCGATATCGAGGGCGGGACGGAAAGACGTATTGGTTAACAGATCTTAGGATTCAAGGCGCATTAATCATATTTTTGAGCAAATTTGCCCCTACTGAGGTCACTTTCAGAAACGAAATGCTCCCTTCATCAGAAGTCGCCCGCACCGTCGGGTGAGAAGGAAGGAGCATTGCATGCGCTTGGTGTTCTGCGTCGCGCTGGCTGGCGTCTTGAGTGTCTCGTCCGTCCTGGCGGACGACGCGACAAATGTGAAAAAACGTCGCGCCAACCTGTTCAAGCATGATTACAGCGCCGCCTACACGGTGCAGCGGGTCAGCGTGAAGACGGAGTGCTTTCCCGAGAAGCTGGAGGCGATCCTCGCCCATATCGGCGAGAAGACCGGCCACAAGCCTGTCGTCACCTCCGGGCACCGGCCGCGCGCCGGGGGCTCCCAGCACAGCGATTGCCTGGCGGCCGACATCCGCGTGCCCGGCGTTTCCGACCGGGCGATCATCGCAGCCGCCGAGACAGCCCCCGGCATCGGCGGGATCGGCCGCTACTGCAACGGCATCATCCATGTCGATGTCGGCCCGAAACGCCGCTGGGCCTATTGCGGACGCGCTGGACGGGAAGGCTGATCAGCCTTTCGGCTTGCGCTTCAGGTTGCGACGGATCATGCCGAGATCGGCACCGCCGATCGCAAAGGCCGCGACGAAATAGACGATCATGGCAATGCCGATCAGCACAAACAGGGCCGTGACCTTGTACAGCAGCGGCGTACCCGGCACCAGCCAGGGGCTGGCATGGCCAAGCGCATAGGTAAGCGCCGCGCACATCACCCCGGTTGCCACGAGCAGCAGGGCGGCGCGTTTCGCCAGCGCCCATTCCCATACGAGATCGCCACGACGCAGCAGCGTGGTGAACAGCAGCACGGTGTTGATCAGCCCGGCCGCGGCCTCCGCAGTGGCAATGCCCCGCTCGGCAATCAGCGGAAAGAGCGTGATTGCCAGCCCTGAATTGATGACGACGGAGATCATCGTGAAGCGCATCGGGGTCCTGGTGTCCTCGCGCGCATAAAAGCCGGGCTGCAGCGCCTTGATCATCACGAAGCCCGGCAGGCCGAGGCCGTAGATGGCGAGGATCGAAGCCACCACCGTGGTGTTGTCCGCCGTGAAGGCGCCGCGCTCGTAGAGCACGCGAATGATGGCATCCGACAGGATCCACAATCCGCCGGCCGCCGGCAGCGTCAGGAACAGCACGAATTCCAGCGAGCGGTTCTGGATGCTTGCCGCCTCCTTCATGTGGCCGGATTTCAGCGCGCGCGCCAGTTCCGGCAGAAGCACCACGCCGACCGCCACGCCGACGACGCCGAGCGGCAACTGGTAGATGCGGTCGGCATATTGCAGGGCGGCAATCGCGCCCTCCTTCGAGGAGGCAATCGCCTGGCCGATGATCTGGTTGATCTGTGTAACGCCGCCGGTCATGGCGGCCGGAATGGCCAGCACCAGCAGGCGCTTCACGTTGGGCGTCATGCGCGGCATGCGGAAACGGATGCTGATACCGGCCCTCAGGACACCGACATAGACCACGGCAAGCTGCAGGATGCCCGCAACAAGAACGCTCCAGGCGAGATACCAGGCCGTCGTCAGCGGATCGGTCCCGGTCCACAGCGCATAGAACAGCGCGCTGATCATCACCAGATTGAGGAAGACCGGGGCGATGGCGGCGGCGAAGAAATGATGCAGCGAATTCAGCATGCCGCTCATCATCGCCGTCAGCGACATGCACATGAGATAGGGAAACATCACCGCCGCAAGGCGGATGGTGAGCGATGTCTTGTCCGCATCGTCGGCGAAGCCGGGCGCGATGATGAAGCGCACCAGGAGCGGCATGGAAAGTTCCATGACGATGGTGATCACCAGCAGCGCGGAGAAGAGAACGCCAAACACCTCTTCCGAGAACCGCTTGGCGCCTTCCACCCCGTTTGCCTCGATCTCCTTCGAAAAGAGCGGCACGAAGGCGGCATTGAAGGCGCCTTCGGCAAACAGGCGGCGAAACAGGTTGGGAAAGCGGAAGGCGGCGTAGAACACGTCTGCCATCGGCCCCGTGCCAAGGGCCGCCGCCATCAGCGTTTCACGGGCGAAGCCGAACACACGGCTGCCCAGCGTGGCACCGCCAACGGTGGCGAATTTCTTGACGAGGCTCATGCTTCGGCTCGCGACTTCTTCGGCTGCGACCGGGAGACGGCCACGGGATCGGGCGCGATGATGCCGGAGGGCATGCCGCGGCGCAATTCATCTTCCTGTTCCGTGATCACCGTCTTCAATCGCTGCACGATGGTGCCCTGACGGTTCTCGTTGGTGACCTTCTGGCCGACCAGATCCGTCACATAGAAGGTATCGATCACCTTCTCGCCGAAGGTGGTGATGCGGGCCGAATGGATGTCGAGCGACAGATCGGCCAGCACCACGGTCATGTCGGCGAGCAGACCGGTGCGGTCCAGCCCCTCCACCTCGATGACGGTGAACTTGTTGGAGAGCGTGTTGGAGATGGTGACCGAGGGGTGGACGGTAAACGTCTTGTTCTTCTTCTTAGAACGCGCCCGGGTGGCGATCACCTCCGGCAGGCGCTTCTTGCCGGCCAGCACGTCCTCGATCATGCGGCAAACGGTGCCGGCGCGCCGCAACTCGTCCTCGTCGTCCTGGAATTCGCGGCTGATCAGGATCGTGTCCAGAGCGCGCCCATCGGTCGTCGTATAGATCTGTGCATCGGCAATGTTGGCGCCGGCTGCGGCACAGGCGCCCGCGATGATCGACAGGAGGCGCGGATGGTCCGGCGCCAGCACGGTGATCTCGGTGATGGCGCGGAAGCTGTCGGTGCGCACCATGGTGGCGAGCGCGTGGCCTGCCTTGTCCGCCTCGCGGATGAAGCCCGCATGCCGCACCTGATCCTCCAGGGCGACCGAAAGCAGATAGGGCTGGTAATGCAGCCGCGAATAGGTCTTGCGGTCCTTCTGGCTCCAGTCGGAAAGCGCCAGCGAAAGCGCCTCCTCCGCCGCCTTGGCCCGCTCCTTGCGGGAGACTTCCGAAAAACCGCCGGAGAGCAGCAGTTCGGTCTCGTAGTAAAGCGTGCGCAGCAGCTGACCCTTCCAGCCGTTCCACACGCCAGGACCGACGGCGCGGATATCGCAGATCGTCAGAATCAGCAGGGCCTTCAGCCGGTCGAGCGACTGCACCTTCTCGGCAAAGTCGGTGATGGTCTTGCGGTCGTGCAGATCGCGGGTCTGGGCGACCATGGACATCAGCAGATGCTGGTCGATCAGCCAGGCCACAAGTTCCGTCTGCTTCGGCTTCAGGCCGAAGCGCGGGCACAGCTTGCGGGCCACGCGCGCGCCGGCGATCGAGTGATCCTCCTGCCGGCCCTTGGCGATGTCGTGCAGCAGCACCGCGACATAGAGCGCCTCGCGCTCCTCGACATGGGGCATCAGCTTGTTGGCGAGCGGATGTTCCTCGGCGCAACGCCCCTTGTCGACTTCCGACAGAGCCTCGACGGCACGGATCAGATGCTCGTCCACTGTATAGTGGTGGTACATGCTGAACTGCATCATCGCGACGATCTTGCCGAATTCGGGAATGAAGCGGCCGAGCACGCCCGCCTCGTTCATGCGTCGCAGCGTCAGCGCCGGTTCGAGCCGCGACGTCAGGATCGACAAGAACAGCCGGTTCGCTTCCGCATTCTCGCGCAGCTCGTCATTGATGAGGGTTAGGCTGCGGGTGACGGCTTTCAGCGCATCAGGGTGATATTCCAGCCCGTGCAGATCCGCGACGTGGAAGAGGCGGATGATACTGACGGGATCGCGGCGAAAAACCTCGGGATCGGAGAGCGCGATGCGGCCCTGGTCCTCGACGAATTCGGCGCTGCCGGGGATCTTGCGCACGCGCTTGCGGAACCGGGTGATGACGCCTGTCAGTCCCGGTGCTGGCTTTGCCTGTTCCTCTTCCAGTGCGGCACAGAGAATCCGGGTCAGGTCGCCCACATCCTTGGTGACCAGGAAATAGTGCTTCATGAAGCGCTCGACAGCCGAGAGGTTCGGCCGGTTGTGATAGCCGAGGCTTTCGGAGATCTCGCGCTGAATATCGAAGGACAGGCGCTCCTCGGCCTTGCCGGTCAGGAAATGCATCTGGCAGCGCACCGCCCAGAGAAAATCCTCGGCCTTCTGGAACAGCCGCCACTCCTGGCGCGACAGCACGCCAAGCTTCACCAGCTGGGCAGCATCGCGCACGTGGTAATGATACTTGGCAATCCAGAACAGGGTCTGGATGTCGCGCAAGCCGCCCTTGCCTTCCTTGACATTGGGTTCGACCAGATAGCGCGTATCGCCCGCCTTCTGGTGGCGCAGGTCACGCTCGGCTAGCTTGGCGGCAATGAAATCGGGGCCGCTGTTGCGCACCACCTCCGCCTCGAAGCGGGACTGCAGCTCGTTCGCCAGGGCCGCCTCGCCGCAGATGAGGCGCATTTCGAGGATCGCCGTGCGGATCGTCATGTCCTGCTTGGAGAGCGTGATGCATTCATCGACGGAACGGGTGGCATGTCCCACCTTGAAGCCGAGATCCCAGAGCACATAGAGCAGGAATTCCACGGCCTTGCGCACGTCCTCGGCATTGCGCGGCGGCATCAGAAACAGAAGATCGATGTCGGAGCCCGGCGCCAGCGTGCCGCGCCCATAGCCGCCGACTGCCGTGACCGCCATGCGCGGGCCGGCCTTCGGATAGATGTGGCGCACCACGACGGCATGGATGATCTTGATCAGATGATCCTGCACCCAGGAAATCCGCTCGGCGCAATTCAGGCCGCTGCCCTCCTCGGCCAGAAGTGCACGCGCCTTGTCGCGTGCCTCGGCATTGGCGCGCTTCAGGACCGGCAGGAGGGCTGCCCGCACCTCCAGAAGGCGGGCAGCGCCGCCGGCGGCAATCGCATCGCATTCGCGGCCGAGCGCCTCCACGTCCAGAAGTTCGGAAAAATCGATCTCGTGTCTTGCCATGTCGTCCTGCCGCTCACCCGCCGAGGGCGGCTATAGCCTGTTCTCAACGATCTTGCCCAGTCAAATCCGCTGGAGGATCGTGGAGTGAAAGACTGCCGCCAATCCCTTTACAGGCCCTTTCGATCCGGCTGCCAAGTCCTTTTGCGGCAAACCAGCCTCCCTTTTTCGCAAGGTGCCGCTGACCATCGTGAAAAGGGTCACACCTTGCGGCGCGCGGCGCGCCACTGCGACGGGCTGGTGCCGGTGACACGCCGAAACTCGCGATTGAAATTGGACTTGGTGGCAAAGCCGCAATCGAACATCACGGCAGTCAACGGGCGCTCCGTCTCCTCCAGCAGACGACAAGCCTCGGCAATGCGGCGGTTGTTGACATACTGCGAAACGTTGAGGCCACTGACCCGGTTGATGATGGCAGAGACATCGCGCGCCGGCATGCCGGCCTTTCGCGCCAGCCTAGCCAGGCTGAGATTCTCCTGCGCATAGAGAGCCTCCGCCTCCAGCGCCTCGCCAATCCGCCGCAGGGCCGCCTCGTCCTCAGGCGTGGTGACGCTGCCCTGCTCCACCGGGGCGTCGGCAGGCGCGTCCTCCCGCTCCGGCCAGAGATAATAGGCCCCGACGATGAGGATCGCGCCGATATTCATGCCCGTCACCGCCATCGGCACATAGGCATTGCCGTAGACAAGCGTGAAGGCCGAGAGAAGCGCATCCGTGAGCGCGAAAAAGGCGAGCAGCAGTGCGGTCACCCGCGCAGCGCGCAGCGTTGCCGTCGTCTTCTGCAGCGCCGCTTCCGTGATATCCTCCCGCCGGGTCAGCTGCCAGATCGCAAGGCCATAGCCGAGAAAGATCACCAGCAGCAGAGGATCCACGAACCAGGGCGCGAAGGCCACACCGAGCGCCAGCAGAAGCGGCGGCAGCGCATGCAGAAAGGGCCGTGCCACCGGTGCCGACGACAGCGCCCGGAATGTGAGATAGGCAAGCGGCGGCATGATCGCCGCCGTCACCGGCTGCACCAGCATCAGCGGTCTGACGTCATAGCCGAAGCGCAGGCCGATGATCATGCCCTGCAGGGCATACAGGCAGAGGAAGGCGTTGAGATAGCGCCGCGACCCCGGCGCCTCCACACCCTTCAGATTCCGGTAGAGGATCAGCGCAACGACGAGACCGGCAATGAATGGCAGGGGAACGGAAAGCAAATGCGCCGCCTTGAGATCTCAACCATGGTCGCAGAAGCAATTATCATGTTCCGGGCGCCTGCACAGGGGTGAAAAGCATCTCCGATTTTGTCGCCGCTCGGACGGAGCCCGCTGCAGGCAAACGCTGATCGGACGGTCGCTTCTGCTCGAAAGCAGCCAGAGGGGGGACTTACGCCTTGTCCAACTGCTTCTTCAACGCATAGAGCGCATCAAGCGCCTCGCGCGGCGTCATGTCATCGGGGTTGATCGCCTTCAGCGCCTCCTCCACCTTCGACGGACCACGCTTTTCCTGCTCCTTGCGCACCGCGACCTGGAACAGCGGCAGGTCGTCGATCAGCTGGCTTGCCGGGTTCTTGCGGTCGGCGTCCTCCAGCTTGTTCAGAACGTCGCGTGCGCGCGACACGACCGCTTCCGGCAGGCCGGCGAGCTTTGCCACCTGGATACCGTAGGAGCGATCCGCCGCTCCGGGACCGACTTCGTGCAGGAAGATGACGTCGCCATCCCATTCCTTGACGCGCATGGTGGCGTTGGAGAGCCGCTTCAGCTTTTCCGACAGCGCGGTCAGTTCGTGAAAATGGGTGGCGAACAGGCCGCGGCAGCGATTGGCCTCGTGCAGGTGCTCCACGGCCGCCCAGGCGATCGACAGGCCGTCAAAAGTCGCCGTGCCACGGCCGATCTCGTCGAGGATCACCAGCGAGCGGTCGGTCGCCTGATTGAGGATTGCTGCCGTCTCGACCATTTCCACCATGAAGGTGGAGCGGCCCCGCGCCAGATCGTCGGAGGCGCCGACGCGGGAGAACAGGCGATCCACCACGCCGATCTGCGCGAGGCTTGCCGGCACGAAGGAGCCCATCTGCGCGAGAATGGCAATCAACGCATTCTGTCTCAGGAAGGTGGATTTACCGCCCATGTTCGGGCCGGTCAGCAGCCAGAGGGCGCCGAAACCGCCATCGGTGTTGGGCGAGAGGTCACAGTCATTGGCGATGAAGGTGCCGGAGGACTGGCGCCGCAGTGCCTGCTCCACCACCGGGTGCCGCCCGCCCTCGATGCGGAACTGACGCGAGGCATCCACCGCCGGACGGCAGTAGTTCCATTCGTCGGCAAGCAGGGCGAGACCGGCGGCGACATCGATGACGGCGAGCGCTTTGGCACCGGCCTTGATCGCGTCACCCGCCGCCAGCACGGCAGACGTCATCCTGTCGAAGGCATCGAGTTCGATGGTGAGCGCCTGGTCGGCGGCGTTGGCGATGCGGCTTTCGAGATCGGCCAGTTCGGTCGTCGTGAAGCGCATGGCATTCGCCATGGTCTGGCGGTGGATGAAGCGCGCCTTGGCGTCCGCCGTGTCGGTCATCGGCCCGGCATTGCCGGCGGTCACCTCGATGAAATAGCCAAGCACATTGTTATGCTTGATCTTCAGCGAACGGATACCGGTTTCCTCGGCATATTGCAGCTGCAGCCCGGCAATCACCCGGCGCGACTGGTCGCGCAGCGCCCGCACCTCGTCCAGCTCGGCAAAGGCGCCGTCCCGCACGAAGCCGCCGTCCCGCTTCAGAAGCGGCATCTCGTCGGAAAGGGTCTCCGCCAGCAGTTGCTCCACCGCAAACGGCAGCGCCTGAAGATCGTTCGCCGCCTCCGCCAGTTCCTGGGGCAGCAGCGCGGACGACAAAAGTGCGGCCACCTGCCGGGCGGCGGCAAGCCCCTGACGGATGCAATCGAGGTCGCGCGGGCCGCCACGATCGAGCGCAAGCCGCGACAACGCGCGCGGCATGTCCGGCACATGTTTCAGCGCGGCCCTCAGATCGCCGGAGAGCGACGGCTCATCGAGCAGGAAGGCGACGCTGTCGAGACGGCGATTGATCGTCTCCGGATCGGTGAGCGGCGACATCAGCCGCTCGGAGAGCAGGCGCGCCCCGCCGCCGGTGACGGTGCGGTCGATCGCCTTCAGGAGCGAGCCGTCGCGATCGCCGGAAAGCGTGCGGGTCAGTTCCAGGTTGGCGCGCGTGGCGGGATCGATGAAGAGGGTGGAGGCACCGCTTTCACGCTCCGGGGCACTCAGCGGCGGGCGCTCGGCAATCTGCGTCTTTTCCACATAGGCAACGGCTGCGGCGGCAGCCGCCAGTTCGGCGCGGGAAAAGGTGCCGAAGCCATCCAGCGTGCCGACACCGAAATAGCGGGTGATGCGGCTTTCGGCCGTCGCGCTGTCGAACAGCACGCCGGGCTGCGGCACGGCGATGCGGCCCAGCACATCGAAGGTGGCCTTCAGGTCCGGATCATGGAACACCGTATCCGGCACGATCAGTTCGCGCGGCTCGATGCGCAGGATATCGGCCAGCAGCCGAAGCGGCGTGGTTTCCGCCAGCCGGAACACGCCGGTGGAAATGTCGATCCAGGCCAGCGCCATCTGGGCCTCTGCCCCGCCACGGATGCGGGCCAGCGCCATCAGGTAATTGGATTCCGACGGCGACAGCAGCTTCTCTTCGGTCAGTGTGCCGGGGGTGACGAGGCGCACCACATCGCGCTTGACGACGGATTTGGAGCCGCGCTTCTTGGCTTCCGCCGGATCTTCCACCTGCTCGCAGACGGCAACCCGGTAACCCAGCGAAATCAGCTTCTGCAGATAATCGTCCGCCGCATGGATCGGCACGCCGCACATGGGAATGTCGAAACCCATGTGCTGGCCACGCTTGGTGAGCGTGATGCCAAGCGCCCGGGCGGCCTCCACGGCATCCTCGAAGAACAGCTCGTAGAAATCGCCCATGCGATAGAAGAGCAGCGAATCGGGATTGTTCGCCTTGATCTCGATATACTGTTCCATCATCGGCGTGGCCGAGGCGCGGCTTTCGGCCGAGATCAGTTCGGCAGTATTCAAGGCATCTGATGTAAGGCGTTCCAAGTGCGTTCCGGCCATTTTCTGTTGCACGGTCTGGCCGGCGACTCTATCGATTATTCCCCCGATAACACAACAGAGCGTGTCCGTGCCTGGCCGGATGCCCACAACATGCTGGAGGAGACATGGTGAAGGACAGCCGCACCCCCGAGGGAGCACCGCGCAAGCGCGCGTCGGTGACGGAACAGGAAGCACTCGATTTTCACAGCACCGGACGCCCGGGCAAGCTGGAAATCATGCCGACCAAGCCGATGGCCACCCAGCGCGACCTGTCGCTTGCCTATTCCCCGGGCGTTGCCGTGCCGGTCAAGGCGATCGCGGCCGATCCGGCCACCGCCTATGACTATACCACGCGCGGCAACATGGTGGCGGTTATCTCGAATGGCACGGCCATTCTCGGCCTTGGCAATCTCGGGGCGCTGGCCTCAAAGCCGGTGATGGAGGGCAAGTCCGTCCTCTTCAAGCGCTTCGCCGACGTCGATTCCATCGACCTCGAGGTCGATACGGAAAATGTCGACGAGTTCATCAACTGCGTGCGCTATCTCGGCCCCTCCTTCGGCGGCATCAACCTGGAAGACATCAAGGCGCCGGAATGCTTCATCATCGAAAGCCGGCTGCGCGAACTGATGGACATCCCGGTCTTTCATGACGACCAGCACGGCACCGCAATCATCGCCGCCGCCGGCCTGATCAACGCGCTGGAACTGACCGGCCGCGACCTGAAGACGACGAAGCTCGTATGCAATGGCGCAGGCGCTGCCGCCATCGCCTGCATCGAGCTGATCAAGGCCATGGGCTTCAACCCGGAGAACATCATTCTCTGCGACACCAAGGGCGTGATCTACCAGGGTCGCACCGAGGGCATGAACCAGTGGAAGAGCGCGCATGCGGTCAAGACCGACCGCCGCACGCTGGAAGAAGCGATGAAGGGTGCCGACGTGGTGTTCGGCCTGTCGCAGAAGGGCGCCTTCACCGAAGAGATGATCCGCTCGATGGCGGAACGGCCGATCATCTTCGCCATGGCCAATCCCGACCCGGAAATCACGCCGGAGGAAGTGGCGCGCATCCGTGACGACGCGATCATGGCGACCGGCCGCTCGGACTATCCGAACCAGGTCAACAACGTGCTCGGCTTCCCCTATATCTTCCGCGGCGCACTCGACGTGCGGGCCCGCCAGATCAACGACGCGATGAAGATCGCCGCCGCCGAGGCGCTGGCGAATCTCGCGCGCGAGGACGTGCCGGATGACGTGGCGGCCGCCTATCAGGGCGTTCGCCCGCGCTTCGGGCCGCAATACATCATTCCGGTGCCCTTCGATCCGCGCCTCATCTCGGCCATTCCGGTGGCCGTGGCACGGGCGGCAATCGAAAGCGGCGCGGCACGCCGGGTGATCGCCGATCTCGATGCTTATGGCCGCGAGCTTTCCGCCCGCCGCGACCCGATTGCCGCGACGACGCAAGGGATCTACGAGCAGGTGCGCCGCCGGCCGAAGCGCGTGGTGTTCGCCGAAGCGGAAGAAGAGCAGGTGATGCGCGCCGCCGTGTCCTTCATCGGCCAGGGCCTCGGCACCGCCATCCTGCTTGGCCGCGACGACGTGATCCGCTCCACGGCCGAACGGGCCGGCATCGAACTCGACCGTCCGGGCATCGAGATCGTCAATGCGCGCCTGTCCACCCGCGTCGAAGCCTATGTGGATTATCTCTATGCAAGGCTGCAGCGGGAGGGCTATCTGCAGCGTGACGTACAGCGCCTGATCCACAACGACCGCAACCATTTTGCCGCCTGCATGGTGGCGCTTGGCGATGCCGATGCCATGGTGACGGGCACGACCCGAAACTATGCGACCGCGCTGTCGGATGTGCGCCGCTGTATCGATGCCAAGCCCGGCCACAAGGTGATCGGCGTGTCGATCATCGTCTCGCGTGCCCGCACCGTCTTCGTGGCGGATACGGCCGTGCACGACATGCCGAGCGCCGAGGAACTGGCCGACATCGCCGGCGAGGCCGCGCGTCTGGCGCGCCGCATGGGCTATGAGCCGCGCGTGGCCATGCTCGCCTATTCCACCTTCGGCCAGCCGCGCGGCGAACGGTCGGAGCGGGTACGCGAGGCGGTCAAGATCCTCGACCAGCGCCGCGTGGACTTCGAATATGACGGCGAAATGGGAGCCGACATCGCGCTGAACGCCGCGCGGATGGAGCAGTATCCCTTCTGCCGCCTGTCCGGCACCGCCAATGTGCTGGTGATGCCGGCCACCCATTCGGCGGCAATCTCCACCCGCATGCTGGAGGAACTCGGCGGCACGACGCTGATCGGCCCGCTGCTGGTCGGCCTCGACAAGTCGGTGCAGATCACCTCGATGGGCGCCAAGGATACCGACATCGTCAACATGGCGGCCATCGCCGCCTACAATGCCGGCATGTGATCATCCTCGCTGACTTTCTACGGGTGGGCTAAACTTCGCGTGACAGCCCACCCGGGGAGAGCCCATGAAGAGGGTCAGCCTGCAGGAAGCCCATGCGCAACTGTCCCGCCTCGTCGACGAGGCGGCAAACGGCGATGGCTTTGTCATTGCGAAGGACGGCAAGCCGCTGAAGGTGGTTGCCGTCGAAGACGCCCAGAAGCCGAAGCGACGCGTTGGCTTTCTGGACGGCAAATTCCCTCGTCCGGATGATTTTGACAGCCTTCACGCCCTCACACGGACCTCGCCCCCCAATCTCAAGGATCCGTTCGACCGGATCCTGATTGCCCGGGGCATCCGGGAGGAGATGATCTGCGCACGGCAGATCGCACGGTCGCGCCGCATGGCGCACCGGGTCTGACGTCTCTTCGAATCAGCTGGCGAAGCGGCCGGCGTCTGCGCCGTAGTAATTGATGTAGCGACCGGAGATCGATTCGGTCGGCAGCACCACAAGCACGTCGGTGGTATTGAAGGCCTGATCTACCACAGCGCCGTTGCCGATCATGGCGCCGAGACGCAGATACCCCTTGATCAGCGGCGGCATCGCCATCAGCGCCCGCTTCGGGTTGACGGCCTCCAGCGGCATCAGGTCCATTTCGCGGTAAAGATCGGGACGGGCGCTCGCCGCCCATTCGTCCTTGGCCAGAACCGTGTGATGCAGAAAGGACAGCGCCAGCGCATGCTGTTCGGGGCTGACGCCGGGGAAGGAGGCACAGCCGATCATCGCGTGAATGCCGTGGCGTAGCGCATAGGCCCAGTTGCCCTGCCACAGCAGTTCAACAGTGCGCTTGGTGCGATAGTGCGGCAGCACGCAGGACCGGCCAAGCTCCATGAAACGCTTGCCGGCATGGCGTGCGAGAAGCGGCTCGATATCGAATTCGCAGGCCGTGTAGAAGCCGCCATGCGCCATGGCCACGTCCTGGCGCAGCAGGCGGTAGGTCCCGACGATCTGGTCTTCCGGATCACCGTCGAGCGCCGTATCGACCACAAGAAGATGGTCGCAGATGTCATCGAAGGCATCCACATCGCGCTTGCGGCGCATGGCATCCGGCGGCAGCTGGGCGTGCATTTCCTCAACGAAAACGCGATAGCGCAGCGCCTGGGCGGCATCCACTTCGCGGCCGTTGCGGGCCAATCTGGTCTCTAGCGTGCCGATCCGGCCGAACACATCGCTGCGTACCGGAGCCTGCACGGCAGGTTGTTCGACGCTCAGCGACACATCGCGTTCCAGCAGTTCAAGGGTCATCACATCTCATCCGTCCCAGGAAGTTGATCCCATAGATCACCAAACTGCAACAGGAAAGTGACAAAACATCTACATCACCCCGAAAGCCTTGCCCAGAGGGGATTTGATGCGTGCCAATCACCCCGCCCGGCAGCGGGAGATGACAGCGTCCAGCTCGGCCAGCAGGACCTGCGGATCGACAGGCTTCTGCAACACGCAGCAGGCCCCGCGCGCCAGCATGTCCTGCTGCAGCGCTTCGTTCATATCGCCGCTGAGCACAAGCACTGGGGCTGAGCGTCCCTTGCCGGCGGTGCCGCGTCCGCGCAGGGCTGACAGAACCTCGCCCAGATCCCCGCCCGGCATGTGAATGTCCGAGATGATCACGTCGGGATGGCGCTCGGCCTCGGTTGCACGCTGCAGCGCCGCAAGATCGCTGACATGCTCGACCAGATGGCCTGCCTTGCGCAGAGCGGCACTGACCATCATGGCGCTGACCGGGTCGTCTTCCGCCAGAAGAACCGAGAGGCGCTTCGCCTCCGGCACGACGGGCTGCGGGCGCATCTCGATGCGCATGTCCTGCGGCAACCGGCCGGCAAGACCGCCCAGCCGTCCGCGCAGCACGTCCACCAGAGACTGTTCGCGCAAGGGCCGGATCAGCCAGGCATCGAAACTGTCCCAGGGCTGGGCCGCGCGCTCCTCGGGACTGACCAGAAGGATGCGGCGCATGGACTGCATGGCGACCGACGAGGCCAACATGCCGCCGACGCGGTGATCGATGATCACATCGGTAAAGGCCATGCCCTGCCGGGCCAGTTGCGCGATCGTGAATTCGGCCTCCTCCAGCGAGCGGACATGCCGGCACCGGCCGCCAAGCGTCTCGATGGTGGCGCTGGTGGCCGCAGCGGCGGGTCCGGCCGGCGCAATGAGCAGCACCCGCGAGGAGCGCAGCAGCAGCATACGGTCATTGCCCTCCTTGCCGGAATCCACGAAGCTGGCCGGAAAGCGGATGGTGAAGGTGGTGCCGCGGCCCTTTTCGCTGGCAACAGACAGCGAACCGCCGAATTCGCGCAGGATACGGGTCGCAATCGACAGGCCAAGGCCGGTGCCGCCACTGCGCTCGCTGGCAGATCCCGCCTGCTCGAACTCGGCAAACACGCGCTGCTGCTCCTCACGCGTCATGCCGGGGCCGGTATCGGCAACGGTAATCACCACGTCACGGCCATCCATGGCCACGCGGGTCAACACCCCGCCCATGCGGGTGAACTTGACGGCATTGCCGATGACATTGAAAAGAACCTGACGCAGCCGCGCCGGATCGAAGTCCATGAGGGTCGGCACATCGAAGGCAACCGTCGCGCCGATCTCGATCGATTTCTCGTGGGCGCGCGGCGCCAGCATCTCCACCACGCTTTCCAGCAGCTGGCGCAGGTTTTCCGCGCGGCTGTTTAGACGGAAGCGACCCGCCTGCAGCGTGGCATAATCCAGGAGGTCATCGACCAGCTGGGCCATGGCAAGGCCCGCCTGATGGACACCGTTGATGTAGTTCTTCTGCTCAAGCGTCAGGCTGGTCTGCTCCAGCAGGTGGCTCATGCCGAGAATGCCGGTCAGCGGCGTGCGCAGTTCGTGCACGACCGTTGCCATGTGCCGGGTCTTGGCAAGGCTCTCCTCTTCGGCATGCAGCCGGGCTTCCTCGCGCTGCTGGCCCGCGGCGCGTTCGACGGTCACGTCGCGCGCCACGCTGAACACCCAGACATCGCGGGAAGTCTCGCTCTCCACGACCCGGTCCTGCCACCAGAGAACGAGCATGCCCTGCGGTGTCAGCACCTCGATATCCTTGGGCTGCACCAGCGGTTCGTGTGGCAGGCCGATCCCAACTTCCTCGGGCATGCAGCCCTCGGCAATGGCGGGGGCAATCATGCGGGCCAGCGTTCGGTTTGCCAGGAGAATGCGGCCATTGAGCGCGCGCACCAGCGCCGGTGCGGAAAACAGATCCTGGCTCTCAAGGAAGCTGCGGGCAAGCGCCTCCATCGCCACGGCACGCTGACCGGAGGAGGGCAAGTCCGCCTTCGGGATCGCTTCGCCGGCTGTCACCAGATGTTCCATGGCCCCCCAAGGCTCCGCAATGCATGCCCAGACAATGACTCGCCACCTCAGCCGCGCCACGGCCTCGCCGGTCTGACCTCCACCGCGCCCGCCCAGGCCCGGCTCCATTCAACGGCAGGATGAAGAAGGTCCGCCTTGCAGATCGGCATTGGCACAGTCGCACGGCTCTCCTTAGCACGTGTTTCCTTCCCAATGCTTTACGCCTCAAGGGTAGAATTTACGCCTGCCTGCGTCCAGACCCTAGAATTTCGTCCAGTATCACGCAACCCGCGCCAATCGTAATGAAAGAATCGGCAAGGTTGAAGACAGCGAAAGACCAAGTCTGTGTATAGAAAAGCAGATAATCAATGACGTGACCGTAGATGAAACGGTCCAGAATGTTCCCAAGCGCGCCAGCAATGATGAGAGCAAAGCCCGTATGCGCGAAGGTCCGGTCCTTGGGCGTGCGCTGCCACAGCCACAGCACGAAGGCGACGATGACGAGGCGCATCGTCACGATGAACCAGCCCTCCATGTCGGACAGCATCGAGAAGGCAACGCCGAGATTGTAGGTGCGGTAGAGCGCGAAAAAGGGCAGCACATGCACCGCCTCCTGCAGCGGTAGCAACGCCTCCACCGCGATCTTGATGACCTGGTCGAGCAGGACGGCGGCACACACGAAGGCAAGGATCGGCACCGGACGTGACAGAAGCGTCGGCTTGGTCTCAACGGTCTCGGGCATCAGGCCTCCAGGCTCAGGAGATGGCGGCGCGCCTCGAACAGCATGACCGCTGTTGCGACCGCGAGATTGAGCGAATCCGCCAGGCCCTGCTGCGGAATGCGGGCGAGACGGTCGGCGGCATTGGCCAGTTGCTCCGGCAGGCCCGATTGCTCGTTGCCCATCAGCAGGATGGTGGGCTTCGCCCTGTAATCGATGGTGCGATAGTCCACGGCACCCGCCAGATGCGTTGCCACCACCTGCGCGCCGGACTGGCGGCTGAAGGCAAGGAAATCCGTCACCGGCACCCGGTAGAGCGGCATGGCAAAGATGGAGCCCATGGTGGCCCGCACCGTTTCCAGCGAAAACGGATCGGTGCACTCGCCGACCAGGATCACGCCGGACGCTCCCGCCGCATCGGCGGTGCGGATGATGGTGCCGAGATTGCCGGGATCGCGCACCCGGTCGAGCGCCACGAAAGTCTGGTTCTTCTCCGGCACAAGATGATCGAGGCGCTGCCATTGCTGCTCGAAGATGCCGACCACCATCTGCGGATTGTCGCGCCGGGTGACGGAGGAAAGCACTTTCTCGCTGACTTCCAGCACCAGCCCGCCGCGCGCCACGGTCTTTGCCGCCACCTGCTCCACCAGCGGCTTGCCTTTGGCGGCCTTGGCATAAACCAGCGTGCGGATGCTCCAGCCAAGTTCCAGTGCATCGATGACGAGCTTCAGTCCCTCGGCCATGAAGGTACCGCTTTCCTCGCGGTCCTTCTTGTTGGTCAGCGCCTTGATATCCTTGATGATCGGGTTGGACAGGCTGGTGACTTCCTTCACCTGCCCGACGCGGCCCGATCCGAAGCGGGCGCCCGTCTTGAAATCGTCGTCTCTCATGCGCGCACCCATCGGCTGAACAGGGAAGTGGAAAGCGCCCGGCCATGGCTCTTGCCATCGAGCCCCGCCTCGCGAATGACCAGCTCGCCGGATTCGACCACGCCACCGGCACCACGCATCGTCTCGCGCATCAGCTCATGGATCGAATAGAAGCTGGCCCGGATGGAATAGGCGGTCAGAACCAGGCCGATCGCATCAGGCGACAGGATTTCGCGGCAGACATCCAGCATCAGCGGCAGCTGCTCGAACAGGTGGAAGACCTCGCCATTCGGACCACGCCCGAATTTCGGCGGGTCGGCCAGAATGATGTCGTAGCGGTTGCCACGGCGCTCCTCGCGCAGGATGAACTTCATCGCGTCCTCACAGATCCAGCGGATCGGCGCACGCTCCAGCCGCGACAGCGCCTGGTTTTCCCTGGCCCAGCCGATCGCCTTCTTGGAGGCATCGACATGCGTCACTTCTGCGCCGGCAGCGGCGGCCACCAGCGAGGCAACCCCGGTATAGCCGAACAGGTTCAGCACCCGGATCGGGCGGCCGGCGCGTTCAGCTTGGGCTTTGACCCAGGACCAGTGGACAATCTGCTCCGGAAACACACCGACATGGCGAAAGGCGGTGAAGCGACCGAGAAAATCGATGTCGAGCAGCGACAGCGGCCAGGTTTCGCCAAGGGCGACCTTCGGAAACCGCCAGCGGCCCATGCCATCCTCGTCCGTATCGCCGGTGAAGACGGCATCCGCCCCCTCCCAGACATGCGGGGCAAGTGACGGCTGCCACAGCGCCTGCGCTTCCGGCCGCACGATTCTGTAGGGACCGTATTGTTCGAGTTTCAGCCCCTGGCCGCTGTCGATCAGGTGAAAGTCGCCCGCGCCCGTCGATTCGAGAATCACCGGAACGCGCTCAGCGGGCCGTTCGCCGCTGCGGCGGATCAGCGGACGCGTTTCGGCAGCGGGCGCGGCTGCGGCATCCTGGCGCGCAGCCTTGGCCGGCGTCTCGCTCCTCGCCGGCTTCTCGGCTCTCACCGGCTTTCCACGCGGGCGCTCGTCGTGGCGCTCGCGGCGCGGCCCCTCGCCCTTGGTCTTCTGGGAGCGCGGCTCGCGCCGCTCAAATGTCTTCTTCAAAGCGTCTTGTCCGCTGCTGGCAGGTCTTGCCGAGCAAATAGCACTGGTCTGCCCCTTGGCAAAGCGCTTTCCCCTCTGCGATACAGGGAGTTGAAGGGTCTTGATGGGAGCAGACCCCGGGAGGACAAGATGGATATCAATGGAGAAGAGCGCATCGCCGCGCCAAGGTCGGTCGTCTGGGCAGCCCTGAACGATCCGGAGATCCTGCGCCAGTGCATTCCGGGCTGTCAGTCGCTGGAACAGCGATCGCCCACAGAACTGGCCGCGACGGTGAAGGTGAAGATCGGCCCGGTATCGGCCAGCTTCAGCGGCGAGGTCACCCTCTCGGATATGATACCTCCGGAAAGCTATCGCATCGCCGGCGAGGGGAAGGGCGGCATTGCCGGCTTCGCCAAGGGCTTTGCCGATGTCGCCCTGACAGAGGATGGCAACGAGACGATCCTGCGCTACAACGTGGATGCACAGGTCGGCGGCAAGCTCGCACAGCTCGGATCACGGCTGATCGGTTCGACCTCGCAGAAGCTCGCCCAGCAGTTTTTCGCCAGTTTCAATGCGGTCGTCGGTGCCGGCAACGCCACGAAAGATGCCTGAGCATCATCCCTTGGCGGGCGGCAGCATGGATGCGCCCGTCAACGGCGGCTGCGGCTTTGCAGAAGCCGGAGCATCCCGAAGTTTCATCGCCGCGCGGGCTTCCTGACGCGCCAGACGGCGATGTTTGCCCTGGGCAATCCAGGTCACCAGCGAGCCGAGGAGCATTCCGAACAGAACAGCGAGGAACAGGAACAGAAAGAAGGGGGCGCTCACCGACAGGACCGAATCATCCGGCTGAAAGGGATTCAGCGCCAACGTTACCGTCTGACGGTTGGTTACGCACAGCACGATCAGAATGATCGCGATCGGCACGAAAACCACCAGACTGACGATCTTCTTCACCCGGTTCATCGGCGGCTCCCGGCTCTTGTCTCATCCAATGCGCCGCGTAGGCAGCGCGCGTTGTCAGGCGATGATAGGGCCTGTCGCGGCGCTTTCAAGGCAGGCGCGACAGAGGCAAAGAAGGACGAGCCGCTCAGTCGGCGTCTTCGTCACTATCGTCATCGGCAAGGTCAGGGTTCAGCCGCTCGCGCAGTTCCTTGCCCGTCTTGAAGAAGGGCACCCACTTTTCCTCCACGAACACGGTTTCCCCGGTGCGGGGGTTGCGGCCCGAGCGTGAGGGACGGTTCTTCACGGAAAAAGCGCCAAAGCCGCGCAGCTCGACCCGGTTGCCGGCGGCCAGTGCATCGGTGATTTCGTCCAGAACGGCGTTGACGATGTTTTCCACGTCGCGATGATAAAGGTGCGGGTTACGCGCCGCGACGATCTGCACCAGTTCCGACTTGATCACGACTTCCCCCTGAAAGGATTAGGTTTTCACTCGCCGCCAACCTGCCAAACCGAGACCAGACCGTCAAGGAACAACTTGGAAACACCGGTCGCGCCGAGCGTTTCCTGCGCCGCACCGACATCGAGACCCATCAGGCGGGCCACATGCAGCGCCGAGGCGAGCGACAGAAGGCCGCGATCATCCTTGCGCTTCCAGTCGACGATGGGAAGGTTCTCTGCAACGCCGCGTCCGGCGAGATAATGGCGGATCTGCGGAAGGCCGCCCAGTTCGTCGACGAGCTTGAGCTTCACAGCCTGCCGCCCGGTATAGATGCGTCCGTCAGCCAGCTTCAGCGCCTCTTCGCGCGAAAGCTTGCGGCGATCGGCAACGAGATCGACGAACCAGTCATAGCTGTCCATCACCATGGCGCGAATCACGGCTTTCGCCTCGTCGCTGGCCGGATGGAAGGGCGAAGGCTCGGCCTTCAGAGGGGCGGACTTGATCTCTTCCAGCGATACGCCGAGCTTTTCCAGAAGCGGCTGCAGCTGCGGATACTGGAAGATGACGCCGATCGATCCCGTGATGGAGCTTTCGCCCGCCACGATGGTATCGCCGGCAGAGGCGATCATGTAGCCGGCGGAGGCCGCAAGCGTGCGGATGTCGGAGACGACGGGCTTCTTCTCCGCCACCGCGCGCAGTGCCTTGAAGATGCGCTCGCCGCCATAGGTCGTGCCGCCGGGGGAGGAAATCGAGACGATCAGCGCCTTCACCTGGCTGTTCTTGGCAATCCTGTCCAGCCGGTCGATCAGTTCGTCGTCGTCGGTGATCATGCCGGAAATCTCGATGCGCGCCACGTGCGGCGTTGCCGCGCCATCCGGCGCCACGTAGCGATACAGCGAAAAGCCGATGGCGATCACGAGCAGCACGGCCGCCACACGCCAGAAGGTCAGCTTGCGCCGCAACTGGCGCCGGTCTGCGATTGCCTGTGTATCCATCGATGTCCTCACCTTCTGTCCCCTTCGGGACCTCGCTTCCCCTTGCGGGGTCGATTCGCTGGCCGTGATCCTGCCATGTCAGAACAGGGGGTTTACACGAAATTGTGTCGGTCGTTATTGTTTGTTGATGGATTAAAGCCATATTGGAGGTGGAGGAAGCCTGCCCGCAGGCTCCCGTCAGGCTTGCGCGAGATGTTTTGCGCAAGGATTCAAAAGGTTTCAATGCTTCAGACCACCACACACGTGCAGGATATCGCGCTCAACGAGCGACGCGCCGCCGCCTATCGGTCGGCGCTTGCCCACTCGCGCCGTGTTCAGCGCCTGCGCGTCCTGCTTCCGGTCGCCGCCGCCGTGATTTCGGCGGCCTTCATCGGGGTTTCCTTCGTGCGCGCCTATCTGCCGGAAAACCTGACGATCCAGAGCGCCACGATCGAGGACGGCAAGATCGTCATGGAAAGCCCCGCCATGGCCGGGCGCAATGCAAAGGGCATCAGCTATTCACTCACCGCCACGCGCGCCCTCCAGGACGTCGCCAAGCCCGACATGATCGAGCTTGAGAACGTCAAGGCCGCCGTGCCGCTAAATGCCGACGTGATTGCCCGCGTGGTGGCGAGCGCGGGCCTGTTCGACCGTTCGGCCGACAGGCTGAACATGACCCATCCCTTCACCGTCAATCTCAGCAACGGCATCAGCGCCGAATTCCAGTCTGCCTTCATCGACGTGCCGCAGAGCATGATGGAATCGAACACGCCGGTGCGGATTACAACCGACAAGGCGTCGATTGTTGCACAGTCGATGAAGATGTCGGATAAGGGACATACCATTACCTTCGCGGGTCAGGTCCAGGTCAATCTGGCGGGCGCCGCACTCCGCAACCAAGGCAAACCGAGCCCGGCCCCATGACCCTTCGCCGCCCCACCGCACGTCTCTCCGCAACCCGGCTGATCACCGGCCTCGCGCTTGTCTGTCTCGCCACCGGCGCCGCAGCCCAGAGCACCACGAAAAAGATGGATGGCATGAAGCTGTCCAACGACCAGCCCATCCAGATCCAGAGCGATCAGCTGCAGATCAAGGACGAGGAAAAGAAGGCCTATTTCACCGGCAATGTGCAGGTGGTGCAGGGCGGGACGACCATGCATTCCGGCACCATGACGGTGCTCTACAAGGGTGAAGGCACCACGGTTTCGAGCGGCCAGACCGATATCGACAAGATCTTCATGGATGACAAGGTCGTGCTGACCTCCGGTACCCAGCAGGCCAGCGCCGACAATGGCGTCTTCGATATGGCAAGCCAGACCTTCGTGCTGACCGGCAAGCAGGTGGTGCTGTCCGATGGTCCCAACGTCTTCCGCGGCTGCAAGCTGACGGTGCACATGGAGACCGGCGAAGCCAAGCTGGATGCCTGCGGTGGCCGCGTCGAGATCATGCTCGATCCGAAGTCGCGCCCGCAGCAGCCGAAGCAGTAGAAACGAGACCGAACGGCCCGATGTCCCTGTTTTCCCGGCGTCCCAAGAAGGACGCATCCGACGTCTTCGATCCCAGCGACAAGGCGCGCTATGAAGGCACGCTGATCGCCCACAACCTGTCGAAGACATACGACACGCGTCGTGTCGTCAACGGCGTGTCGATGGTCGTCCGCCGTGGCGAAGCCGTCGGCCTGCTGGGGCCGAACGGCGCCGGCAAGACCACCTGTTTCTACATGATCACAGGCCTTGTAGGCGTTGACGAGGGCATGATCGCCATCGACGGCAATGACGTGACCCGCATGCCGATGTATCGCCGTGCCCGCCTTGGCGTCGGCTACCTGCCGCAGGAAGCCTCGATCTTTCGCGGACTGACGGTCGAACAGAACATCCGCGCCGTGCTGGAAGTGCATGAACGCGATACCGCAAAGAGGGAACGCAAGCTCGACGAGCTTCTGGAGGAATTCCACATCAGCCGGCTGCGCAAGTCGCCGGCGGTGGCGCTGTCCGGCGGCGAACGCCGTCGTCTGGAAATCGCCCGCGCACTCGCCACCGATCCGGCCTTCATGCTGCTCGACGAGCCCTTTGCCGGCGTCGACCCGATCTCGGTATCCGACATTCAAAACCTTGTGCGTCACTTGACGGCGCGCGGCATTGGCGTTCTGATTACGGACCATAACGTGCGTGAAACGCTTGGCCTCATCGATCGCGCCTACATTATCCATGCGGGCGAGGTTCTGACGCATGGCCGGGCTGACGACATCGTCAACAATGCCGATGTCCGCCGCCTGTATCTCGGTGACAAGTTCAGTCTCTGACACAAACCTGACAAGAAATTCTCCCGCAGCCCGCCGGGGCGCTTGACCAAAACTCCTAAAAAAGCAATTTTTGGGCCAAGTGCTCCTCGCGGCACCCGTTCCCAGCAAAAGAAGGGTGCGCGACGGAGGATCTGTAGGGAGTTCAGCGTCCATCATGGCATTGTCAGCCAGCCTCGTCCTGCGCCAGAGCCAATCCCTTGTGATGACGCCGCAGCTGATGCAGTCCATCCAGCTGCTGCAGATGACCCATCTTGAGCTCAACACCTTCCTGGCCCAGGAAGTGGAAAAGAATCCGCTGCTGGAATTTGCGTCAAATGACGGCGAAACAGGCAGCGACGGCACCGATTCCGGCGAAGCCTATGGCGATGGGCCGGCAGGCGCCGAAGGCCCGGACCAGACCGGCGACGGCGGCGACTGGTTCGACAACGGCTCGGCCCAGCCCGACCAGCTCAACGAGCGGCTGGGCGCCGATTTCGAGAACGTCTTCCAGGATGATGGCGCGGAGCGCCGGCCCGATGCGCCGGAGCTGATGAGCCAGTGGAAGTCGATGCCCGGCGGCGAGGCCGGTGAAAGCTTCGATCTCGATGATTTTGTCGCGGGCGAAGTGACGCTGAAGGACCACCTGACACGCCAGGCGCCCTTTGTGCTCACCGGCGCGGTTGCACAGCTGATTGGCCAGCATCTGATCGACCAGCTGGACGAGAACGGCTACCTGCAGGGCGATCTCGACGAGACGGCCGAGCGGCTCGGAACCGATCGCGCCACGGTGGAAGCGACGCTCTCGGCGCTCCAGACGCTCGATCCCCCCGGCGTCTTCGCCCGCTCGCTCAGCGAATGCCTGGCGATCCAGCTTGCCCAGAAGGATCGCCTCGATCCGGCCATGCAGGCGCTGCTCTCCCATCTCGAGCTGCTGGCCAAGCGGGATTTCGCCAGCCTGCGCAAGATCTGCGGCGTGGATGACGAGGATCTGCTCGACATGATGGGCGAGATCCGGGCCCTCAATCCGCGCCCGGGCAGCGGCTTCCAGACCGGCGTTTCCGAGGCGATCCTGCCGGACATCGTGGTGCGGGAAGGCAGCGATGGGGGCTGGCTGGTGGAGCTGAACCCCGACGCACTGCCACGCGTGCTTGTCAACCAGACCTATTTCCAGGCGGTGTCGAAGGCAGCCCCGCGCGGCAGCGAGGACCAGGCCTTCCTCTCCGAATGCCTGCAGACCGCCAACTGGCTGACGCGCAGCCTTGACCAGCGCGCCCGCACCATCCTCAAGGTCGCGACCGAAATCGTACGCCAGCAGGACGCCTTCCTGCGCCACGGCGTCGATCATTTGCGTCCGCTCAACCTGAAAACTGTGGCCGATGCGATCAAGATGCACGAATCGACCGTCAGTCGCGTCACCTCGAACAAGTACATGCTGACCCCGCGGGGCCTGTTCGAGCTGAAATACTTCTTCACGGTGTCCATCAGCTCGGCCGAGGGCGGCGACAGCCATTCGGCGGAAGCGGTGCGCCATCGCATCCGCATGCTGATCGAGAAGGAATCGCCCGATGCGGTGCTCTCCGACGACGATATCGTGCTCAGCCTCAAGAACGGCGGCGTGGAACTGGCGCGGCGCACCGTCGCCAAGTATCGCGAGGCGATGAACATCCCCTCCTCTGTCCAGCGGCGGCGCGAAAAGCGGGCGCTGGCCAAGCTCGCCGCCTGCTGAGGGCGCAACGAATCACCCCAGACTTTGGTTGCATGGACAGCGCGTCATCGATGCATTTGCGCCCGTCGGGCGATTCGCCTGCGATCACGTTCCGCAGCGAAACCCCGATCATCGTTGACTTTGGCGGCCCCTGCGGCTAGAAGCGCGCCGCACCGGCAATCAGGAAGGGCCACCGACGGTAACGCCCGGTAAAGGGCATTCGAAATTCAATTCGGCTAAGCCTCGCGAGAGACGCTTGGATGAGTGGGCCGCTTGACGTAGACTGACACCCGTAAGTCACGACAAGAAGGAAAAAATTCCATGAGTGTGCGTGTATCCGGAAAACATATGGAAATCGGCGATGCGTTCAGAACGCGCATTGAGGACCATATCAGGGAGGCGGTTACAAAGTACTTTGACGGGGGCTATGCGGGGCAGGTGATTGTCGAGAAGGCGAGTTCACGCTTCACGACGGATTGCAGGCTTCATCTCGACACCGGCGTCGTGCTGCACGCGACGGGCGAGGCGACCGACCCGCAGCTGAGCTATGACGCGGCTGCGGAGCGCATCGAGAAGCGCCTGCGCCGCTATAAGCGCAAGCTGCGCGATCACCATGCTGGCGCAACCCAGAACGGCTATGCGGAAATCGCCTATACGGTGGTGGACAGCGTACCGGATGAGACAGACGAGGTGCCGGACGATTTTGCGCCGACGATCGTGGCGGAAAGCTCCAAGCCTCTGAGGACCATGACGGTCGCAACCGCCGTGATGGCGCTCGACATGACTGATGAACCGGTGCTGTTCTTCCGCAATCCGGGCCAGCAGTTGAACATCGTTTACCGCCGCAATGACGGCAATATTGGCTGGATCGACGCCGCCAGTATCAAGGGATAAGCCTGACGGGAGTGCCTGCGGGCACTCCCATACCCCCTCCATAGGGGGCAGAAGGATGGAAAGAATGGCGTTGGCAGACCTGCTGCAGCAAGATGCGATAATCCCCGCCCTCAAGGTGAACTCCAAGAAGCAGTTGCTGCAGGACCTGGCAGCCCGGGCCTCCAAGCTGACGGGTGTGCCGGAGCGGGAAATCTTCGATGTCATTCTCCAGCGCGAGCGGCTTGGTTCCACCGGGGTCGGCCACGGGATTGCCATCCCGCATGGCAAGCTCGGCAGCATCGGCGCCATCCAGGGCCTGTTTGCCCGCCTGGAAACACCCGTCGATTTCGAGGCACTGGATGACGAGCCGGTGGATCTCGTCTTCCTGCTTCTCGCCCCGGAAGGGGCTGGCGCCGATCACCTGAAGGCATTGTCGCGCATTGCGCGCGTGCTGCGCGATCAGGACCTGGTCGCCAAGCTGCGCGCCACCGATTCGGCTTCCGCCATCTATGCCTTCCTGACGGAAGAGCAGGCCTCCAACGCGGCCTGATCGACAACAGAATATCCCAGACGACAGAAGGCCCCGCCTCCAGTCCGGAGGCGGGGCCTTCTCTTGTGAATCAGGGCTTTCGGGCCATCAGCCCTTGTCGGCCTCGGCTTCGGCGGCCGGCGCATCCGCCTTCGGGCCGCCCTTGGAAACGCCCACCATGGCTGGCCGCAGCACGCGCTCGCCGATGACATAGCCGGCCTGCACCACCTGCAGCACCGTGTTGTTCGGCACCGTGGTATTGGGAATTTCGAACATCGCCTGATGGAAGTTCGGATCGAACTTCTGGCCTTCCGGTTCCAGCTTGCGCACGCCGTGACGCTCCAGCGCCGACAGCATGGCGCGCTCGGTCATGTCGACGCCTTCGATCAGCGCCGTCAGGCCAGCATTGCCGCTTTCCGTCGCTTCGGCGGGAATGGACTCCAGCGCGCGGCGCAGATTGTCGGATACGGCCAGCATGTCGCGGGCAAACGCGGTCACGGCATAGGACTTGGCATCCTTCACGTCGCGCTCGGTGCGGCGACGCAGATTGTCCATTTCTGCGGCAAGCCTCAGGAAGCGGTCGCGCAGTTCCAGGTTTTCCGCCTTCAGCGCCTCGATCGGATCGGGGGCCGGCGCCTCGGCGGCATCTGCCGCATGCTCATCCTGGGCAGCGGATACGGCCTCGGCCGCAAGATCCTGTTCTGCCGCGTCAGGTCCGTTCTTGTTGGTTTCGTCGGTCATGACGGTCTCCGGTAGAGGGTTGAAATTTGAGCCCGATATCGAGGTTTGCACCCGAAAAATCAAGGCTGAAGCCGATCAAAGGCGACAGCCTCGAACCGGCGGTCGATGGGACTAGAGCGGTTTGCGGGTCAGGCGCGCGAGAAGCTGGGCGGTATAGTCCACCATCGGCACGATGCGCGCATAGTTCAGCCGCGTCGGACCGATGACGCCGACGGCGCCGACGATGCGGTCCTCCTCGTCGCGATAGGGTGCAACGATCAGCGAGGAGCCGGAAAGCGAGAAAAGCTTGTTTTCCGAACCGATGAAAATGCGCACGCCCGGCCCGCTTTCGGCGAGATCGAGGATCTCGATCAGGCTGTCCTTCTTCTCGAGATCGTCGAACAGCAGGCGCAGGCGGTCGATGTCCTGACCGTCCGCCACGCCTTCGAGCAGGTTGGCGCGGCCGCGCACGATGAGGCGGGCGGGCTTGCCCTCCTCGCTGTCACCGGCCCAGATGGCAAGGCCCCGCTCAACGAGATCACGCGACAGGGTGTCGAGCTCCGACTGCACCTGATGCTTCAAGCTCTGCAACTGGCTGCGCAGTTCCGGCAGCGTCTGGCCGGCCAGATGCGCATTGAGGAAATTGGCCGCTTCCGTCAGCTGCGAGGAGGTGACGCCGGCCGGCAGGTCGATGATGCGGTTTTCCACCTGGTTGTGGTCGCCGACCAGAATGGCGAGCGCCTTGGTCGGCTCCAGACGGATGAATTCCACATGCTTCAGCACCGTATCGCTCTTGGCGGTGATGACGATGCCGGCTCCGCGCGACACGCCGGAGAGCATCCGGCTCGCCTCCGTCATCAGGCTTTCCATCGGCTGGGTGCGGTCGAGCGGGCGGATCTGCCGCTCGATGCTTTCCTGCTCGGCAACCGAAAGATCGCCCACCTGCATGAAGGCATCGACGAAGAAGCGCAGCCCGCTCTGGGTCGGCAGCCGGCCGGCGCTCACATGCGGAGAATAGATGAGGCCAAGCTCTTCCAGATCGCTCATCACGTTGCGCACGGAGGCTGGCGACAGCGACATGGGCAAGAGGCGCGAGAGATTGCGCGAGCCGAGCGGCTCTCCGGTTTCCAGATAGCTCTCGACGATGCGGCGGAAGATCTCGCGCGAGCGCTCATCGAGCATGGAAGTACCGTCCCTTCCTCCCGATGTATGAAGACCCATCTGACGCATTTCACCTTATCTTTGTCCTGGATGACACGAATATAGTGTGTCTTGCCGCATTGGCAAAAGGGAAATCGAAGCCCGTCGCATGCTGCCCGATCGTCGCCCGGTTTTTCTTTGCAAAAGCGCCCCCATCGCCGTAAGACGCCATCACGGAACCGTCAGGAGAACGAGATGCGACCCTCAGGCAGAAAAACCGACCAGATGCGCAAAGTCAGCTTCGAACGCAATGTTTCGAAGCATGCCGAGGGCTCCTGTCTGGTGAAGTTCGGCGACACCCATGTGCTGGTGACCGCAAGCCTTGAGGACAAGACGCCGCCGTGGCTGCGCAATTCCGGCAAGGGCTGGGTGACGGCCGAATACGGCATGCTGCCGCGCGCCACCGGCGAGCGCATGAAGCGCGAGGCCGCCTCCGGCAAGCAGGGCGGCCGCACCCAGGAAATCCAGCGTCTGATCGGTCGTTCGTTGCGCGCCGTCGTCGATCTGGAAGCACTTGGCGAACGCCAGATCACCGTGGATTGCGACGTCATCCAGGCCGATGGCGGCACCCGCACGGCCTCCATCACCGGTGCCTGGATTGCGCTGCATGACTGCCTGAAGTGGATGGAAGCCCGCAACATGGTGAAGGTGGAGCGCGTGCTGAAGGATCACATCGCAGCCATTTCCTGCGGCATCTTCGCCGGCCAGCCGGTAATCGACCTCGATTATCTCGAGGATTCCGCCGCCGAAACCGATGCCAACTTCGTCATGACGGGGGCCGGCGGCATCGTGGAAGTCCAGGGCACGGCCGAAGGCAAGCCCTTTTCGCGCGACGAACTTCTGACCCTGCTCGATCTCGCCGCCGCCGGGACGGCTGAACTGGTCGAGATGCAGAAGCAGGCGATTGCCTGACGGGAGGCGACGATGATCGAAGGCGTGCTGGAAACAGCCCTCTATGTCGACGACCTCGACAAGGCCGAAGCCTTTTATAGCGGCGTGCTGGGGCTTGCCCCCATCCGGCGCAATGGCGACCGGCACATCTTCTATCGTTGCGGCTCCGGCATATTGCTGATCTTCAATGCCGTGGAAACCCTGAAGCCCTTGCCATCAGGCTCCCTGGACGTTCCGCGACACGGCACGACGGGGCCGGGCCATGCCTGCTTCCGCGTCACCGGCAATGATCTCGATGCCATGGCCGATACGCTGAAGCAGGCCGGCATTGCCCTGGAATCAACCGTCACCTGGCCGAACGGCGCCCGATCCATCTATTTCCGCGATCCTGCCGGAAACAGCCTGGAATGCGCCGAGCCACGTCTGTGGGATCTCGAATAGGACAAGCCTATGCGCAAGCTCGATAGCCGCACCATCATCGTTGCCAGCCACAATGCCGGCAAGATCCGCGAAATCGCCGACCTGATCGGCCCCTTCGGCTTTTCGGCAAAGTCGGCCGCAGAGCTGAACTTCGTGGAACCCGACGAGACCGGAACCACCTTCGAAGAAAACGCCGCGATCAAGGCGCTCGCCTCGGCGAAAGCCGCCGGCCTTCCCGCGCTGTCGGACGATTCCGGTCTGGTGATCGACGCACTCGATGGCGCACCCGGCGTCTATACCGCCAACTGGGCCGAGACGGCGGACGGCACGCGCGATTTCGCCATGGCCATGGCCAAGGTGGAGCAGGCACTGGCCGACAAGGGTGCACTGACGCCTGAAACCCGCACCGCCCGCTTCGTCAGCGTGCTCTGCCTGGCCTGGCCGGATGGCCACACCGAAATGTTCCGCGGCGAAGTGGAAGGCGTCATCGCCCCTGCCCCGCGCGGCATGGCCGGTTTCGGCTACGACCCGATCTTCCAGCCGAAGGGCTATGACACCACCTTCGGCGAAATGAGCGCCGAGGAAAAGCATGGCTGGAAGCGTGGCGATGCGGAAGCGCTGTCGCACCGTGCCCGCGCCTTCAAGATCTTTGTCGAAACCTGCCTGGAAGGCTGACCCTTGCTGACCGACGCCCCTCTCTTGCAAGATACCGGCGAACCGGGCTTCGGTCTTTACGTTCACTGGCCGTTCTGCGCGGCCAAGTGTCCCTATTGCGACTTTAACAGCCATGTGCGCCACCAGCCGGTGGATCAGGCCCGCTTTGCGGCGGCCTTTCTCCGGGAAATGGATGCAATGCGGGCGCTGTCTGGCCCGCGCACCGTCACCAGTATCTTCATGGGCGGCGGCACGCCCTCGCTGATGGAGCCGGCGACCGTCGAGGCGATCCTCGACGGCATTGCCGCGCGCTGGCACGTGCCGGCCGGCATCGAGGTGACGATGGAGGCCAATCCCTCCAGCGTCGAGGCCGAGCGTTTTCGGGGCTACCGGGCCGCCGGCGTCAACCGGGTGTCGCTCGGCGTGCAGGCGCTGAACGACCGCGACCTGAAATTCCTCGGCCGACTGCATGACGTGGCGGACGCGCTGAAGGCGATCCGGCTGGCGCGCGAGATCTTTCCGCGCATGAGCTTCGACCTGATCTATGCCCGGCCGGGCCAGACGGTAGAGGCCTGGGAAGCGGAGCTTCGGGAGGCGGTGTCCTATGCCGTCGATCATCTCTCGCTCTATCAGCTGACCATCGAGGAGGGCACGCCCTTCTTCGGCCTGCACAAGGCCGGCAAGCTGGTGGTGCCGGATGGCGACCAGTCGGCAGAGCTCTACGAGGCGACGCAGGCAATCACCGAAGGCTTCGGCATGCCCGCCTACGAGGTTTCCAACCACGCAAAGCCCGGCGCCGAAAGCCGGCACAACCTGACCTACTGGCGCTATGGCGATTATGCCGGCATCGGCCCCGGCGCGCATGGCCGGCTGACACGCGGCGGCATGAAGCTTGCGACCGCGACGGAGCGCAAGCCCGAGGCCTGGCTGGAACAGGTGGAGCAGACCGGTCACGGCATGGTGGACGAGGAAATGCTCGACCGCAGCGAACAGGCCGACGAACTGCTGCTGATGGGCCTTCGCCTGCGCGAGGGCATCGATCTCATCCGCTGGCGGGAACTGTCGGGCCGCGATCTCGATCCGGACCGCGAAGCCTTTTTACTGGAACACGGTTTTCTGGAGCGCCTCGGCAATTCGCGCATCCGCTGCACACCCGCCGGCATGCTGATCCTCGATGCCGTGGTGGCGGACCTCGCCAGCTGAGAACGGGCCGGAAAGGAGCTACGACATGTGCGTGGATGATGCCTTTGCCCGTCACGACATGGCGATCCTCTACGATGCCTTCAACGCCCATGGCGAGGATGGCCCCTTCTATCTGAAGCTTTCGAAGGAACCCTGCCGCATTCTCGATGTCGGCTGCGGCACCGGCCTGATCACCATACCGCTTGCCTCCCAAGGCCACCGCGTCACCGGCGTCGAGCCGGGCGCCGGCATGCTGGCCGTCGCGCGCGCCAAGCCGGGGGCCGAACAGGTCGACTGGATTGCCGCGACGGCGGCGACGTTCCGCAGCGACGAGCGCTTCGACCTTGCCATCATGACCGCACATGTCTTCCAGGTGTTTCTCGATGATGCGGCGACGCTGGCGGCCCTTGCCAATATTCGCCGGCACCTTGCCCCCGGCGGCCGCCTCGTCTTCGAAAGCCGCAATCCGCTGATGCGGGCCTGGGAGGGCTGGACCGCCGACAAGACCCGCCGGGCGGCCGTGGTCGATGGCATCGGCTCCGTCGTGGTCTCCTACCAGTGGCGCAAGGTCGATGGTGACCGCGTCACCTTCGATGCGGTCTTCACGCTGGAGGTCACCGGCGAGCAGCGGGCAAGCGAAAGCACGCTGCGCTTTCCCGCCCGCGAGACGATCGAACGTCTGGTGCGGCAGGCGGGCTTTTCCGGGGTCGACTGCCGCGGCTGGTGGGACGGCTTACCCTATCGCGACGACAGCCCCGAAATCATCGTCACCGCCATCGCCTGAGAACATCAGGAGGTGGTGCGCGGGGTGAGCAGCCGCCGCCACAGCCGTCCATCGATGGCGGCAAGCCCAATACCGATCAGCACGAGGCCGACGAGATGGCGCAGCGCCAGCTGTTCGCCGAGCACCACGGCACTCAGCAGGATGGCGCTCGGCGGGATCAGAATGGTCACCAGCATCAGATTGGTGGCGCCGGCGGTCGCCAGAATGCGGAAGAACAGGATATAGGCGACCGCCGTCGAGAGCAGCGCAAGGGCGAGCAAGGCCGCCCATGTCTCGGCACCACCGGCCGGCAGCGTCCACGGCCGCTCGACGACAAGCGTCACCGGCAGAAGCAGGATCGCCGAGGCCGTGACCTGTCCCGCCGCCGGCAGGATGGGCGCAAGCCCCATGCGGCGAAAGCGCCGGCCGAAAATGCCGGCAAAGGCGTAGGAGACGGCGGCCGCCAGCGCGGCAAGTTCTCCCCACAGCGCCCCGCCCACATGGCCGAACACCGAGGGACCGATCATCCAGACGACCCCGGCAATGCCGATCACCACGCCCGCCAGCCGGTTGACCGTCAGCTTTTCGTCCGTCGTCAGAAAATGCGCGACGATGACGCCGAACAGCGGCGTCGTGGCGTTCAGAATGGCGGCCAGGCCGCTCGCAATATGGGTCTGGCCCCAGACGATCAGGGTAAAGGGCAGCGCATTGTTCAGAAGGCCCATGCCGAAGAAGGCGAGCCAGACATCACGCCGCCGTGGAACCGCGATGCCGGAAAAACGCACGAAGAGCCAGAGCGCCGCCGCGGCCAGGATCACGCGGGCCGTCACGATGGTCAGCGGGGGCCAGGTCTGTACCAGAATGCCGTTGAACAGGAAGGAGCCGCCCCACAAGAGCGACAGGCCGCCCATCATGCCCCATTCGGCAAGTCCCATTTCCTTGGTGGCCATCCCCGTCTCCTCTTGCTGTGCGGCCATGATGCGGGATTATCCGCTCGCACGCCACCCGTTTCCTGCGACACCCATCGACGAGGAAATTTCGCTCCTCCGATGACACGCTCCCCTTGACCAGAGCCCAGAGCGCCCTGTTAGATGGTCTTAGGCGACCATCGTGGCCGGATCAAACGAGCAAATTTCGGTTTATGATCGAGTTTTTCTAAAGCATGTCGGAACAGCTTCCCTCCCTGTCCTCGCTCCGCGCCTTCGAGGCGGCCGCGCGTCATCTCAGCATGACGCGGGCGGGCGAAGAACTGCATGTGACGGCCGGCGCCGTCAGCCTGCAGGTGCGCGAACTGGAAGCCAATCTGGGGCTTGCCCTCTTCGAACGCCATCCGCGGCGCCTGGAACTGACCGCGGCCGGGCAGGATTATGCCACCGCGTTGCGTTCAGCGTTTCGCCTGATCCGTCAGGCGACCGACACGGTGCGGGCCCATGCCCGCCCCGACATCGTGACGCTGAGCTGCACCACGGGCTTTGCGGTGCACTGGCTGATGCCGCGGCTGGACGCGTTTCAGGCGGCACATCCCGCCATCGACCTGCGCTTCGGCACCACGGCGCGCCTCGTCGATTTCCGCGCAGATAGCGTGGCGCTGGCCGTTCGCCACGGGCTCGGCGCCTATCCGGGCCTGATCTCGGAAAAGCTGGTGAAGGACGATCTGGTCGTCGTCGCAAGCCCGGAGCGGGCGGCACGCCTCGGCCCCGAGCCCGCGGCGCGGCAACTCTCGGACGAGACGCTGATCCATGACGCAGGCCGCAACGACTGGCGCCTGTGGCTGGAGGCAGAAGGCGCGCTGGACGTGGACTGGCGGCGCGGGCCGGTAATCGCCCCGGACAGCAATGGCGCAATTGAAACCGCACGCGCCGGGCTCGGTTTCGCGCTGGTCCGCGAAAGCTTCGCGGCGGCCGATCTCGCAGCGGGGCGTCTGGTGGCGCCCTTCCGGCGCAGCATCGCCAGCCGCTTTGCCTATTACCTCGTCTATCCGCCGGACGCGCTGGATCGCGCCTCGGTGCGCACGGTGCGCGACTGGCTGCGCGCGGAAGCGGACCACGTCTGATACGACGTCATGAGGGCCTCCGGACTCACGTTCGGGAAATGGTCTTTACGGCCGACCGAGTTCACGCCTCAGCGAAAACGTGCAGCCACGGCGTGGGCACGCCATCGTAACCGGAGCCGTCTGCCGCCTCGATCGCGACATCCGTCCAGCCCACCCCATAGGTCGTGCGCAAAAAGGCTTCGTCGGGATAGTTGAAATAGCGCCCGAAGCGATCGACGCCCTCGCCATGCCCTGCCTTGTAGCTCGCATAGAACAGACCGCCGGGCTTCATCGCCCGCCGGATGCGCCCGAGAATGTCGGGAAGGTCCGTCCGCGGCACATGCAGCAGGCAGGCATTGGCCCAGACCCCGTCATAGACCGCCACCGCCTCGATCGCGTCGAAGGGCAGGACGGAGACGGGAATGCCGAGCCGTGCCGCAGCTTCCGCCGCCATTTCGGCAATGCCGTCGGTTGGATGCACATCGAGCCCTTGCGAAATCATCCAGGCGCTCTCGCGCCCGCTGCCGCAGCCAAGCTCCAGCACGCACCCGCCAGCCGGAAGACGGTCGGCGAAGCGCTGCAGGTTGGGAGAGGCCGGATAGACGCCGGTATCGGCGGCATAGGTCGCCGCCTGATCGGCATAGAAGGCGGCGGTCGTTCCGCTTGTTTCAGTCATCCCGCCCCCTTCCTGCAATCCGGCTGTCCGATCAGGCGTTGTTTTCGTTGATCAGGCGCTTCAGCAGCTCGATCTCATGGCTCAGCTTGGTATCGCCCGAGATCAGCTCCTCGATCTTGCGCACGGCATGCAGCACCGTCGTATGGTCACGCCCGCCGAACCGACGGCCGATTTCCGGGAAGGAGCGCGGCGTCAGCGTCTTCGACAGATACATGGCGATCTGGCGCGGCTTGACGATGACGCGCGTGCGGCGGTTCGACACCAGTTCCTGGCGCGACACGTTGTAGTGACGGGCGACGATGCGCTGGATGTCCTCGATGCGCACGCGCTTGGCTTCGCCGGCCCCGACCAGATGCGCCAGAAGCTCGTCGACACGCTCGAGCGACAGTTCCGGCTCGAAGGAGCGGCGGAAGATCAGCTGGTTGAAGGCGCCTTCCAGCTCGCGGCCGGAATTGGCGACATTGCGCGCAACATGGCTCAGGATCTCGTCCGGGATATCGAGCGCCGGGTCGTCCTGACGGGCGATCTCCAGACGGCGCTTCAGCATTTCGAAGCGCATTTCGTAATCCGGAACTTCCATTTCGATGGCAACGCCGCCCTGCAGGCGTGAGCGCACGCGCGGGTCGAGCGATTCCAGCTCCCAGGGCGCGCGATCTGCGGCAACCACCACCTGCTTGGCGCTGTCGAGCAGCATGTTGAGCAGATGGCAGAACTCGTTCTGGATCATCTTGCCCTGCAGGAACTGCATGTCGTCGATGATCAGGAGATCAATGTTGCGCAGCGATTCCTTCAGCGTCAGCGCGTCATTGTCGCGGATGGCGGTGGCAAAGCGCCACATGAAGTATTCGGCGGTCAGATAGACAACGCGCGGCATGCGCGAGGAGCCGACGGCGGCATTGGCGATCGCCTGCAGAAGATGCGTCTTGCCGAGGCCGACATTCGAATGAATGAACAGCGGGTTGAAGCGCACGGCGCTGGCGCCGGCTTCGGCAATCGTCTTGGCAGCGGCAAGCGCTACGCGGTTCGACGGGCCTTCCACATAGGTGTCAAAGGTATAGCGGCTGTCGAGCGGCGAACCAAACAGCGGGCCGGCAGCGGTGCTGCGCGGTGCCGAAGAGGGCTGTGCCGGCTGGGGCGCGCTCTGGAAGGCGGCAATCTGGCCGATCTCGCGCGGCTGGCTTGGCCGGCGCACCGGCTGAGCAGGAGCCGTTTCGACCACCGGCGCGGCACGCTCTTCCGTCGCGGGACGGGCGGCGGCGCGGCTTGCGGTGCGCACGAGGATCTCGACCTTGAGGATCTCGGCGTCTTCCGCCTGGAAGATGGTGGTGATGAGGTCCAGGTAACGGTTGTTGATCCAGGACTTCAGAAAGGTGGTGGGAACGCTGAGGCGTACCACGCTCTTGGAAACGGAATGAAGCTTGAGGCGACCAAACCAGCTGGCATAGACCTCCGGACCTACTTGAGCCTTCAGACGTGCACTGAACCGCTCAAATAGAGCATCCTGCTTCATTTCGGATTTTTCCCCTGCCGTCTGGGAGCAAACTGAACCGAAAGTCTCAGACGCCTGGGTCCCACTCTCCAGCGCCCGGGCCGATACCGTATTCATCTGCATTCTGTGCCGCCTTCTCATGTTTCGTCCAGCGGTCGACCTCGGGTCGCCCGCCAGGTAAGTTTTTTGTTCTGGTGCAGCCGCTTGCGGTTCTCCTCGTAAGAACCGGGCACGACCACAAGTGTTTCTCCTCCCGCTCGCTGGCGGGACTGACGAACCGGACAGGCCGATCCGTCAGACGGCGCTTCCCCATGCGCCTCTCAGGTTCGTTTCCCCCGAAAAGGATTGCGAACCCGCATTCACCCATCACTCCTCTTCCACTGCGGCGCCCCCGCAAGTGGCACAAAGAGGCCTGCCCGGAATCGCCACGATTACCGGCACACAACCTCAAGTTACGTGAAAGAACGGGAAGTCACCTTGACCCGTCGCAAGTGCCGAAAGGCGGATGAGCCCGTTTCCGGTCCGTCATCTGCGGCTTTCAGGGAGTGTCCCGCGCCCCTTGCTGAGGTTCATTAAGGCAGGATCGGGGGGGGAGATCAACGATGAATTTTACGCAAAATTAATGGCCGAGCGTTGACTCTGAGGGCCCGATTTGACTCAAAAACAGGCTCTGGAGAAGAATCTCAATCGAATCAAAGAGATTCAAAAATGCCACAGTCGAGCATGCTCTATGAAGGGTCGAAAATAAAAATTCGCTTGACTCACGGGGCGGGGGGACAGGTCCGTCACAATCGGATGCCCCTTGAGGCATCCTCGGCCAAGTAATTGAAATTAAATAATTTTTTCTGTCACGCCAATGTCATTGGACGGTCAAAATGACCCGACCCCAAGTTCTGACGGATGAGAATCACGAAAAGCCCGGTCAGAGACCGGGCTTCAAATGTGACAGTCAATTGTGACGGGTTTTAGGCCGAAAGGGCCTTCACGCGCTGCGCGAGGCGAGACACCTTGCGGGAGGCGGTGTTGCGATGCAGAACACCCTTGGTGGCCGCACGCTGGATTTCCGGCTGGGCGGCGCGGAGAGCTTCCGCAGCCTGTGCCACATCACCCGATGCAATGGCTTCTTCAACCTTACGGATGAAGGTACGAACGCGCGAGCGGCGCGCCTTGTTGATGTCGGTGCGGCGTGCGATCTTGCGGGTCGCCTTTTTCGCCGAAGTTGTATTGGCCATTTCTGCCTCTCTTCGAATTCGAACAAAAACTCCGCCGTCGCCGCGCCGGGTCCCTTGCGACCTGTCATCCAGCAATTCGGGAGCAATGGAGGAAGCCGTTCAATGGCTTTCCCAACTGTGGGCGGCGATATAGCTGGAATGCGGGGTCCAGTCAACGCGCATTTTGCACCCTTTTGCCCCGGCCTGACCCGCAAGACGCTGATTTGCGATTCATTTCTGGCAGGCGCCACAGTGGAAGGTGGAGCGTCCGGCCTGGGTCACCCGCAAAACGGTGCCGCCGCAGCCCGGCCGCGTGCATGGCGCCCCTTCCCGGTCATAGACGGCGAAGGTGTGCTGAAAATAGCCGAGCGAGCCATCTGTCTGGATATGATCGCGCAACGAGGAGCCGCCGGCGAGGATCGCGTCGGCGATCACGGCGCGGATGGCTTCCGTCAGCGCGACAAGCTCCGCCTTCGGCCGGCCGGTCGGGGTAACAAGCGTTCCCGCCTTGCGAAGCGGAGAGAGACCGGCGCGCCACAGCGCCTCGCACACATAGATATTGCCAAGCCCGGCAATCACCGTCTGGTCGAGCAGCAGCGTCTTCAGCGGCTGCACGCGATCGCGAAAGCGCGCGGCGAGATAGCCGGCATCCAGGCTGTTGCCGGTCGGCTCCGGCCCAAGGCCGGCAAAGGCAGGATAGAGATCGAGTTGCGTGCGCGACCACAGGTGCATGAAGCCGAAGCGGCGCGGATCGTTGTAGATGACGCTCAACCGCTCGCCCTCACGCTCCAGATGAAAGAGTACGTGGTCGTGCTTTTCATCCTTCGAACGTGCGTGGTGGAACTCGCCCGGCATGTCGGACGCTCCTCCCGCCAGAATGCGGAAGGAGCCGGACATGCCGAGATGGGAAATCACGCTCATACCGTCATCGAGATCGATCAGCAGGTACTTGGCGCGGCGGCCGAGACCGACAATCCGGCGACCGGAAACGCGTTCGGCAAAATTCTCCGGAAAGGGAAAACGCAGGTCCGCCCGGCGTGTCTCCAGCCGCACGATGCGGGCCTTCTCCATCGACGGCGCAAGGCCCCGCCGCACCGTTTCCACCTCTGGCAATTCCGGCATGAGTTCCTAAGTTCCTGTTTCCAACGGCCTGCACAGTCTCTATAGACCAGCGCCATAGTGCCGCAAGCGCGACAAGAGATAGTATCGCCTCGGGGCTTTCGCTATGGTCGCGCCGTGCCAGGAACGAAACGAAGGATGACATGCCATGGCTGACAGCCGGACCTCCGCTGAAGGTGGAATGGAAACCTCCTACGGCTTTCGCGAGGTGGGCGAAGGCGAAAAGCAGGGCCTCGTCAACGAAGTCTTCCACAAGGTGGCCAAGCGCTACGACATCATGAACGACGTGATGTCGGCCGGCCTCCACCGGCTGTGGAAGGATGCGATGGTGGCAAGCCTCAACCCGCGCAAGGACCCCTCCTACAAGGTTCTGGACGTGGCCGGCGGCACCGGCGACATCGCATTCCGCATCGTGGAGGCATCAGGCCGACAGGCACATGCGACCGTGCTCGACATCAACGGCTCGATGCTCGGCGTCGGCGCCGAGCGCGCCGCCAAGCGCAAGCTTTCCGATAATCTCACCTTCGTGGAGGCCAATGCCGAGGAACTGCCCTTCGAGGCGGCCAGCTTCGATGCCTATACGATCGCCTTCGGCATCCGCAACGTGCCGCGCATCGATGTGGCGCTGACGGAAGCCTACCGCGTGCTGAAGCGCGGCGGCCGGCTGCTGGTGCTCGAATTTTCCGAGGTGGAGATGCCGCTTCTCGACCGCATCTATGACGAATGGTCCTTCAGGGCCATTCCGCAGTTCGGCAAGATGATCACCGGCGATGCGGAGCCCTACCAGTACCTGGTGGAATCGATCCGCAAATTCCCCAATCAGGAGGATTTTGCCAAGATGATCCGCAGCGCTGGTTTTTCCCGTGTCAGCTATACGAATTACACCGGCGGCATCGCGGCGCTGCATTCGGGCTGGAAGCTGTAAGAGTGCCTGGCACAGGACCAAACGCGGCGTAGCGGGAAAGGCTGACGGCAGGATGAGGTTTTTCGCATGAGCACGATCGGTGCCTATTTCCGGCTGGCCCGCGTGGGCTGGGTGCTTGTGCGCGAGGGCGTGGTGTCGGCATTGCCGACGCAGGGCCTGCCGCCCGTGGTCGGCCTCGTCAAATCGCTCGCGCAGATCTTTACCCGCCCGGCCTCGATCCAGGAAAGCCGCAGCGTCCGTCTCACCAATGCGGTGGACCGGCTCGGCCCCTCCTATGTGAAGATCGGCCAGTTTCTCGCCACCCGGCCGGATGTGGTGGGTGTGGACTGGGCGCTCGATCTCTCCATGCTGCAGGACCGCATGGCCTTCTTCCCGACGGAGACGGCCAAGGGCGCCATCGAAGCCTCCCTCGGCCGGTCGATCGAGGACCTTTACACCCGCTTCGACGAACCGCTGGCGGCCGCCTCCATCGCCCAGGTGCACCCGGCGGCGGTTGCCTCTGCGGAAGGCGAGCGCAAGGTGGCCGTCAAGGTGGTGCGCCCCGGCGTGCGCCAGCGCTTCGCCCACGACATCGAAAGCATGTACCTGATGTCGCGCATGCAGGAACGCCTGCTGCCGTCCACGCGGCGTCTGAGGCCGGTCGAGGTCACCCGCACGCTGGAACAGACCACCAAGCTGGAGATGGACCTGCGGCTGGAAGCGGCGGCACTCTCGGAAATCGGCGAGAACACCAAAGACGATCCGGGATTCCGCGTGCCGAAGGTGGACTGGGAGCGCACCGGCCGCGACGTCATCACCATGGAGTGGATCGACGGCATCAAGATGTCGAACATCGAGGGCCTGCGCGCCGCCGGCTACGATCTCGAAAAGCTTGCGGAAACGCTGATCCAGTCCTTCCTGCGTCACACGCTGCGCGACGGCTTCTTCCATGCCGACATGCATCCCGGTAATCTGTTCGTCGATCCGGACGGCATCATCGTCGCCGTCGACATGGGCATTGTCGGTCGCCTTGGCAAGAAGGAACGCCGCTTCCTCGCGGAAATCCTCTACGGCTTCATCACCCGCGACTATCTGCGCGTGGCGGAAGTGCATTTCGAGGCCGGCTATGTGCCGTCCCATCATGACGTGGCAAGCTTTGCCCAGGCGATCCGCGCCATCGGCGAGCCGATCCACGGGCAGCCGGCCGAAACCATCTCGATGGCGCGCCTGCTGGCGCTGCTCTTCGAGGTGACCGACCTGTTCGAAATGCAGACACGGCCGGAACTCATCCTGCTGCAGAAGACCATGGTGGTGGTGGAAGGCGTGTCGCGCATGCTCGATCCGCGATTCAACATGTGGCGTGCGGCAGAACCCGTGGTCGGTGGCTGGATCCGTGACAATCTCGGGCCGAAGCGGATCGCGACCGACCTGCGCGATGGCCTGAAGGCCGCCGTCAAGCTGGCGGAAGCGGCACCCGAAATTGCCGCCAAGACCGAAAAATTCCACCAGCAGCTGCTGCACATGACCGAGCACGGCATCCGTTTCGACGGTGAGACGGCCGAAGCGATCGGCAAAGCGGAGGCCAAGCATAGCCGCGGCGGTCGCGCCGCACTCTGGGTGATTGCCGCAACCTTGGTCTACATCGCCTTCCAGCTCAGCTGAGCCGATTGCATGCGGCGCATCAGGTGCTTAGGCTCCGGGACAAGATTGCGGATGACGGGTTTCTGACGGGCGTCGCCCCCTCATCCACACTCCGGGAAGAACACAGGGAGAGGCCCATGGAGCTTCAGGGCAAGCGCATTCTGCTGATCATTTCGGGGGGCATCGCCGCCTACAAGAGCCTGGATCTCATCCGGCGCCTGCGCGAGCGGGGAGCGACCGTCAGGCCGGTGATGAGCCGCGCGGCGCAGGAATTCGTCACGCCCCTTGCGGTCGGCGCGCTGTCGGCAAGTCACGTCTATACGGATCTGTTCTCCCGCGAGGATGAACAGGATGTCGGCCATATCCGGCTGGCCCGCGACTGCGACCTCATCGTCGTTGCCCCCGCCACGGCCGACCTGATGGCAAAGATGGCGCATGGACTGGCGGACGACCTGCCGAGCGCGGTGCTGCTCGCCACCGACCGCCCGGTGCTGGTTGCCCCCGCCATGAACCCGGTGATGTGGAACGCAGCCCCAACGCGCCGCAACGTGGAGACGCTGAAGACGGACGGCATCCACCTGATCGGGCCGATGAAGGGTGAAATGGCCGAAAGCGGCGAAGCCGGCACCGGCCGGATGGCCGAGCCGCTGGAGATCGTTGCGACCGTCGTCGCGCTCCTGTCCCCGCAGCACAAGCCGCTTGCGGGCAAGCGCGCCATCGTCACCTCCGGCCCGACCCACGAGCCGATCGATCCGGTGCGCTACATCGCCAACCGCTCCTCCGGCAAGCAGGGCCATGCGATTGCCGCAGCACTGGCAAGGCTCGGCGCCGAGGTAACGCTCGTCTCCGGTCCCGTCACGATTGCCGATCCGCGCGGGGTAACGGTGCGCCACGTGGAAACCGCCGAAGAAATGCGGGCCGCCGTGCTCTCCTGCCTGCCGGCCGATATTGCCGTGATGGTGGCTGCCGTGGCCGACTGGCGCGTCGTCGGCACGGCCGGCCAGAAGATCAAGAAGCAGTCCGGCGAACCGCCGGCGCCGCTGGTCCTGACCGAAAACCCCGACATCCTGAAGACCATCGGCCATCATGAACAGCGTCCGACGCTCGTGATCGGCTTTGCGGCCGAGACGGAGAATGTCGAGGCGAACGGCCGCAAGAAGCTTGCGGCCAAGGGCGCCGACCTGATCGTCGCCAATGACGTTTCGCCGGACACCGGCATCATGGGCGGCGACCGCAACCGGGTCCGGCTGATCTCCCACGGCGGCGTCGAGGACTGGCCGGAGCTTGGCAAGGATGCGGTGGCAGAGCGTCTGGCCGCGCTGATTGCCGAGCGCCTGAACCAGGGCAAGAGCGACTGAAGCCTAGAAAAAGCTGATGGCGAGTCCGCCAACCGCCCCGAGCGCCAGCACGGCCACCGGATGCGCGCGGGTGAAGACGGAAAGGGCCGCCGTCACGCCGGTCAGGCCCGCCAGCCACCAGCTGGTGGCGGAGGCAGCGGTGATCACCACGGCGCTCGATGCCACAAGCCCCGCCGTCACCGGCAGCAGGCCGGCCTGCACCACCGCGCGCCAGGGGCGGTCACGAAACCGTTCCCAGGCGGAAACGGCCATGCAGGTGATCAGCGAGGAGGGCAGGAACTTGGCCAGCGAACTGACGAGCAGGCCCGGTAGCCCCGCCACGTGCCAGCCGATCAGCGGCACGATCATCATGTTCGGGCCGGGCGCAGCCTGTGCCAGCGCAAAAAGCGCGCTGAATTCCGCCGGCGTCACCCAATGCTGCACCTCCACCACCCGCCGCTGAATTTCCGGCAGCACCGCATAACCGCCGCCGAAGGCCATCAGCGACAATTCGGTAAAGATCAGCGCCAGTGCGATCAGCGTTGCGGTCATTGGCCGAACCTCCAGGCAAGCAGGATCGAGACCGGCGCCAGCACCAGCATGGCCACGATCAGCGGTACGCGCAGCATGGCCACGGCAAAAAACAGCATCAGCACCACCAGAAGCGCCACCGGACGCTTAAGGAGAGGTTTCAGCATCTTCCAGGCCATGCCGATCAGAAGGCCCGCAGAGGCCGCCGCAAGCCCGGCAAACAGGTGCTGCACATGCGCATCGGTGCTGTAGCGGTCGTAGAGCACGCCGAGCACGATGACGAAGGCCGTCGGCACCGCCGTCAGGCCGAGAATGCCGGCCAGGGCGCCGCGCCAGCCGCGAAACTTCATACCGACGGCCACGCTCATGTTGATCACATTGCCGCCCGGCAGGAACTGACAGAGGCCCAGCAGATCGGCGAATTCCTGCGGGCTCAGCCAAGCCTTGTCATCCACCAGCATGCGGCGCGCCAGCGGCAGCACACCGCCAAAGCCAATGAGACCGATACCGAGAAAGCCGGTGAACAGCTGGCGCGTGGTGGGGGCGGAGACGCCGTCCTGCCCCGCTTCTGCAATGGTGGTCATGGTCGAGATTCCTTCAGAGGATGGATTGACGCAGTAGCGCTGCCGGCACCATAAGTCCAATATATCGTTTCAGTCTTTTCCATACGCAAAGGATATGGCAATGATCGAGATGCGCCATCTGCGCTATGCCGTCGCCATTGCCGACGAGGGCCACATGACGCGCGCCGCCGAACGGCTCGGTATTCAGCAGCCGCCGCTCAGCCAGCAGATCCGCGCGCTGGAAACCATGCTGGGCACGCCGCTCTTTCATCGGCTGCCGCGCGGCGTGGTGCCGACGGATGCCGGTACCGTGTTCATCGCACGGGCCCGCCAGATCCTCGCCGACCTGCAGACGGCCGTTGCCGAGACGCACCGCGCCGCACGCGGCGAAACCGGCACGCTGTCCATCGGGTTTACCAGTTCGGCCGCCTTTCATCCGCTGGTCTCGTCTGCCGTACGCGCGCTGCGCCTCTCCTGGCCGGACCTGTCGCTGCGGCTGGAAGAAGGCGCGACCGACGAACTGACCGCGGATCTTCTGGCCGGTCGGCTCGATGTCGCCTTCCTGCGCGGCACGACGCTGGAGGCCGCGGCCCTTTCCATCGCGCCGGTACACCGGGAAGACATGCTGCTGGCGCTGCCGGACGACCATCCGCTGGCGCACCCTCCGGGCATCGATCCGCCGGAGCCGGTCGATCTCGCGGATCTTTCGGCCGAAACCTTCATTCTCTACCGGCGGCAGAGCGGCCAGGGTCTCTACGACCGCATCATCGCCGCCTGCCAGCGGGCAGGCTTCAGCCCCAGAGTGGCGCAGGAGGCCCCGAAACTCGCCTCCACGCTCAGCCTTGTCGCCGCCGGGCTCGGCCTGTCGATCATTCCGGAATCCATGGCACGGCTGGAAACCTCGGGGATCGCCTATCGCCGCTTTTCCGCAAGCGCCGGCCTCGTCGCGCCTCTCTATCTCGCATGGCGCAGGGAGCCTGCCCGCGCCGCGCTCGATCATCTCGTGCGGGAGGTGAAGGCCCGTGCCGTCGTTGACGGCCAGCCCCTCCCCCCGGACTGATGGTGGATCAGGCAGCCTCAGCCAGCGCCACCGGCGCAAATGGCGCGATCGTCATGCCGGCATCGCTCACCATCACCGCGCTGCCGTCCGGAATTTCCGTCCAGGCATCCACATCGTCGTTCAGCGGTTCGGAGACGAGGCAATAGCCGCCACCCATGGGTGCCGCATACAGCGTCGGCGGACGATGATCGGTCGCGTAACGGATGGCATAGAGCGCGTTCCCGTCGGAAAAGGCAGCGGTGAAGCGCACCAGCGTGCTCACCTCATGCTCGGCCGCCAGGTGTTCGATCGTACCGATGGCCCGCGACACCGCGCCGAGCGGGTCGCTTGCCATGCCGAATTCCTGGGCGAGCAGGAACAGCATCTCGGAATCGGTGGTGCCGGTGCGGGCGTGGAACAGATCGTCCGACAGATGCCCTTCCATGCGCCGGCGAATGCGGTCGAAGCCGGCGATCTGGCCGTTGTGCATGAAGGACCAGCGGCCATGCACGAAGGGATGGCAATTGTCGCGGCGCGTGCTGCCATTGGTGGCGGCGCGCACATGGGCGAGAAACAGCGGCGAGCGGATCTGGTGGGCAAGGCTGCGCAGATTGCAGTCGGACCAGGCCGGCAGGATATCGCGATAGCGCCCGGGTTCGGGATGATCGCCGTACCAGGCGATGCCGAAACCATCGCCATTGGTGGCCGTCTTGGCGCGGCTGGCGCAGTGGCTCTGCTCGATGAGCGAGTGGGCGGGCGAGGAGACGAGTTCCTCGAGATAAAGCGGATTGCCGCGATAGGCGGCCCAGCGACACATGGTTTCCAGCTCCAAATCGCGCCGCGCGATGCGGCGAATACCTTGAAAAGGATCGACCCAAAATCTTAAGCGAGGGTTAGCAGGCAAACGCCTGCGATGAAGGGCGATCCGGCAGCAAGATGTCGATTTCGTGACAGATTCCGCAACCCGGTTCCCAAACCCCTGCCCTTGCCATCCCGAGCGGCCGGCCTAGATCACACCTCATGCGACCAACCGATGCATTCCGCAAAGCCGAAGCCAGACCGTTGCAACCGCAGGAACAGATGCTGGATATTCTCCGCACCGAACCACAGGCACATGCGCTGTTTCTCGATATCGACGGCACGCTGATCGATCTGGCCGAACGGCCGGAGGCGATCGTCGTGCCGCCGGATCTTGCCGGCCATCTCGACACCCTTTGCGGCCGGCTGGGTGGCGCCCTGGCGCTCGTCACCGGCCGGGCGCTGCCTTTTGCCGACCGGCTGTTTGCCCCGCTCACGCTGCCGATTGCCGGCCTGCACGGTGCCGAACGCCGACGCGCCGATGGTGTCGTCGACCGCGTGGAGCCCGACCCTGCCTTCCTTGCGCTGAAGCGCTCGCTGGAGCGGCTGACGGCGGACTGGCCGGGCGTACTGATCGAGGACAAGGGCGCAGCCGTTGCGGCGCATTACCGGCAGGCGCCGGAGAGGCAGGCAGACCTCCAGGCTCTCATGCGCCAGGCGCTGTCGGAGGCCGGGCCGGATTATGCCCTGCAGCGCGGCAAGATGGTGATCGAAATCCGCCCTGCCCGCGCCAGCAAGGGCGCGGCGCTGCGCGCCTTTCTTGCCGAACCGCCCTTTGCCGGACGCAGACCGATCGCCATCGGCGATGATCTCACCGACGAAGCCATGTTCAAGGTCGCCAATCAGCTCGGCGGCCTGTCGATCCGCATCGGCGAGCCCGGCGAAGACACCGCCGCCCACACCACACTTGCCTCCGCCGCCGCCTTGCGTGCGATCCTGAAGGATCTCGCCACGCGCTGAGCCTGCCGGAGCAGACAGAAGGAGCCCACCGCTTGAGCCGTCTCATCGTCATATCCAACCGCGTTCCCATGCCGGAAAAGAACGGCACGGCCCCCGCCGGCGGCCTTGCCGTGGCGCTGCAGGCCGCCCTTGAGGAGCGCGGCGGCGTGTGGATGGGCTGGTCCGGCAAGTCGAGCGGCACAAAGGAGCCGGAGCCGCTGGCGCTGACGGAGCGCGGCAACATCACCTATGCGCTGACCGACCTCACCAAGACGGATGTGGAGGAGTATTATCACGGCTTCGCCAACCGGGTACTCTGGCCGATCTGCCATTACCGGCTGGACCTTGCCGAATATGCCCGCAAGGAAATGGCCGGCTATTTCCGCGTCAACCGCTTCTTCGCCCATCGGCTGGCCCCGCTGCTGAAGCCGGACGACATCATCTGGGTGCATGACTACCACCTGATCCCGCTTGCGGCGGAACTGCGGCAGATGGGCGTGAAGAACCGCATCGGCTTCTTCCTGCACATTCCCTGGCCGCCGGCCGACGTGCTGTTTGCCATGCCGGTGCATGAGGAGATCATGCGCGGTCTCACCCATTACGATCTCGTCGGCTTCCAGACGGACCACGATCTCGAAAACTTCCGCGGCTGTCTGGTGCGCGAAGGTTTTGGCAATGCGATCGGCGAAGGGCTCTACCTGTCGCACGGCCGCACCTTCAAGGGCGGCTTCTACTCGATCGGCATCGAGACGGCCGCCTTTGCCGAATTCGCCCGCAAGGCGGCCGCAAGCGTGATGGTGCGCAAGGCCCGCCAGAGCCTTGAAGGCCGCGATCTCATCATCGGGGTCGACCGGCTGGATTATTCCAAGGGCATCACCCAGCGCATCGATGCCTATGAAAGCTTCGTCTCGCGCAATCCCGCGCATCAGGGCAAGGTCAGCTATCTCCAGATCACGCCGAAATCCCGCTCGGAAGTGCCGGAATACGAGGCCATGCAGCGCACCGTGGCCGAGCAGGCCGGCCGGGTGAACGGCGCGCTCGGCACCGTGGACTGGGTGCCGATCCGCTACATCAACCGCTCCATCGGGCGTCCGGTGCTGGCGGGGCTCTACCGGCTGGCAAAGGTCGGGCTGGTCACGCCGCTGCGCGATGGCATGAACCTCGTGGCCAAGGAATTCGTCGCCGCACAGGACCCGGAGGATCCGGGCGTGCTGGTGCTCTCCCGCTTCGCCGGCGCCGCGCGCGAGCTGAAAGGCGCGCTGCTGGTCAATCCTTACGACATCGAGGGCACCGCCAACGCGATTGCCCGGGCCCTCACCATGGGCCGCGAGGAGCGTATCCAGCGCTGGCAGGGCATGATGACCCATCTGCTGGAGCATGACGTGAAGCGCTGGTGCGATGATTTTCTCGCCGACCTGACGGCGGAGGCGGAAAACCCGGCGCCCGCCACGAGCGACGGGCAGGGCTGATGTCGAATGTCACGCCGCCTTGGCGACGTGATATTCCTTGATGGCCACCATCTTGATCGCCGGATAACGTTCCGACTCGTAGCGCAGGGAGAACGAATCCTGCGCCAGGAACACCGGATCGCCGTCGAGGTCGCGGGCAATGTCGCCGCGCTTGACGGTGAGGAATTTCTCCATCTCCGCCTTGTTGTCGCAGGAGATCCAGCGGCAGACGGAGAAGCGCGACATTTCGAAGGAAACAGGCAGGCTGTATTCCGCAGACAGCCGCTCCTTCAACACGTCGAGCTGCAGGGCGCCGACCACGCCGACGATGGCGGGCGAGCCGTCTTCCGGCGAAAACAGCTGCACCACGCCTTCTTCCGCCATCTGCTGCAGGGCTTCCTTCAGCTTCTTCGCCTTCATGGCATCCTCCAGCCGCACGCGACGCAGGATTTCCGGCGAGAAGTTCGGCACGCCCTGGAAGACGAGTGCTTCGCCTTCCGTCAGCGTATCGCCGATGCGCAGCGTGCCGTGGTTCGGAATGCCCACCACGTCCCCCGCATAGGCCGTATCGGCCAGCTGGCGCTGCGAGGCGAAGAAGAACTGCGGTGCCGTCAGCCCCATCTGCTTGCCGGTGCGCGCCAGACGCGCCTTCATGCCGCGCTCCAGCTTGCCGGAGCAGATGCGGGCAAAGGCGATGCGGTCTCGGTGGTTCGGGTCCATGTTGGCCTGGATCTTGAAGACGAAGGCCGTCATCTTGTCTTCGGCCGCATGCACCGTGCGGATATCGGCCACCTGGTCGCGCGGCGGCGGTGCAAAGTCCCCCAGCGCATTGATCAGGTCGCGCACACCAAAATTCCGGAGCGCCGAGCCGAAGAAGACCGGCGTCATATGACCTTCGAGAAAGGCCTGGCGGTCGAAGGGACGGCAGGCCTCGCGCGCCAGTTCCAACTCGTCAATGAAGGCATCGCGCTCGTTTTCCGGCAGGTTTTCCGCGACGCTCTGCGGACCATTGACCGCCATCGGCTCCACCTGCGTGTCGGACCCGCGATAGGTGTTGTTGGCCAGATTGTAGGAGCCGCAGAAATTCCGGGAACGGCCGACCGGCCAGGTGATCGGCGCGGTGTCGAGCGCCAGCTTCTCCTCCACCTCGTCGAGGATCTCGAAGGTGTCGCGCGCCTCGCGGTCCATCTTGTTGACGAAGGTGATGATCGGAATGTCGCGCATGCGGCAGACTTCGAACAGTTTCAGCGTGCGCGGCTCGATGCCCTTGGCGCCATCGATCACCATCACCGCCGCATCCACCGCCGTCAGCGTGCGGTAGGTGTCGTCGGCAAAGTCCTCGTGACCGGGCGTATCGAGAATGTTGAAGATATTGCCTTCGTATTCGAAGGTCATCACCGAGGTGACGACCGAGATGCCGCGTTCGCGTTCGATCTTCATCCAGTCCGAGCGGGTCTGGATGCGGTCCTTCTTCGCCTTCACCTCGCCGGCCAGCTGGATGGCGCCGCCGAACAGCAGCAGCTTTTCCGTCAGGGTCGTCTTGCCCGCGTCCGGGTGCGCGATGATCGCGAAGGTTCGGCGGCGGGAAACCGCCTCGGCAATGCTTTCAGCCATGTCGTGCAAATCCTTTGAGTTGCCGCGTATCTAGCGATTTTGGGCGCTTTATGCAATTGACCGGCAAACACAGGAAGGAAACCGCCCCATGCGCGATGTCATCGGCCCCGCCCTCAAGCTCATTCGCCTGCCGCACGGCGAAGGGATCGACCTGCCCGCCTACGAGACCCGCGGCGCCGCCGGCATGGATGTGCGCGCCGCCCTGACCGAGCCGATGACGCTTGTACCCGGGCAAAGAGCACTGGTGCCAACGGGCTTTGTCTTCGAGATTCCGGAAGGCTTCGAGGTGCAGGTCCGCCCCCGCTCCGGCCTTGCCTTCAAGAACGGCATTACCTGCCTCAACACGCCCGGCACCATCGACAGCGACTATCGCGGCGAAGTGAAGGTGCTGCTCGTCAATCTCGGCGACCAGGATTTTGTCATCGAGCGCGGCATGCGCATCGCGCAGCTGGTTGTTTCCCCTGTGGTGCAGGCGCAGGTGCAGGAAGCCGATGGCTTCAGCGAGACCGCGCGCGGCGCCGGCGGATTCGGTTCGACGGGGGTATGACGCAGCCACGCGACACCGCTGGAGCAGGGCCTACTTTGCCTTGTCCGTCCAGGACGGCGGGGCGCCGACCGCGCTTGCCACGAAGCCGCCGACACCCGGTGCCCGCCCGAAGGCCTCGCAGGCCTCATATTTCGGTGCTCCGCCCAGTTGCGACTTCAGCTTCTGGCCGGAGGGCAGGTCGAGATGGACGCCCGACTGTGTCTCGCCCTTGACCAGGATCTGCGCGAAGGTGCCTGCAAAGGTGTTTGCCAGCCCGTAGGCATCGCCGATTTCGGAGACGCGCGGGCTGTTGGTGACGGAATTGGCCCCGCTCGCGCGGGGCCAATTCCGTGCGACCAGAGGATGGCGGCGCGCTGCGCCCCACCGGCATCCACCGCCTCCGCCTCGACGGCAAGACCGCCCAGTCCGATCGGCAGGCGTGGCAAGCCAACCGGCAGCACGGCGGAGGTGCCGAGCGTTGCCACCTTGGAAACCCCGGCGGCCCATGTGCCGGTCGGTACGATGTCGGTGATGGTGCTGCGCACGGTCAGATCCGCCCGCTCGCCCGGCCCGACGACCCGGAAGCGGTCGGAGAGGCCGATGCACAGCGCGCGGTCGAGCGCGTTGGACACCAGCCGCTCCTGTTCGGCATCGTGAACCCTTGCGGCAGCCGCCGGCCCAAGCCTTGCCGGCTGGATGGAGACGGTGGTGGCGGAAAGCAGCGCGGACCGGTCGGCAAAGCTGCGGGATTTCGCCACCCGCCCCTCTTCCGGGCCGAGGCGACTATAGGAACTGAGCGAGCCAGCCTCCCGGAGCGGAACCGAACTGCAGCCGGAAGCGGCAAGCGCCATGCCGATTGAAAGGAACGAGGCTACGGGCAGCGACCACCCTTGCCACTCTGCTGGCGCATGCTTGTTTCTCGTTCCGGACATCACGTTCTGCTGCACCGCGCCCTCCCAATAGGTACCGCCAAGTACCCAAATTCTATCCGTGTAAACGGACGCACTTGGTCTTTTTTCAGGCGGCGACGCGCACGCCATACTCTCCGAGACAGCGGCAGCGATTGCCCGACGGCGCATGATCTGGCATCAGACGCGCTGAGGCAGGAGGAAACGGGATGACACTGACGACACTTATCACCTATTCGCTGGCGCTGTTCATTGCCGCCGCCATTCCAGGCCCCGGCATGACGGCGATCGTGGCGCGGGCGCTGGGCTCCGGCTTCCGGCCCACCTTCTTCATGGGGCTCGGCCTCATCCTCGGCGATCTCGTCTATCTCACCGCCGTGGTGCTCGGCCTTGCCATCGTGGCGCAGAATTTTACGACGCCCTTCCTAATCATCAAATATCTCGGCGTCATCTATCTCTGCTACATCGCCTGGAAGCTCTGGACGGCGGGGCTGCTGCGGCAGGATATCGAGGCGAGCCGCGGCGGCGCCACCGGCGGCATGGCCTTTCTCTCCGGCCTGCTGGTCACGCTCGGCAATCCGAAGACCATGCTGTTCTACGTGGCACTGGCGCCCACGCTTCTGCCGCTCAAGGAGATCGGCCCGGCCGATTATTTGGCCCTGGTGGCAATCACCTTCGTGGTGCTGATGGCGGTCCTGCTGCCCTATATCCTGCTGGCCTCCAAGGCGCGCGAGCTTCTGAAGAAGCCGACCGCGCTGCAGGTCCTCAACCGTTCGGCCGCCGGCATCCTCGCGGGCACCGCCGCCTATATCGCCGCCCGCTGAGGGAAGGCGCCCAAGCGGATGAACGGCAAAGATTTTTCCGCCGGCGAGGGCTTTGCGCAAAGAGACCCCCTCGCCGTCGGTGCCGTTCGGTCCTAATGTCGCGCCCAACGACAGCCTTGGGAGAAACACCATGTCCGACACCGCCAAGCCCGGCCGCGGCAAGATCTACGCCTCCATTCTCGACACCATCGGCAATACCCCGATCGTGCGCCTCGACAAACTGGCGAAGGAAAAGGGCGCGAAGGCCAATCTTCTGGCCAAGCTCGAATTCTTCAACCCGATCGCCTCCGTGAAGGACCGCATCGGGCTCGCCATGATCGAAAGCCTGGAAGCGCAGGGCCGGATCACGCCCGGCAAGACCACGCTGATCGAGCCGACTTCCGGCAATACCGGCATTGCGCTGGCCTTCGCCGCCGCCGCCAAGGGCTACCGGCTGATCCTCACCATGCCGGAAACCATGTCGGTGGAGCGGCGCAAGATGCTCGCTTTGCTCGGCGCCGAACTGGTGCTGACGGAAGGGCCGAAGGGCATGAAGGGTGCGATCGCCCGGGCGGAGGAACTGGCCGCCAGCCTGCCGGACGCCATCATTCCCCAGCAGTTCGAGAACCCCGCCAACCCGGACATCCATCGCCAGACGACGGCCGAGGAAATCTGGAACGACACCGACGGACAGATCGATCTCTTCGTGGCCGGCATCGGCACCGGCGGCACGATCACCGGCGTCGGCCAGGTGCTGAAGGCTCGCAAGCCGGATGTCAAGGTATTTGCGGTGGAACCGGCGGAATCGCCCGTGCTGTCCGGCGGCGAACCCGGCCCGCACAAGATCCAGGGCATCGGCGCCGGCTTTGCCCCGAAAATTCTCGACACCACAATCTATGATGAAGTGGTGACCGTTTCGAGCGCGGACGCGCTGGAGACCGCACGCCTCGTGGCCCGCCTCGAGGGTGTTCCCGTCGGCATCTCCTCAGGCGCGGCGCTGACGGCCGCCATCCGCATCGGTTCGCGCCCGGAAAACGCCGGCAAGAACCTCGTCGTCATCATCCCCTCCTTCGCGGAGCGCTATCTTTCGACCGCGCTGTTCGATGGCCTGGGCGGGTGAGCGAATAGCGAATAGCGAATAGCGAAATTCTACCGGCGGTGTTTTGGCAAGAGGGATGTGCCGCCGGAGGCCTCCGATGAGGGCTTTGATCACGGCCCCGTCTGGTCGGCGGTGGCGCTGACCAGACGCCGGATGCGCGCCTTTTCTGTCGCATGGCCTCAGGTCATCATCAGGGCGGGAAAGTGCAGGATGCCCTGCGGCAGGACCGGGCCGCGCCAGAACATGCAGGCCTCCGGCCACGGGGTCCGGCGCAAACCGCTGAGCAGGGAGACGTCGCCGGGCACGAAACCCAACGCGACCCGGCCGCCCTGCGGGCCGGCCAGTAACTCTATGAGGCTGAAATCAGGCTGCCCGTCACGGGAAAGCCAGTCGCAGAGCATCAGTCCGTCCTCTGTCCGCTCCACAAAGGCAAGCCCCCCGCCCTCAGGCAACTCATGGGCCGTCACATCCGTGTTCATCAGATGCCAGAGCAGAACAGAGGCATCCGGCCGTGCCGAAAGCACGCCACCATGCACCAGCGCCCGGTCGCACCAGGTTGCCAGCAGGGCCCGGTCCTGCGGCGTCTCCGGATCGAGCCGGCGCCCGATGGCCCCTTGTGCCTTTCCGCCCGGCTGAAGATCCAGAGACAGGTGGTCCGGGATCAGGCGGCGAAACCCGAAACGCGGATAGAAATCCACCACCGAGGGATTGGCGAACAGCAGAACCGGAGTGCCTTCGCGATCCGCCTCCACCAGCACATGCTCCAGCAACCGCCGCGCCAGCCCGCGGCCACGATCCTGCGGGCGCGTGGCAACGGCGCCCAGTTGGCGCAGGGGGATCGGCTGGCGCTTATCCTGCCACCCCTCCATCCGGGTGACCCCGATGGTGGCGCAGATCTCCTCGCCTTCAGTCAGGGCAAGAACGTCGTAGCGATCGCTCCAGCCACCCAAGCGTTCCCAGCCGGCAAAATTGCCGAGCCCGAAGATCGCCTTGAGGTGACCGAAAAAGCGGTCGTGCCAGTCCCGATCATGCCTTCCGATGCGTCGCAATTCCATGGCAGCGTCCCCTCTATGAGAAGACGGTGCTGGCGCCTCATGCCGCCGCCGTCAAGCGTTCGCCGGCAATCCGGTAGGAAATCGCCTCGGCGAGGTGGATGCGGCCAACCCTCTCCTCCCCGTCAAGATCGGCCAGCGTACGGGCAACCTTCAGGATGCGGTGATAGCCGCGGGCAGAAAACTTGAGCTTCTCGGCAGCGTCCCGCAAAAGCTGCGCTCCTGCCGCATCCGGCGCAGCGAAATCCTCGATGAGGGCGGTTGAGCAGCGGGCATTGGTGGAAATCTCCGGCAGGCCGGCGTCCGCAAAGCGGCGACGCTGCCGCTCGCGCGCATCCGCTACCCGTGCCGCGACCGTCGCGCTGCTTTCCGCCGGTCTCGGACGGATGAGATCGGCGGCGGAAACGGCAGGAACGTCGATGCGGATATCGATCCGGTCCATCAGTGGCCCGGAAATGCGGCTCTGGTAATCGCTGACGCAGCGCGGGCCGCGCGCGCAGCTGTGGCCCGGTTCGCCCGCCATGCCGCAACGGCAGGGGTTCATCGCTGCCACCAACTGGATGCTGGCGGGATAGGAAACCCGGTGATTGGCGCGCGCGATCACGCATTCGCCCGTCTCCAGCGGCTGGCGCAGTGCATCCAGCACCTGCGGTGAAAATTCGGGAAATTCGTCGAGAAACAGCACGCCGTGATGGGCCAGCGATGCCTCGCCCGGCTTTGCCCGCAATCCTCCGCCCACCAGCGCCGCCATCGTGGCCGAATGATGCGGCGTGCGGAACGGCCGGCGATCGGACAGCTTGCCGCCAGAGAGCTGCCCGGCGATCGAATGGATCATCGACACCTCGAGGAGTTCGGCGGCCGAGAGCGGGGGCAGGATGGAAGGCAACCGCGCCGCAAGCATGGACTTGCCCGATCCGGGCGGACCGACCATCAGGAGGTTGTGACCGCCGGCGGCCGCCACCTCCAGCGCCCGCTTGGCGCTTTCCTGCCCCTTGATGTCGGCAAGGTCCGGCAGGTTGGCGGCGGGCGCGCGGATCGCAGGCTGCGGGCGCGTGAGAACCTGGGTGCCACGGAAATGGTTGGCAAGCGCAATGAGACTGCGCGGCGCGAGAATGTCGATATCGGAACCGGCCCAGGCTGCCTCGGCGCCGCTATCGGCCGGGCAGATCAGCCCCTTGCCGAGCGCATTGGCGCCGATCGCCGCCGGCAGCGCGCCCGCGACAGCCGCCAGCGTTCCGTCGAGGTTCAGTTCGCCCAGCACCACATAGCTCGCCAGCGCCTCGGCCGGAATGGCGCCGAGCACCGCCATCAGGCCAAGCGCAATCGGCAGATCGAAATGCGATCCCTCCTTCGGAAGATCGGCAGGCGCGAGATTGACCGTCACCTTCTTCGGTGGCAGCGCCAGACCGGAGGCGTGCAGCGCAGCCTGCACCCGCTCGCGGCTTTCGGCCACAGCCTTGTCCGGCAGGCCGACGATCTGAATGCCGAGCTTGCCCGGCCCCACCATCACCTGAACGTCGACGGGCACGCCTTCAATGCCCTGGAATGCCACCGTGCTGACGCGCGCCACCATGCCCCACCTCGCCCCTTGGCGGGCGTCGATGTTCCGCAGATTTCGGTTGTCCGGACGCCCTTTCTGCAATCAAGCACAAGCGCAGGTCTAAAACAAGAACATTCGCGGAACAATTTCGCGCATTGAATGTATTAGCGTTTTCTGTATTCGCCTAAAAGGAACAAACATGCACCAGAACAGAAACGCTCTGGTGCATGCTAACAATTTGAATTTCAATCAGCTTCTCTTGACTTCCATCGCATCCCACAGGAGCGCCGCGACATCGGCGCCGCCGAATTTCTTCACTTCCCGGATGCCGGTCGGCGAGGTCACGTTGATCTCGGTCATGAAGTCGCCGATCACGTCGATGCCGACGAAGAGGAAGCCGCGGGCCCGCAGCGCCGGGCCGATGCGTTCGCAGATCTCCTTCTCGCGCGCCGTCAGTTCGGTCGCTTCCGCACGGCCGCCCACATGCATGTTGGAGCGGGCGTCATGCTCGGCCGGCACGCGGTTGATCGCCCCCACCGCCTCGCCGTTGACGAGCAGGATGCGCTTGTCGCCCTTGCGCACTGCCGGCAGGTATCCTTGCGCGATGAAGGGCTCGCGATACATCTGGCCAAACATTTCGAGCAGCGAGGAGAAGTTGCGATCGTCACGCGCGGAGTGGAACACGCCGGCACCGCCATTGCCGTAGAGCGGCTTCAGGATGATGTCGCCCAGTTCCTCGCGGAACCGCGCAATTTCGCCGAGGTCGCGGGTGATCAGCGTCGGCGGCATCAGATCGGCAAATTCGGTGACGAAAATCTTTTCCGGCGAGTTGCGCACCCAGGCCGGGTCGTTGACCACCAGCGTCTTCGGATGCAGGCGCTCCAGCAGATGGGTGGATGTGATGTAGGCCATGTCGAAGGGCGGGTCCTGGCGCAGCATCACCACGTCCATGGTCGAGAGGTCGACCCGCTCGCGTTCGCCGAGCGTGAAGTGACTGCCCTTCTCGTCGCGCACCGCCAGCGGCTCGACGGCCGCGAAGATGCGGCCGTCACGCATGGTCAGCCGGTCCGGCGTGTAGTGAAATAGTTCGTAGCCTCGCGCCTGCGCCTCCAGCGCCATGGCGAACGTGGAATCGCCTGCGATGTTGATGCCGGACACATGGTCCATCTGGAACGCGACTTTGCGGATCTTGGCCATACCCTGTCCCTCTTGAATTGCCCGCCAGATGTAGGACGCCGGGCGGGCAATGGCAACGGCCGGAAAAGCCTTGGTGGCTCCGTGCCGGGCGTCATCCCTGCCGCCCGGCAGCCCCCTCTCAGACGGGTTGAACGACCGGTGCTGCGACACCGGCCGGAACCGAGCCCTTGCCGATGCGCTTGCCGCCATCGACGGCGAAGAAGTGCAGCCGGGCCGGATCGATGGCCAGTGACAGCTGTTCGCCGATGGCGATCTCCGGCGACAGCGCCACCGTCAGCATCTGGTCGCCCACCTGGCCATGCACGAGGCGCTGGGCGCCCAGTTCCTCGACATAATCCACCGCAAACGGCAGAACGGCTTCGCCCTCGCGTGCCGGATGCAGGTCCTCGGCGCGGATGCCGACTGTCACCGGGCCGGAAGCGGGCGCCTCGGCACCCAGTTCGATCACCGCCGGGCCGATCGCCAGACGGTTGCCGTGCAGTTCGCCGGAGACGAGGTTCATCGCCGGCGAGCCGATGAAACTGGCAACGAAGGTGGAGGCGGGCGCGTGATAGACCTCGAGCGGCGAGCCGATCTGCTCGATGCGGCCGCCGTTCAGCACCACCAGCCGGTCAGCGAGCGTCATCGCCTCCAGCTGGTCGTGGGTGACGTAGATCGAGGTGGTGCCGAGACGCCGTTGCAGGCGCTTGATCTCGCCGCGCATGGAGACGCGCAGCTTGGCGTCGAGGTTCGACAGCGGCTCGTCGAACAGGAAAGCCGCCGGCTTGCGCACGATGGCGCGGCCCATGGCGACGCGCTGGCGCTGGCCGCCGGACAGCGCGCGCGGCTTGCGCTCCAGATACTGGGTGATCTCCAGCATGCGGGCGGCTTCCGCCACGCGCGCATCGATCTCCGCCTTCGGCGTGCCGCGGTTCTTCAGGCCATAGGCGAGGTTCTGGTAGACCGTCATGTGCGGATAAAGCGCATAGTTCTGGAACACCATGGCAATGTCGCGCTCGGCCGGCTCCATGCGGTTGACCACGCGCCCGCCGATCGACACCTCGCCGTCGGAAATCGCCTCCAGGCCGGCCACCATGCGCAGCAGTGTGGATTTGCCGCAGCCGGACGGTCCGACCAGTACGATGAATTCGCCATCCGCGATGTCGATCGAGACGGAATTGACGGCCTTCACGCCGCCGGCATAGACCTTCGACACACCGGCTATCTTGATGCCAGCCATCTTACTTCTCCGTTTCTGTCAGGCCGCGGATGAACAGCCGTTGCATGAAAATGACGATCAGGATGGGGGGCAGCATGGCCAGCACCGAGCCCGCCATCACCAGCTGCCACTGGATGACGCCGTCCTGCACGGTAACCATGCGCTTCATGCCCATCATCAGCGTGTAGTAGCCGGGATCGGTGGTCACCAGCAGCGGCCACAGATACTGCACCCAGCCATAGATGAAGAGGATGACGCAGAGCGCGCCGATATTGGTGCGCGACAATGGCAGCAGGATATCGCGGAAGAACTTCATCGGGCCGGCGCCATCCACGCGCGCAGCTTCCAGCATCTCGTCCGGGATCGTCATGAAGAACTGGCGGAACAGGAAGGTTGCCGTCGCCGAGGCGATCAGCGGAATGGTAAGCCCCGCCCAGGAATTCAGCATGCCGAGATCGGCAACGATCTTGTAGGTCGGCATGATGCGCACTTCCACCGGCAGCATCAGCGTCACGAAGATGATCCAGAAGGCAAGCTGGCGGAAGGGAAAGCGGAAATAGACGATCGCAAAGGCCGAGAGGATGGAGATCGAGATCTTTCCGATGGTGATCACCACCGCCATGATCAGCGAATTCAACGCCATGTGCGAATAGTTCGGCAGGCCGTTGGCGGCCGAGGCGCTGGTGAGGATCATGCTGTAGTTTTCGATGAGGTGCGAGCCCGGCCACAAGGGCACCGGCCCGCTCATCAGCGTTGCGATATCGTGCGTGGAGGCGATGATCGCCACATAGACCGGCAGTGCCACGACGGCAAAGCCGAGGATCAGGAAGGCGTGGGTGAGGAAGGTCAGGAAGGGACGGTTTTCAACCATGGTCTTACCCTCAATACTGCACGCGGCGTTCGACATAGCGGAACTGCACGAAGGTCAGCACCATCACGATCATCATCAGAAGCACGGACTGTGCCGAGGAGGAGCCGAGGTTCAGGCCCAGATAGCCGTCCTGGTAGACCTTGTAGACGAGCGTCGTCGTCGCCTGCGCCGGACCGCCCACCGTCGTTGCATCGACGATCGGGAAGGTGTCGAACATCGTATAGTTCACGTTGATGATGAACAGGAAGAAGGTGGTGGGCGACAGAAGCGGCAGCGAGATCGTGAAAAAGCGCTTCACCGGGCCGGAGCCATCGATGGCGGCCGCCTCCATCAGCGACTGCGGCACCGATTGCAGCCCGGCGAGGAAGAACAGGAAATTGTAGGAGACCTGCTTCCACGCGGCGGCAATGATGATCAGGATCATCGCCTGCGTGCCGTTGAGATCATGATCCCAGCGGATGCCGGCCTTCTGCAGGAGGAAAGGCATCAGACCCGTGGTGCTGTTGAACAGGAACCACCAGAGTACGCCGGCCACCACGGGCGCCACCGCATAGGGCCAGACCAGCAGCGTGGTATAGACGCGGCCGGTGCGGGTCAGCCGGTCGACGGCCGCGGCAAAGGCAAGCCCCAGCACCATGGACAGCGCCGTGACCGAAACGGCAAAGACCGCCGTGCGGATGAGCGCATCGATGTAGTTGGGATCCTCGAACAGCCGCTGGTAATGCAGCAACCCGACAAAGGTGGTGGACAGGCCGAACGGGTCCTCACGCTCGAAAGAGGATTTTACCGCCTGCGCGGCCGGCCAGATGAAGAAGACCAGCGTGATGAAGAGCTGGGGTGCCAGCAGCAGATAGGGCAGCAGCCGGCTGTCGAAAGTTGTTTTCTTGGTGTCCATGGAAGCCTCCGGCCCGGAGCGGACAAACGGAAGGAGGACCGGCAAAAGCCGGCCCTCCCGCAGGGATCAGATGCAATCAGTTGGCGGCTTCGAATTCGCGAAGCAGCTTGTTGCCACGCTCGACGGCGCTGTCGAGCGCCTGCTTGGCGTCCTTCTTGCCGGCCAGCAGGGCCTGGAACTCTTCGTCCACGATGGTGCGGACCTGCGTGAAGTTGCCGAAGCGAACGCCCTTGGAGTTCGGGCTCGGCGTGCCGCGCATGATCTGCTTGATGCCGACGTCGGAACCCGGGTTCTTGTCGTAGTAGCCCTGGCTCTTGCCGAGGTCATAGGCGGCGTTGGTGATCGGCAGATAGCCCGTGTACTGGTGCCAGTCGGCCTGCACGTCCGGCCTGGAGAGGTAGGTGAAGAACTTGGCGACACCCTTGTAGGTGGCCTTGTCCTTGCCGTTCAGCACCCACAGCGTCGCGCCACCGATGATGGAGTTCTTCGGCTCCTTGGTGACGTCGTCATAGTAGGGCAGCGGTGCGAAGCCCGGCGTGAAGGTCTTGGCGTTGTTGATGACGCCGGCGCGACCGGCCGACGAGTTCATCGTCATCGCGCATTCCTGGGCGTAGAACATGGTCGCGGCATTGTCCCCGCCGACCGGACCGCCATACTTGAACAGGCCTTCATCCTGCCACTTCTTCAGGTTGGCCCAGTGCTTGACCTGAACCGGACCATTGAAGGTGAACTGGGTCTTCAGGCCGCCAAAGCCGTTCTCCAGCGTGCCGAAAGGCTGGTCGTGCAGGGCCGAGAGGTTTTCCGTCTGGACCCAGGTGATCCAGGCCGAGGTGAAGCCGCACTTGGCAGCGCCGGAGGAGACGATCTTCTTCGAATAGTCCTCGACGTCCTTCCAGGTCTTCGGCGCGACTTCGGGGTCGAGGCCGGCCTTCTTGAACACGTCCTTGTTGTAATAGAGGATCGGCGTGGAGGAGTTGAAGGGAAGCGACAGGATGTTGCCCTGCGTGTCGGAATAGTAACCGACGACCGGCGCCAGGAACGACTTCGGATCGAAGCTTTCGCCCTCGTCCTTCATCAGCTTGTAGACCGGATAGACGGCGCCCTTGGCGGCCATCATGGTGCCGGTACCGACTTCGAAGACCTGCACGATGGCCGGCTGCTGGTTGGCGCGGAACGCGGCGATCGCGGCCGTCAGCGTTTCCGGATAGGAGCCCTTGTAGACGGGTACGACCTTGTACTCGCTCTGGCTCTCGTTGAACTTCGTGGCGATCTCCTCGAGCTTCTTGCCGAGCTCACCACCCATGGCGTGCCACCAGGTGATTTCGGTTGCAGCCAGCGAGGTGGTGGCCGACAGCGCAAGCGCTGCAGCAGCCAAAGTAAGCTTCTTGAACATGTTCGCTCCCTCATATCCGTTTGGTCGGGTCCGGGTGCCTTAGCTGCCTTTTATGACAGTTCATTAATGGTTTTGTGACCGGACTGTTACAGCAATGACTTAAATTGCACAGCTTTGCAATATTGTCAGAATGCATCCGGAAGATGCAGCGGAAAACGCAATCCTTGCACTGCGATGATGTCGTATCGCTGCGAGAGCCGGTGGGCGTCCGGCCGGCGCGCCAGCCACAGGTCGCTGGCCGCGCGGATGCGCCGTTGCGCGGCAAGGCCGACGGCATCGACAGCGTCGGACGTCCTGCGGCGCGCCTTCACCTCCACAAAGACGACAAGGTCTTTCCGGCGGGCAATGATGTCGATTTCGCCCTGCGGCGTGCGATGGCGCAGCGCCAGGATGCGGTATCCCTTGAGGATGAGGAAAAGGGCGGCAAACAGTTCGGCGAAGCGCCCGCGGCGCTCCGCTTTCCGACGCTTGCCGCGATCCCGCTCAGCCGCCATCGCCGTCCTTCAGTTCGATCAGCCGCTGGTAGAGATCCTTGCGCGACAGGCCGGTGAGGCGGGCCGCTTCCGCCGCCGCCTTGGTCGCCGGCATGCTGGAGGCCAGTTCGCGCAGCATCACATCCACATCGACGGCGGCCGGCACGTCGTCATCGGCGGGCGGGCCGATCACCAGAACCACCTCGCCCTTGACCGTCTGGTCAACATACTGCGCGGCCAGTTCGCCGAGCGGCCCGCGGCGAAACTCCTCGAAGGTCTTGGTCAGTTCGCGGCACACGCAGGCCGCCCGGGTAGCTCCCAGCACATCGGCGGCGATCACCAGCGTATCGGCAATGCGGTGCGGCGATTCAAAGAAGATCAGCGTCGCCGGGATCTTGGAAAGCTCCGCCAGCCGGTCGCGCCGCCCCTTTTCCTTGACCGGCAGGAAACCGGCAAACAGGAAGGCATCGGAGGGAAGGCCCGAGCCGACAAGGGCCGCAAGCGGCGCGGACGGACCGGGGATCGGAACCACCTTGTGCCCCGCCTCCAGCGCGAGCTGGCCAAGCCGGTAGCCGGGATCGGAGACGAGCGGCGTGCCGGCATCGGAAACCAGCGCCACCGAACGTCCGCCGTCGAGCGCCGCGATCAGCCGCGGGCCCGCCTCGTCGGCATTGTGTTCGTGATAGGCGAGCGGCCGGCCGGCAATGCCGTAGCGATCCAGCAGCACGCGGGTGACGCGGGTATCCTCGCAGGCCAGCACATCGGCGCCCGCCAGCGTTTCCAGCGCGCGCAGCGTGATGTCGCCGAGATTGCCGATGGGGGTTGCCACCAGATAGAGCGCCGGCTCCAGCGGCCTCGCCGGTATCGCCACATTGCCCACCCGGTAGGTGCGCTGCGCACCCCTGTCGTCTTCCGTCACGTTCAACCTTGCCTCTTGCCTGCGGCCGGCTGGCCGCCATCAGGGGCCCGCCCTCGCCCCGAACGGGCGCCGGGCGGCTCCCAACCTGCAGCTATCCCTCAGACAGGCTGCTCGGCAAGATCGAAAATCTCGGCGCCGGCCCGGATTTCGTGGCTGGAGCCCTCCAGATCGTCGCCGAAGGGCTCGAAGGCGCCGCCGAGATGCTGCGCGAAGAAGGCCTCCGCCATGGCAATATAGGCGATGCGGTTGCCGGGCTTGTGAAAACCGTGGCCCTCGTCGGGATAGACGACATAGGTCACCGGAATGCCCTTGGCCTGCATGGCGGCGACGATCGTGTCGCTTTCCGCCACCTTGCAGCGCACATCGTTGGCGCCGTGGAAGATCAGCATCGGCCTGGTGATGCGGTCCACCTTGTGGATCGGCGAGCGTTCGGCGAGCAAGGCCCGCCCCTCTTCCGTGCGCGGATCGCCATAGCTGCGATACATGAACTCGGCAAAGCCCGCCCAATAGGGCGGCATGGATTCGAGCAGGGTCTGCAGGTTGGTGATGCCGACCACCGGCACGCTGCAGCAGAACACATCCGGGGTAAACGTTGCCCCGACGAAGGAGGCATAGCCGCCATAGGAGCCGCCATGGATGGCGATCCTTGCGGGATCTGCAATGCCCTCACGGATTGCCCAGTGCACCATGTCGATCAGGTCGTCATGCATCTTGGCCGCGTGCTGCTTTTCGCTCGCCGCCACGAAGGCTTTGCCGAAGCCTGTCGAACCGCGGTAATTCACCGACAGCACCGCATAGCCGCGATCGGCCAGCCACTGGTGATCGCCGCGATAGCTGTAGACGTCGCGCCCCCAGGGACCGCCATGTACAAGGAGCACCATCGGCAGCGGTTTTTCCGGACGCTCGCCCTCCACGGAAGCCGGAAGCGTCAGATAGGAAAGAAGATCAAGACCATCCCGCGATTTGGTCTCGACCGCCTGCATCGGCGCCAGGCTGTAGGCATCAAGCTCCGGGCGGGCGCGAAACAGTTCGGTGATCGTGCCTGTGTCGCGATCATAGAGGAAGCTGGTGGCGGCCTGCTCCGCCTTGTGGGCGGTGATGATCCAGCGGCGGTCATCGTCCGAACGGCTGGCGATCCCGAATTCGAAACCCGGCAGGGTCCGCTCGATCCGGGCAAAATCCGCCTCCACCTGCGGCGTGATATGGCTCCACGCCATGCGCGGACCGGCAACGCTGACAGCCTCCACATCGAACGAGATCGGATGCACCAGCGCCGACTGGATGTCGAAACGCGGATGCTCGGCTACCACGGTTTCCGCACCGCTTTCCAGGTCGATCCAGCTGAAGGCTGCGGTGTTGCGGCCGACACAGCTTTTCATCAGCAGCCGCCTGTTGTCGGAATGAAACAGAAGCGGCCAGGTCAGCCAGCCGTCGATATGGTCGACATCCATCCAGTGATGAACCTCCTGGCCCTCGATCCGCCAGAACCGTGTCCCGCCATCCGCCGCCGTGGACCGCGCATGGCGCGGCCGCATCTGCCAGTCGAGGCCGATCGAGGCGAACGCCTGGGTGTTCTGCCACAGCAGGTCACGCTCACCCGTTTCGAGATCGATGGTGTGGAGATCATGCCAGCGGGCATCGCGGTCATTGAGACCGACGACGATCTTGCCGGGAACCTGCCTCGACAGCATCTCGATCTGCGCACTGATCCCCTTGATGGGCGTCAGGTCACGGGTTGACCCGGTCCGGGGATCGACGGCAAAGACGTGATGGTTCTCGTCGCCGTTTTCATCGTTGACGAACAGCACGAAGCGGCCGTCCTTCGTCCAGTCCTGCCAGGTGATGGGCCGGCCGGTGGTGCGCGTCAGCGGCTCGGCGGCACGCGGATCATCGGTCGGGGCGATCCAGATATTGATCACGCCATCGACCGGCGCAAGCCAGGTCAGCCACTGCCCATCGGGCGAAAGCTCCGCGCCGTAGGCATGCGGATTGCCGAACAGAAGCTTGCGGGGAATGAGAGACGAACGGGCCAAGGGAACCTCCGGCAGGGGATGGAAAGCCATGCATTTCCGTCAAACTCTCACCTTTCGATGTCGCCTTGACAACACCAGCCGATGCACGAAACCGTTATGCGCCGGCCTGCGGCGCCGCCTCCGGCTTTGCCCCTGCTCGCTTTGCCCGCGAAAACCTGTGCGAAGTGTCAGGTGCACTGCGGAAATCCTGCGGCGACCGGGCACCACCCCTTGCCTTTTCGTTAAAAACTCTGCCATTTTGCGCGTCCACATCGTCCGACCAGCTGACGGACAGGCATAACATTCGGTCCCCTCGCGGACCGGTACGGTCGAAAGCGGTAGCGTCATGCGTATTACTCTTGAGCGGTCCAACCTCCTGAAATCGCTGAACCACGTCCACAGGGTCGTGGAGCGCCGCAACACGATCCCCATTCTGTCGAACGTGCTGCTGCGCGCGTCGGGCAATGATCTGGCGCTGAAGGCGACGGACCTCGACCTGGAAATCACCGAGGAAGTGCCCGCCATGGTGGAACAGGCCGGCGCCACCACGGTGCCTGCCCACCTTCTCTATGAAATCGTGCGCAAGCTGCCGGATGGCGCCGAAGTGCGGCTTGCCACCAATCCGGATGGCGGCAGCATGGTCGTGCAGTCAGGCCGCTCGAAGTTCTCGTTGCAGTGCCTGCCGGAATCCGATTTCCCGGATCTGACCGCCGGCACCTTCAGCCACACCTTCAAGATCAAGGCGACCGATCTGAAGATGCTGATCGACCGCACCCAGTTCGCCATCTCGACGGAAGAGACCCGCTACTACCTGAACGGCATCTTCTTCCACACGATCGAGGCTGGCGGCGAACTGAAGCTGCGCGCGGTGGCCACCGATGGCCATCGCCTCGCCCGCGCCGACATCATCGCGCCCTCGGGCTCGGAAGGCATGCCGGGCATCATCATTCCGCGCAAGACGGTCGGCGAGCTGCAGAAGCTGGTCGACGACCCGGAGGCCCTCGTCACCGTCGAGGTGTCGGATGCCAAGATCCGCCTGACGATCGGCGGCATCGTCATCACATCGAAGCTGATCGACGGCACCTTCCCGGATTACCAGCGCGTCATCCCGACCGGCAACGACAAGGAAATGCGCGTCGATTGCCAGAGCTTTACCCGCGCCGTCGACCGCGTCTCGACCATTTCGTCGGAGCGCGGCCGCGCCGTGAAGCTGGCGCTCAGCGACGGCCAGCTGCTGCTCACCGTCAACAACCCGGATTCGGGCAGCGCGACGGAAGAAGTAGCGGTCGGCTACGAGAGCGACCCGATGGAGATCGGCTTCAACGCCAAATATCTACTCGACATCACCGCCCAGCTTTCGGGCGAGGATGCCATCTTCCTGCTGGCCGATGCCGGATCCCCCACCCTGGTGAAGGATACGGCCGGCGATGACGCACTTTACGTGCTGATGCCGATGCGGGTCTGAAAATCAAAAGGGATCGGTTCGCCGGTCCCTTTTTTTGCCGCATTTTTCATTGCGACATTTTCTCTTGTTTTTGCGCCATGAAGCGCCACCTGAAAACCAAAGAGGGGCGCACCGGGAGACCATGATGGAATTGCGTTTGAAGCAGCGGCTGGGCCGCAAGTTCGATGAGGAAATCCGCTTCTTCAAGGGATGGATGGACGGACCGAAGCGGGTCGGCGCCATCCTGCCCACCTCCGGCATCACCGCCCGCCGCATGGCCAGCGTCATCAACCCGCAGTCCGGCCTGCCGGTGCTCGAACTCGGTCCCGGCACCGGCATCATCACCAAGGCCATCCTGGAACGCGGCATCGCGCCGGAGAAGCTGGTCTCCATCGAATTTTCCACCGACTTTTACCAGCACCTGATCCGCACCTTTCCGGGCGTGCAGTTCATCAACGGCGACGCCTTCGATCTCGGTCGCACACTCGGCGAACGCAATGGCGAGATGTTCGATGCCGTCATCTCGGCCATCCCCATGCTGAGCTTCCCGATGGAGCGCCGCATCGCGCTGCTGGAAGACCTGCTGGACCGCATGCCGCGCGGCCGCCCGGTGATCCAGATCACCTATGGCGCCGTCTCGCCGATCGTCGCGCGGCCGGAGCGCTATCAGATCCGCCACTTCGATTTTGTCGTGCGCAACATTCCCCCGGCGCAGCTCTGGCTCTATACCCGTCCCTGACGACAGGTTCTGCAAGAGGGAGCTGGCCATGTTCGGCCTCTACATCACGCATCCGCAGGTGACGATCGATCCGGCGGTGCCGGTGCCGGACTGGGGGCTTTCGGAGACGGGTCTTGCCCGCACACGGCAGGCGGCAAGCCTGCCCTGGGTCACGCGCCTGTCGCGCATCGTCTCCAGCCGGGAGCGCAAGGCGGTGGAGACGGCGGCGATCCTCGCCGAGGCCGCCGGCATTTCGCCGGAGGCCGATGCCGCCATGCACGAGAACGACCGCTCCGCCACCGGCTTCCTGCCGCCGCCGGCCTTCGAGGCGGCCGCCGACTGGTTCTTTGCCCATCCGACCGAAAGCTACAAGGGCTGGGAACGCGCCGTGGATGCGCAGGCGCGCATCGTCGCCGCCCTTGCCGGCGCGCTCCACGGTCACGATCCGAGCCGACCGATTGCCTTTGTCGGCCATGGCGGCGTCGGCACGCTGCTGAAATGCCATCTGGCGGGACGCCCGATTGCCCGCGACGGCGACCAGCCGGGTGGTGGCGGCAATCTTTTCGCCTTCCGCCTGGGTGCCACTCTTGCCGATTGCCGGCTTGCATGCGACTGGACGCCGATGGAATTCTGGCAAGGAGACATGGCATGACCGCAGGCATGACCGCACGCGACCGTCTGATCGTCGGGCTCGACCTTCCCACGGTGGCCGAAGCGGAAACGCTGGTCGGGCGGCTCGGCGATACGGTTTCGTTCTACAAGATCGGTTACCAGCTGGCCTTTGCCGGCGGGTTGGAATTTGCCCGCGATCTCGTGGCCGAGGGCAAGCAGGTCTTTCTCGACATGAAGCTGCTCGACATCGACAACACGGTGGCAAACGGCGTCGAGAACATCGTGAAGATGGGCGTCACCATGCTGACTCTGCATGCCTATCCGAAGGCGATGCGCGCCGCCGTCGAGGCCGCAAAGGGCTCCAGCCTCTGCCTGCTCGGCGTGACGGTGCTGACCTCGATGGACGACCAGGACCTGCGCGACGCCGGCTACGAATACGATCCGCACACGCTGGTGCTGACGCGCGCCGAACAGGCGCGGGCCGCCGGCATGGGCGGCATCGTCTGCTCGGCCGAGGAATCGGCGGCCGTGCGCAAGATCATCGGGCCGGACATGGCGCTCGTCACACCGGGCATCCGCCCCAGGGGCGCCGACGCCGGAGACCAGAAGCGGGTGGTCACCCCTTTCGATGCGATCAAGGCCGGCTCCAGCCATCTGGTCGTCGCCCGCCCCATCGTGAAGGCAGAGGATCCGCTGGCCGCGGCGAAGGCGATTCTCGCGGAGATGCAGTCGGCGCTCTGAGCCGCTCGACACGACCCAAGCAGAAAAGGGAGAGAAACATGCCGAAGGGATACTGGATTGCCCGCGTCGATGTCCGCGACGCCGAGCGCTACAAGGATTATGTCGCGGCCGCCAAGCCCGCCTTCGAAAAGTATGGCGCAAATTTTCTTGCCCGCGGCGGTGCCGTGACGACGCTGGAAGGCGTGTCGCGGGCGCGCAATGTGGTGATCGAATTTCCTTCCCTGCAGCACGCCGTCGATTGCTACAATTCGCCGGAATATCAGGTCGCCGCCAAGATCCGCCAGGAAGTTGCAGATGCGGAGATGCTGGTGGTGGAAGGCGTCTGACGCCGCCGTTCCGGCATGGTGTCAAAGGCGAAACCCTTTTTGCCGCAGTGCGGGGGTGAGGCGCAGCTTGACACTTCACCTCGTGCACGCTTTGGGCTAGAGAAAAGCCATTGATCCCTTTGGCTTTCGGAGCAGTCCCATGACCACGTCCAATCTTCCGCCGCTCGTCACCGTCTTCGGGGGCTCGGGCTTTGTCGGCAGGCATGTGGTTCGCGCGCTTGCCAAGCGCGGCTACCGGATTCGGGTTGCCGTGCGCCGTCCCGATCTCGCCGGCTTCCTGCGCCCGCTCGGCTATGCCGGCCAGATCCAGCTGGTGCAGGCCAACCTGCGCTACCGCGCCTCCGTCGATCAGGCCGTTGCCGGCTCCGCCCATGTGGTGAACTGCGTCGGCATCCTGTTCGAGAGCGGCAAGAACAATTTCGACGCCGTGCAGGAGTTCGGCGCCAAGGCCGTGGCGGAAGCCGCACGTGCCGCCGGCGCGACGCTGACCCATATCTCGGCGATCGGCGCCGATGCGCAGTCGCCCTCCGCCTATGCGCGTTCCAAGGGCCGCGCCGAACAGGCGATCCGTGAGACGCTGCCGGGCGCCGTCATCCTGCGCCCCTCCATCGTGTTCGGCCAGGAAGACAACTTCTTCAACAAGTTCGCCGACATGGCGCGCACCCTGCCCTTCCTGCCGCTGATCGGCGGTGGCCACACCAAGTTCCAGCCGGTCTTCGTGGAAGATGTGGCAGAGGTCGTGGCCCGCTCGGTGGATGGCACGCTTGCGGCCGGCACCACCTATGAACTCGGCGGCGCCGAGGTGCTGACCTTCAAGCAGTGTCTCGAGGAAGTGCTGCGCGTCACCTTCCGCAAGCGCGGCTTCGTGTCCATTCCCTTCGGCATCGCCTCGCTGATGGGCAGCATCGCATCCGCCGTGCCGCTGATCGCTCCGCCGCTGACGGCCGATCAGGTCACGCTCCTCAAGAAGGACAATGTGGTCTCCGCCGACGCGGAACGCGAAGGCCGCACGCTGAAGGGTCTCGGCATCGCGCCGACGCTGCTCTCCAGCATCCTCCCGAGCTATCTGGTGCGCTTCCGCGTGCACGGCCAGTACACCAATGCCGGCAAGGCGGCCTGAGCCGCTTTCCACGAGAATGTCGCGACATCTGAAGGCAGGCGCCCAACGCCTGCCTTATTTTCGTCTGGTCGCAGTGACACAAAAGCCGCAGGCGCAAACGGGCTCACGTTAACGTCCAATTCATCAAGATGTTCTATTGAATTCTGGGGTTGCGCCTCGTAAATCCCGCTCTCCCTTTGCAGAAACGACTCGTAAGGCCGTGACACCGATCTCCTCCTCCGAAAGGCAATCCTCCATGGGCAAGTCCATCGCACTGTTTTTTGCGTGTGCGGCACTCGTCATCCTCGCCGGCTCCTTCCTGGCCCCCGGCACTGTTGCGGCCAACAAGAGCGCCTGCGCCCCGGCCTATGGCGTCGATCCCTGCAGCACGAGCTCCATTCGTCGCTGATCCGCAAGAACCCGGCAGCGCCTGGCGCCGCGCCGGTCGGTCATCTTCCTGCCGAGACGAGACATGAAAAAGCCGGGGTGCTGTCGCGACCCGGCTTTTCCTTTTCTCCCATACTGGTCCGTCTCGATCAGTGAATCATGCCGAACGAGGCAAAGCCCAGCAGAATGGCACCGAGAATGATGCGGTAGACCGCAAACACGGTGAAGCGGTTGGTCTGGATGTAGGAGAGCAGCCACTTGACCGCGATGAAGGCGACGATCGTCGAGGTGACGAAGGCAACGCCGAGCGAGGTCCAGTCTTCGCCGGCCACGCCCTGATCCTTCAGCGTCTTCAGAAGCTGATAGGCGCTGGCGGCATACATGGTGGGAATGCCGACCAGGAAGGCGAATTCGGTGGCGGCGGCACGGTTGCCGGTGCCGGCCAGCATGGCAACAAAGATCGTCGCCCCGGAACGGGAGGTTCCCGGGAAGACACCGGCCACCACCTGGGCAATCCCGACGAGGATGGCGACCGGCCAGGTTATCGTCGTGCTTTGCGGGCGCTTGGCAGCCGCCCATTCGGCAAAGATCATCCAGACACCGCCGATGATGAGCGCCCAGGCGATCGGGCTTGCATCTTCCGGCAGTTCGAAGCCCAGCTTCTTCACGGTCAGGCCGAGCACGGCGGTGATCAGGAAGGCGACGATGAGCTTCAGGGCATAGTCACGGTTTTCCGGTTCACGCCAGCCCAGCACGAGGTTGAGAAGACGACGCCAGTAAATGATGGTGACGGCAATGATCGCCCCGGCCTGGATCACGATGTTGAAGGTGTCGGAGCGGGCGCCCAGCCACTGTTCGGCGATGATCAGGTGGCCGGTGCTGGAAATCGGCAAAAATTCGGTGATCCCTTCGATCACCCCAAGAATGAACGCGCTGAGGATGCTCTGGTCCGCCATTCTTAATCCTTTATTGAGTAGATGACGACAGTTTGAGGGAGTTGGGTCGGCATTGCTTGTGCTGGGCTTATCAAACCCATATAGCTGCCATACGTCAGGCCGGCACAAGATGCGAGCCATTCTCCCTGTCGAATTAGCATAAAGTTCACGTGTCCATGCCCACCCTCTATCATCACCCGATGTCTTCGGCCTCGCGTTTCGTGCGCCTTATCCTGGCGGAATATGGCTTTCAGACGGATCTGGTCGAAGAACAGCCCTGGGAAAAGCGCAGGGAATTCCTGGCCCTCAACCCTGCGGCCAGCCTGCCGGTCTATGTCGATGACAGTATGCGCGTGCTGTGCGGGCCGACCGTTCTCCTGGAATTTCTCGACGAGACGCATGGCGTGCTGAAGCGGGACCGGCGGCTTCTCGCCGAAGATCCGTTCCAGCGGGCCGAGATCCGCCGGCTGACCGAGTGGTTCCTGCAGAAGATGGAGCAGGACGTGACCCGGCCGCTGACCCGCGAGCGGGTCTACAAGCTGCAGATGACGCCGGCCCAGGGCGGCGGCGCGCCGGATTCCAAGGTGCTGCGCACGGCGCGCACCAATATCCGCCAGCACATGAAGTATCTCGCCTGGCTCGCAGGCTCGCGCACCTGGCTTGCGGGCGAACGGCTGAGCTATGCCGATCTTGCCGCCGCCGCCTCGATCTCCGTCCTCGATTATCTCGGCGAGATCGATTGGCAGGAGACTCCGATCGCCAAGGAATGGTATCAAAGGCTGAAATCGCGGCCCTCCTTCCGCCCCCTGCTGGCGGAACGCATCCGCGGCATCACGCCGGTATCTCATTATGCGGACCTCGACTTCTGATCAGGACAGGCCATCCGCTGCCGAGGCGCAGAAGGCGGCGGAACGCCGGCGCAAGCTGACCGGCTTCCTGCATGCCGAGGCAGCCGCCCAGGGCTTCGATCTCTGTCGCATCACCCGCCCCGATGCCATTCCGGACGCCAAAGCGAGGCTCGATGCCTTTCTCGCCGCCGGACGTCACGGCACCATGGCCTGGATGGAGGAGACCCGCGAACGGCGCGCCGATCCGAAGGTGCTGTGGGGCGCGGTGCGCTCCATCGTGATGTTCGGGCTGAACTACGGCCCGGATGAGGACCCGCGCGGCATCCTCGACAGGCCGGATCGCGCCGCCATTTCCGTCTATGCCCGCAATCGCGACTATCACGATGTCATCAAGGGCCGGCTCAAGGAGATCGCCACCCGTTTTGCAGCGCGCGCCGGCGAGGATGTAAAGGTCTTCGTCGACACCGCTCCGGTGATGGAAAAGCCGCTCGCCGCCGCCGCCGGCCTCGGCTGGCAGGGCAAGCACACCAATCTCGTCTCGCGCAGCCATGGCTCCTGGCTGTTTCTCGGCAGCCTGTTCACCACGGCGGATCTGGAGATCGACGCGGCCGAGCGCGATCACTGCGGCTCATGCCGGGCCTGCCTCGATGCCTGCCCGACCGCGGCCTTTCCCGCCCCCTACCAGATCGATGCGCGCCGCTGCATTTCCTATCTCACGATCGAGCACAAGGGCCCGATCGATCCGGACCTGCGGCCGCTGATCGGCAACCGCATCTATGGCTGCGACGACTGTCTGGCGGCCTGTCCCTGGAACAAGTTCGCGGCAAGCGCCTCGGAGATGAAGTTCCGGGCCCGCGAGGACCTGAAGGAACCGGAGATCGCCGCGCTGCTGACGCTGGACGATGCGGCCTTCCGGGCCCTGTTCAGCGGCTCGCCGGTGAAACGCATCGGCCGCGACCGCTTCGTGCGCAATGTCCTGATCGCCGCCGGAAATTCCGGCCGCGCTGATCTGATCGCGCCCTGCCTGCGTCTTCTTACCGACGGCTCGGACATCGTGCGGGCGATGGCGGTGTGGGCGCTGTCGCGCCTGATGCCGGCAGACGCCTTCGAGACGCTGAAGGCCGAGCCGCGCAGCGAGGCCAGCGCTGAGGTCGAGACGGAATGGCAGAATGCGGGAGTGCAGACATGCGGATGATGATTTTCGGCGCGGGCTATTCGGGCCAGGCGATTGCAGGGGAGGCCCTTGCCGCCGGCATGCACGTCTCCGGCACCAGCCGCAGCATGGAAAAATGCGCCGCGCTCTCGGCTGTCGGCATCGAACCCTTCCTGTTTGACGGAGCAACACTCTCGGCGCCGCTGCGGGATGCGATGGCGCAGACGACCCATCTCGTCCAGTCGATCGCGCCGGGCGCCGCCGGCGATCCGCTGCTACAACTGACGGAAGGCGATCTCGCGCATCACTTTCCGCGCCTGCAATGGACCACCTATCTGTCGACCGTCGGCGTCTATGGCGATCACGGCGGCGCCTGGGTGACGGAAGAGACCGAATGCCGCCCGGTATCGCAGCGCTCCGTGGAGCGCGTGGCGGCCGAACAGGGCTGGCTGGAGGCGGGCGCCCGCGCCGGCGTGCCGGTCGCCGTGCTGCGGCTGTCCGGCATCTATGGACCCGGCCGCAACGGCTTCGTCAATCTCGCCCAAGGCACGGCCCGCCGGCTGGTAAAACCCGGTCAGGTGTTCAACCGGATTCGGGTGGAGGATATCGGCCGCGCGACGCTGTTCCTCGCGGAGCGTCATCTCGGCGGCCTCTTCAATGTTACCGATGACGAGCCTGCCCCGCCGCAGGACGTGGTGACGGAGGCCGCGCGCCTGATGGGCGTGGAGCCACCACCGGAACAGGCCTTCGAGACGGCCGAACTCAGCCCCATGGCGCGCTCCTTCTACGGGGAGAACAAGCGGGTCTCCAATGCGAAGATCTGCAACCTTGGATTTTCGTTCCGCTTTCCGGATTACCGGATCTCGCTGGCCGATCTCTGGACCAGTGGTCGCTGGAAGCCCTGATCTGCAAGGGCCTGAATCCCGGATTGAAACACCCGCCGAAAAGGTGAAAATTCCTACTGACGCCCTCTTTCTGGTCATTCTTTCTTAACCTTGGCGGCAGCGTGCCACAAAATTTGTCCGATTAAGGCGGAAACCTCCTTCGGACGACAAAAAAATTTCGCCGATTTTCGTGACCGCGAGTCATGTGGCGATGAGGCAGGAACACTTTTCCGCTTATTGCCTGAAAAGGCACTGTTTTTTCCAGCTCCATCGCCAGCGATGTTTAGCCGGCTTGCGTTCACGAATGTTACGCTCGTTAACATTGCGTGATAACAAACCCCACGTTTTCGCCTTTTTTGACCCTGCCTAAGCCTGCCCCACGCAAATTTCAGCACTCTTTGCAGGGGATAATCCGGTTTGAGACTGACAAAACGCACGAGCTTCGCCGCGGCCGCCATCGCATCCATGTCACTTCTGGCGTCCGCTCCAGCCCATGCAGCAGCAGGTTGTGGCCACGCCTCATGGTATGCCCTCGGATCCCGGACGGCGTCGGGCGAGAAGATGAGCGCGTCGCAGCTCACAGCCGCTCACAAGTCGCTCGGCTTCGGCACCAAGCTGAAGGTCACCAACAAGCGCAACGGCAAGAGTGTCATCGTGCGGGTCAATGATCGCGGTCCCTTCATCAAGGGTCGCGTGCTGGATCTCTCCAAGGCTGCCGCCCAGAATATCGGCATGGTCGCCGCCGGCACGGCACAGGTCTGTTACGAGGTGGTCGGCTGAGACCCCGCGCCTTAACCCCGTCACCCGGCTCTGGCCCCGGACTTGCCCTTGCGGCGGATCGCGGCTACACGCCCTCTGACACAAGGAGAGCGATCATGCGACTGGGCGGGCGAATGGCGGCAGCCATCGAGGTTTTGGCCGATATCGAGGCGCGCAAGCGTCCCGTGGCCGATGCGCTCAAGGATTGGGGTCTGGCGCATCGTTTCGCCGGCTCCGGCGATCGCTCCGCGATCGGCAATCTCGTCTATGACGCACTGCGCATGCGCCTCTCGCATGCCTATCTGATGCAGGACGACAGCGAGACGGCTCTCATCTATGCGGTTCTGCTGCGCCAGTGGGGTTTTACGCCCGACACGCTGGCCGCCGAGCTGGCGGATGACAAATTCGCGCCGGCCGCACCCGATCTTTCCGGTCTTTCGACGCGGGATCTGGCCGAGGCCGAACCGCATGTGCAGGGCGACATTCCGGACTGGCTGGTGCCCTCATTCCAGTCCGCCTTCGGCGACGACTGGCTCTTTGAAGCCCGCGCCATGGCCGAGCGCCCGACGCTCGATCTGCGCGCCAATACGCTGAAGGCCGGCCGTGACAAGGTCGTGAAGGCGCTGGAGCGCGCCGGCGCCACCCCCACCCGCATTGCCCGCAACGGCATCCGCATTCCCGCCGGCGATGGCGCGGCACGCCTGCCCAACGTCACGGCAGAACTTTCCTTCCAGAAAGGCTGGTTCGAGGTGCAGGACGAGGGCTCGCAGATCGTTGCCGATCTGGTGCTGCCGCAGGAAGGCCAGCAGGTGCTGGATTACTGCGCTGGCGGCGGCGGCAAGACGCTGGCCATGGCGGCGGCGATGAACAACAGGGGCCAGGTGCATGCCTATGACGCGGACCGCAAGCGGCTCGCCCCGATCATCGAGCGCCTGCGCCGCGCCGGCACCCGCAATGTGCAGGTGCATGACGACGTGCGTGGCCTGAAGGCACTGGAAGGCAAGCTGGATACGGTGCTGGTGGATGCCCCCTGCACCGGCACCGGCACCTGGCGTCGCCGGCCGGACACCAAGTGGAAGCTCACTCTCCGCAACATCGAGGAAAGGCTGGAGCAGCAGCGCGATGCTCTGTCCTCTGCCGCCGCCTATGTACGGCCGGGCGGCACGCTGGTCTATGTCACCTGTTCCGTGCTGCCGGAGGAGAACGACCGGCAGATCGCCCGCTTCACCGCCGAACATCCGGATTTTGCCGCGACGACCTCGCTTGACGCCTGGGACAGGCTGTTTGCCGGCGCGCCGAAGCCCTACAGCGGCGACGGCAAGGGCCTGACTCTGACGCCGGCCCGCACCGGCACCGATGGCTTCTTCTTCTGCCGGCTGGAACGCCGGGCCTGACGGCGGCCCAAAGGTGACAAACATCAAGCCGGAAGCAGGAACCGCGTCAATTCTAATCTAGATTGTTTGACACAGGTTTTTATTTGCGCGATGACACGGACCCGTGATCAGCCGATGCAGGAGGGACCATGATCCGCACAACGATCCTCAAAGCGGGCTTCGGCCTGCTGGCGGCCTCCGCCGCCTTTGTCGTCACCCCGGCGGGCGCTGCCGAACCGGCTGCGGTTCTGGCGCATTACGCCGATCTCGCCCATGCCAAGTACGAGGACGCGCTGAATACGGCCAAGACGCTCGACAAGGCCATCGACGCGCTGATTGCCAAGCCCTCCGACGAAACGCTGAAGGCGGCCCGTCAGGCCTGGATCGCCGCCCGCGTGCCCTATCTGCAGTCGGAAGTCTATCGCTTCGGCAATCCGGTCGTCGATGCCTGGGAAGGCAAGGTCAATTCCTGGCCGCTCGATGAGGGCCTGATCGACTATGTCGATGCCTCCTACGGCACCGAAAGCGATTCCAACGCCTACTACACGGCCAACATCATCGCCCATCCGAAGCTGACGGTGAACGGCGAGGAGATCGACGCGACCAAGATCACCCCGGACCTGCTCGAAAGCCTGCATCAGGCCGGCGAAGTGGAGGCCAATGTCGCCACCGGCTATCACGCCATCGAGTTCCTGCTCTGGGGGCAGGATCTGCACGGCACCGGCCCGGGCGCCGGCGAGCGTCCCGCAACCGATTACGACAAGGCCAATTGCACGCATGGCAATTGCGACCGCCGCGCCGATTATCTGAAGGCCGCCTCCACCCTGCTGGTCAACGACCTGCAGGAGATGGTGACTGCCTGGGCGCCGGATGGCGAAGCCACGCAGACCGTGACCGCCGATCCGAAGGCCGGCATCACCGCCATCCTGACCGGCATGGGTTCGCTCTCCTACGGCGAACTGGCCGGCGAGCGCATGAAGCTCGGCCTGCTGCTGCACGATCCGGAAGAGGAGCAGGATTGCTTCTCCGACAACACCTACAATTCGCATCTCAACGATGCGATCGGCATCGCCTCCGCCTATAACGGCACCTACACCCGCGTCGACGGCACCAAGATGACCGGCCCGTCGCTCTCGGAACTGGTGAAGGCCAAGGACCCGGCCCTCGACGCGGAAATGACCGCCAAGCTCGACAAGACGCTGGCCGCCATGAACGCCATGGCCGAGCGCGGCCGCACCGTCGAAGCCTATGACCAGATGATCGGTGAGGGCAATGCAGCGGGCAATGCCGTTGTGCAGACCGCCATCGACGGCCTGATCGACCAGACAAAGACCGTCGAGCGCATCATCGCGGCGCTTGATCTCGGCACCGTCAAGCTCGAAGGCTCGGCCAGCCTCGACAACCCGAACGCCGTCTTCAAGTAATCATGACGGGGGCAGGCCGCCCGCCCTCGGGCGGCCTGGACAGACCTATGCAGACGCGCCGGTTCCTGATTGTTGCCCTGTCGGCCCTGGCCGGCGCCCTTTTTCTGCTGCCGGCCCTGGTGCTCGGCGGTTCCGATCTCTTGCCCGGCCTGCCCGCCGCGCGGCAGGATCTGACGGCCGGCGACGCAGAGCGCGTGAGGACCGTCACACGGCCCACCGGCGATTTTTCCCGGGCCGAACCCTTCGAGGCCATGCCCGGCGGTGCCGCCACCTCGGTTGCGCGCCCCGATGCCGATGCCTTTTCGCATTTTTCGCCCAATATCAGCTTTGCCGAGCAGGAACGGTTCAAGCTTGGCAATGCGCTGTTTTCGAAGCTGTGGGTCGCCGCCCCCTCCTCCACCCAGGCCTCCGACGGGCTGGGGCCGCTCTACAATGCCCGCTCGTGCCTCAGCTGCCATATCCGCGACGGTCGCGGCCATCCGCCGGAAGGGGATGCGGACCGCACCTCGATGTTCCTGCGTCTGGCCCGCCCGCCACAGACGGACGAGGAGAAGGCGCTCGTGGCCCGCCACGCGATCCTCACCCTGCCGGACCCGACCTATGGCGAGCAGCTGCAGGATCTGGCGGTGCCCGGGCTTGCCGCAGAAGGCGAGATGGAGATCGCCTACGAGGAGGTTCCGGTCACGCTTGCCGACGGCACGGTGATTGCGCTGCGCAAGCCGACCTATTCGGTCTCCAAGCTCGCCTACGGCCCGCTCGATCCGGCCACCACGCTGTCGCCGCGCATCGCCCCGCCGATGATCGGCATGGGGCTGATCGAGGCCATTCCGGCCGAAGACATCCTCGCCCATGCCGATCCCGAGGACCGCGATGGCGACGGCATTGCCGGCAAGGCCGCCATCACCCGCGATCACCGGACGGGCGCGCTCGTGCTCGGCCGTTTCGGCTGGAAGGCGCAGAATGCCAGCGTGCGCGACCAGTCCGCCGCCGCCTTTTCCGGCGACATGGGGCTTTCGACGCCGGACCGGCCGGACCCCTATGGCGATTGCACTCCGCACGAAACCGCCTGCCGGGCGCTGCCGACCGGCGAGCAGCCGCGGCTCGGCGCCACCGAAGCGCCGGATCCGGTTCTCGATCTCGTCACCTTCTATTCGAAAAACCTTGCCGTGCCGACGCGCCGCAATGTGGACCGGCCGGATGTGCTTGCCGGCAAGCAGTTGTTCTACCGCATCGGCTGCGCCGATTGTCATGTGCCGAAATTCGTCACCCGCCGCGATGCCGAACATCCGGCCCAGGCCTTCCAGCTGATCTGGCCCTATTCCGACTTCCTGCTGCACGACATGGGCGACGGCCTCGCCGATAACCAGCCTGTCGGCGTTGCAAGCGGGCGGCAGTGGCGGACGCCGCCGCTCTGGGGTATAGGCCTGACGGGGACCGTGAATGGCCCCGGCTTCTTCCTGCATGACGGGCGCGCCCGCACCCTCACCGAAGCCATTCTGTGGCACGGCGGAGAGGGAACGAAAGCCCGCAATGCCTTTGCCGCCCTTGCCCGGCAGGACCGGGATCGCTTGATCGCCTTTCTGGAGTCGCTCTGATGTCGAGATGGATTGCCGCCCTTACGCTTGCCCTCCTGTCGGCAATGCCCGGCCTTGCGCAGGATGCCAATCCCTCGCCTCCGCCGGTTCTGACCCAGGAGAGCGCCCGCCATCTGATGGACCGCGTGGTCGATGGCTTCATCCGCCCCGGCTATCGCGGCTTTGCCGGCAAGAGCGGCGAACTCACCACCGCCATGGCCAATCTCTGCGCCACCCCTTCCGTGGAAACGCAGGCAAGCGCGCGCAAGGCCTTTGCCGCCGCCGCCACCGCCTGGGGCACCATCGAGATCGTCCGTGTCGGCCCCGTGCTCGACAAGAACCGCTTCGAACGCATCCTCTTCTACCCGGACCGCAAGGGCACGGGCCTTCGCCAGGTGCAGGCGCTGCTGGCCCAGCCGGACGAGAGCGCCACCTCGCCGGAGGGACTGCGCGACAAGAGTGTCGCGATGCAGGGGCTCGGCGCACTGGAATTCGTCCTCTACGGCGCTGGTGCCGAGGTGCTGACCGGCGAGCGCAACAGCTTCCGCTGCCGCTACGGTCTGGCGGTGGCCGGCAGCGTGGAGCGGGTGGCAAACGAACTGGTAGCGGTCTGGGACGATCCCGCCGGCGTGCAGAAGGACTGGAAAAACCCGGGTCCCGACAGCGCCACCTTCCGCACCGGAAACGAAGCCATCACCGAAGCGCTCGGCATTCTCGTCCATGCGGCGGAAGCGGTGCGCGACCAGCGCATCGAAAGCTTCTACAAGGGCGAGTCCAACAATACCTTTCCGAAACAGGCGCTGTTCTGGCGCTCGGGGCTTACCTTCCCGATGCTGGTCGCCAATCTGCAAGGCATCCGCAGCCTGCTCGACACATCCGGTTTCCGCGATCTCCTGAACGAGGACCAGCGCTCGGTGGTCAGTTCCATCGATTTCGTGCTGAAGCAGCTGGTGCGCGTCGGCGGCGGAGTGAATGCCGATGTCGAGGTGGCCGTCAGCGATCCGAAGGAACGTCAGAAGCTGGATTTCCTGTTGCTCAACAGCCGCGACCTGATCCTGCGCCTCAGCGACAATCTCGGCGGCGGCCTCGGCCTTGGCGCCGGCTTCTCCTTCGCGGATGGCGACTGACATGGTCCGCACCGGCGCAATCGACAGACGCCAGTTCCTACGGGCTGCCGGCATCGGCTTCGTCGCCGCGCTTTCGCCGCAGAAGCTTTATGCGCTGGAACGCAGCGAGGCCGTCTATGCCTCCGGTTTCCGCGCGCCTGACGGCACCTATGGGATCGCAACCGCCAGCATCCGCGGCGAGGTGATCGACCGCATCCTGCTGCCGGCCCGCGCGCATGGCCTGGCCTATTGCCCGGTCAGCGGCCGCGGCGTTGCCTTTGCCCGCCGTCCCGGCACCTTTGCGATGATCTTCGACCCGGCAGGCCGGCAGGAACCCGTGGTGATCCATACGCCGGAGGGCCGTCACTACTACGGCCACGGACACTTTTCACCGGACGGCCGCCTGCTCTATGCCAGCGAGAACGATTTCGACGGCAATCGTGGCATGATCGGCCTCTATGACGCCACGGACGGCTTTCGCCGCATCGGCGAGTTCGAGGCGCAGGGCATCGGTACGCATGACATGACCGTTTCCGATGACGGGCGGTTTCTGGTCATCGCCAATGGCGGCATCGAGACGCATCCGGATTTCGGCCGCACCAAGCTGAACCTCGACCATATGCAGCCCTCGCTGGTGCTTCTCGATGCGAAGACGGGCAGCGTGGTGCAGCGCCACACCCTGCCGGACAATCTCAGCCAGCTCTCCACCCGCCATCTCGACATCGATGCCAATGGCCGCATCTGGTTTGCCTGCCAGTATGAGGGGCCGCGCCAGGATCTGCCGCCGCTTGCCGGCAGTTTCGCGCCGGGCGAGGACCTGCGCTTCCTGTCGCTGCCGGAGGAGACGACGGTGCGGCTTGCCAATTATGTCGGCGCGATCGCCATCAATCGCCGGGATCGTCTGGTGGGGCTCACCTCGCCAAAGGGCGGCACCGCCGTGATCCTCAATGCCGATACCGGCGCGGTGCTCGCCGAAGAGACGGTGCCGGATGCCGCGGGCGTTTCCGCCGCCCCGGATGGCATTGCCGTCACCTCCTATGACGGGACGCTTGCCGGCACCCGCTCGCGCCTTGCCTGGGACCAGCATCTGGTGCGCCTTGCCTGAGCCGATGGGACGCTGCCCCGGCAACGCGTGCAGTGTGAAGACCTGCCGGGTTTCGATCCGTGCCGGGATGCTGTAGCCTGCGGCGCATGAAAAAGATCCTCATCCATCTGCTCTTCATTCTCCTGGTTGTCGGCCTCGGGGCGCTGATCGGCGTCTCCAACGTGCCGGGCACATGGTACCAGTCCCTTGCAAAGCCGCCCTTCAACCCGCCGAACTGGATCTTCGGGCCGGTCTGGACGGCGCTCTACGTGCTGATCGGGGTTGCGGGTGCCCGCGCCTGGCTTTCGGCGCCGGCTTCCGGCCGCACGCAGCTGTGGTTCGGCCAGATGGCGCTCAACTTTCTCTGGACGCCCGCCTTTTTCGGCGCGCAGAGCATGCTGCTCGGCCTTGTCGTCATCGTACCGCTGCTGCTTGCCATCCTCGCCTTCATCCGCATGAGCTGGACGGCAGACCGCGTCAGTGCGCTGCTCTTCGTGCCCTACGCGCTGTGGGTCGGCTTTGCCACGCTGCTGAACCTCTCGCTCTTCCTGCTGAATTAACCGCAAGGAACGCTGCCGGCTTGCGGGCTCTGCCCGGCCATGCCAGTTTCGCAGCCGCGAAAGGATGGGGCGATGAACGAGGGCGAAGACGTGGATTTCCGCGACCGGGTGCGGCAGAGTTTCGAGCGGCAGCAGGCCATGCGCACGCTTAGCGCGGAACTGACCCGCGTCGAGCAGGCCATGGTCGAGATCGAGATGCCCTTCGACGTGAAGCTGACCCAGCAGCACGGCATCCTGCACGCAGGCGTGATCGCGGCCGGACTCGACACCGCCTGCGGCTATGCGGCCTATACGGTGATTGCGCCGGAGGCCTCCATCCTCACCATCGAATTCAAGGTCAACCTCATGTCGCCGGGGCGCGGGGAGCGTTTCCTGTTCCGCGGCGAAATCACCAAGCCAGGCTCCACCATCATCGTCGCCGACGGGCGCGCCTATGCGCTCGGCGACGGCCCGGCCAAGCTGATCGCCTCGATGAGCGGCAGCATGATGGTGATCCGCGGCAGACAGGAATTTATCGGATGAATTTCGACATCAGGCAGGTCGGCAGCACCGCCATCCTCTTCGTGATGGCGGTCGAGGCCGAATATGGACCGCATCTGAAGGCGCGCTTTCGCCCGCTGATGACCGGCGTCGGCCCCATCGAGGCAGCGATCACTGTCACGCGCGCACTGAGCGTGCTGGAGGCGGAGGATCGCCTGCCGGATCTGATCGTCTGCCTGGGCTCGGCCGGCTCGCGCCAGCTCGAACAGACGGAGGTCTATCAGGCCGCCTCGCTTGCCTGGCGCGACATCGACGCCTCGCCGCTCGGCTTCGAGAAGGGCCGCACGCCCTTTCTCGACCTGCCGGCAACCATTGCGCTTCCCCACCGCATTCCGGGCCTTGCCGCCGCATCGCTCTCGACCGGCGGCAACATCGTTTCCGGCGCCGCCTATGACGCGATCGAGGCCGAGATGGTCGACATGGAGACCTTCGCCGTTTACCGCGCCGCCCAGATGTTCGGCATACCGCTGATCGGCCTGCGCGGCATTTCCGACGGCAAGGCGGACCTGCGGCATGTGGGCGACTGGACCGAATATCTGCATGTGATCGACGAGAAGCTGGCGACAGCCGTCGATCGGCTGACGGATGCCCTGCACAGCGGCGATTTGCGGCTCTGAGAGAGTTGCAAAAATGGCCGTTCTTCATTAAAGGCTCGCCATGACCCAGACACCCCATCACGACCGCCTCCTCATCATCGATTTCGGCTCACAGGTCACGCAGCTGATTGCGCGCCGCCTGCGCGAATTGAGCGTCTACTGCGAAATCCACCCCTACCAGAACGTCACGGATGCCTTCCTCGCCGCCTTCAGGCCGAAGGCCGTGATCTTCTCCGGCGGACCGGATTCGGTGACGCGCGAAGGCTCTCCCCGTCCGCCGCAGTCTGTCTATTCGTTGGGTATTCCAGTGCTCGGCATCTGCTACGGCCAGCAGGTGATGATGCAGGATCTCGGCGGTCAGGTGGAAGGCGGCAAGATTTCCGGCGGCGGCGGCACGGCGGAATTCGGCCGCGCCTATGTGACGCCGGCGGACCGGACCGATCCTTTCCTGTCCGGCTGGTTCGCGGAAGGCCGCGAGCAGGTCTGGATGAGCCATGGCGACCATGTCAGCCGCATCGCGCCGGGCTTCGAGGTATACGGCACATCGCCGAATGCGCCGTTTGCGATCACTGCTGACCCCAAGCGGCATTTCTACGCGGTGCAGTTCCACCCGGAAGTACACCATACGCCGAACGGCAAGACGCTCTACGAAAACTTCGTGCGACTGGCCGGCTTCAAGGGCGACTGGACCATGGGCGCCTACCGCGCCGAGGCGATCGCCAAGATCCGCGCCCAGGTCGGCGACAAGAAGGTGATCTGCGGCCTCTCCGGCGGTGTCGACAGCTCGGTGGCTGCGGTCCTCATCCATGAGGCGATCGGCGAACAGCTGACCTGCGTCTTCGTGGACCACGGGTTGCTGCGCCAGGGTGAGGCCGAAGAGGTCGTCACCATGTTCCGCGACCATTACAACATCCCGCTGATCCATGCGGACGAGCAGGACCTGTTCCTGGGCGAGCTGGAAGGCGTGACCGACCCCGAAGTCAAGCGCAAGACGATCGGCAGGCTCTTCATCGACGTGTTCCAGAAGCACGCCAACACGATCGACGGCGCCGAATTCCTGGCGCAGGGCACGCTCTATCCGGACGTGATCGAAAGCGTCTCCTTCTCGGGCGGCCCCTCCGTCACCATCAAAAGCCATCACAATGTCGGCGGCCTGCCGGAAAAGATGGGTCTGAAGCTGGTCGAACCCTTGCGCGAACTGTTCAAGGATGAGGTGCGCGCGCTGGGTCGCGAACTCGGCCTGCCGGACAAGTTCATCGGCCGTCACCCCTTCCCCGGCCCCGGCCTTGCCATCCGCTGCCCCGGCGAGATCACCCGCGCCAAGCTGGAAATCCTGCGCAAGGCGGATGCGGTCTATATCGACCAGATCCGCAAGCATGGTCTCTATGACGAGATCTGGCAGGCCTTCGTGGCAATCCTTCCCGTGCGCACTGTCGGCGTGATGGGCGATGGCCGCACCTACGACTACGCCTGCGCGCTGCGCGCCGTCACCTCCGTCGATGGCATGACTGCGGATTATTATCCCTTCACCCACGAATTCCTCGGCGAAACGGCAACCCGCATCATCAACGAGGTCGAAGGCATCAACCGCGTGACCTACGACATCACCTCCAAGCCGCCCGGCACGATCGAGTGGGAATGATTCTGGTTGTGATGGTAGGCTGATCTCTACCATCACCAACCGCCGTGTGATAGCTTCCAGAAACACTGTCAGGTTGAACGGCGCCGCCGTTTAAGCAATGATGTCTGGGAGGAACGTGCATGGCATACCTCAGTGGAAAAACGCTTACACAGTTGACGCTTCTGGCCAAAGGCCTCTCGGCGACACGGCCGAAATCCTTGTTCCAGATGATTTCCGGAATGGGTGCACCGCTTCCGGATATTTCAGCGGTCACCAATGAGTTTGGTTCGTTTACCGGGCTGCGCAACGACTACCTGTTCCAGTCCATAGGGGAAAAGGGCATCAACGAGGCGCATTTCCGTGATCTCGCCCGGGTGCTGATCGAACCGGACTGGAATGTCCTCGATCTCGGCGCCAACCTTGGCAGCCACTCCGTGCTGATGGCAAAGCTTGTGCCCGGCGGCCAGGTCTTTTCGTTCGAACCGCAATCCCTCACATTTTCGCTGTTGCAGAACAATCTGTTGCTGAACGGCTGCGGCAATGTTCACCCCTATCGCTTCGCCATATCCGACGGCGACCTGCAGGTTCTGACCATGGAAGCCTTCAGCTACGCGGGCGATAGCATCAACAATGGTGCCTTGCGCGTCAGCGCCCGCCGCTCCGCCGGGGACCTTACCATCAGCAAGCGGCTGGACGACCTGTCACTGCCACCGATCGGTTTCATCAAGATGGACATCCAGGGTTCGGAACTGAAAGCCCTGAAGGGCGGCGCAAACCTGATTGCCCGCGACAGGCCCTTCATGTTCATCGAAATCGAGGAGCAGCATCTGCAGTCGCTGGGCACCAGTTCGAAGGAGCTCATCGAGCACATTCTTGGCTTGGACTACATCCTCTTCCGGATCATGACCCACTACCCTTGCGACCATATCTGCGTGCCCGCGGAAAAAATCGACGCATTCCTCGCAGCTCTGGGCACGTCCTATTCCTATCCTCTGGAACGGATCGAAGGACGGCGGGTCCTGCTGACATTTGCGCGTCCGCGGGATCAGAATTACCAGCGCCTTGACGTCATCGGGTAAGCCGCAAGCCGACCATGCCCCTGCCTTCATCCGGAGGCAGGACGATGCTTCCGTGGATCAACGGAAGCTGTCAGCCATGTTTGACAGAGCGCTCGATCGCGTCAACCCAGACATCGATAGGCCCCAGCAGGCAGCCGATTTCCATGGCGTCGATCAGTTCTTCCGGACCGGTGAGTTCGAGGATCAGACGCGTGGCATCGGCCTGACGGACAGTCTGCTCAAGGCCGAGCTTACGGGCATGACGCTCGACCCAGGGCAACAGGGCAGCACTGTCCAGCGCGCCGTCAATGACCATCCGTTCGCAACGTTGCGTCATGCCTGCTCCGATAGAAGTAAGGTCGCCCGACACGTTGATCCTGCGACGGGTCCCGTCACACGAAAGGGAAACCGGACATCCGCGACCTTGCACGTGGCAAGACAGCGGGTCAAGCCGTTGCCCGCATCTGTTCCGAACCGGGTGCCACTCCGTAAAGCGGCATGGCCGAGAGAAGCCCTCTCACCCATTTTTGCGCCAGGGAATGATCCGTGCGCTCGTGCCAGGCCATCGTCAGCTGACTGCGCGGATAGGGAAAGGGGCATTTGATCACGCTGAGCGGCAGCAGACCGGCATGGTGGGTGGCAAAACCATATCCCGCCGTCAGCACGAGGTCGGTGCCCGGCAGAAGATGAGGTGCCATCAGATAGTCGCAGAGCACGATCCGCTGGTCACGGGCCGTGCGCTGGAGGCCTGCCGCAGTTTCCAGAACACTCGGCAGCCAGGCCGAGCCACCGGGCGCCATCAAATGACGCGCCCCGGACAGATCCTCAAGGCTGGGCGAACTGTGCGCAAACCGATGATTGCAGTCCACAAGCCAGACCACCTCCTCTTCCGCGAGAATGGTTCGCTTCAGCCCCACCGGCATCTGCAGCCAGTGACCGATCGCCACATCAACCGCACCATTGGCCATCGCCCCCTCGAGATCGAAATCCGCGGGCAATCGCTGCAGCACGAACCGTGCGGCCGGCGCCTGCAATGAGGCCTGCCGCAACACAGTCCCGAGCAGGCCGGGGGACACCGTCTCGGCAACTCCGATCGTCATGGTCTGGTCGAGGGTCTGCGGCTCGAACTCCTCCGGCCGCAGGATCAGTTCGTTGAGTTCGGACAGAACATGCTGCGCGGTGCGATAAAGGGCCTGCGCATGATCTGTCGGCACCATGCGACCACCACTGCGCACCAGAAGCTCATCCCGGAAAATGTCACGCAACTGCTTGAGGATCAGGCTCGTCGCAGGCTGGGAGAGGTTCAGTCTGCGTGCGGCATTGGTGACATTGCCCTCCTCGATCAGTGTACACAAGACCCTCAGATTGAACGCCGTCAGCGGATTATCCAGTACGCGCAACCTCTCGCCCCCTTGTGGTCGCATGGCATGCAAGTCCAATGATGGAAACCCGCTGAAATTGCAGCTGATCGCCCGACCGAACGATCTGCCCGGAAGCTCCCGACAACTATCCGCACCCACAGCGCCATCAACGCATAGAATTAATACATAAATGGAAAATGTCGATGTTTTTCCGTAAAATTTGAATACTTTTTGCAAATCAAATTGCGAAATATAGGATAAAACGGATTATTTTATTTCAGTTATTTAATATATAAAAATCATACATTGTCGCATTCATTTTTCACATAGCGACAATTAAAATAATCCATCTCAATAATTCATTTTATCACCCTAAAGAAAAACAACAATTCAACACCCGAATCCGAACACAACACCACTCTCTCGACATCCACAACAATTCCGGCAAGATAATCTGGTGTTCTCCACGCGGGGACGAAACGCATGTTGATCATCGGACATTGCAACCGATGCTGGTTGGCGTGGGAAAATCTCAAAAGGTCGACGTCACCGAAAAAAAGGAACCTGGGACCATCCACAGCCTGCGTGTTCGAGTTCGGATCGATTGGCCAGGCAACGGAGAGCTCGCCACTCAGATACCCGCCACTCTCAAAATCAAGGCCAAAACCGCCATCCTCATACGTCATCAGCGGCTGACCTTTGACATAATCATTGAAGGCAACACCGGCGTCGAGAAAAATGCGCAATCCAGAGGAGAACAGCATTGCCAATGCCGCTGCATACTGGCGTTCCCCGCCTCGGGGGCGGAGTTGAGCGGTACAATAGAGACCGCTGTCACTCGAGATTGACGACATCTCGTAGCCGGTAGCGTATTCGATCCGCCCAGGCACCAGAGCTCACCTGACGGCAGCCGCTTGTCCGGCATATACTGTCCACCGGACCGCGCCAGCAGACTGAAGCCATTGCCGAGGGACTGGGAGAGGCCGAGCAGCCTCCCCTGTACTGCATGCCGCGAGACAGGTGGCATGGTGACCACACGCTCTTGGGATCAGCCCTTCGACTGGGCACTCATCCGTGTATTTTCCTTGACCATCTCGTCATAGGCCTTGGAGAAGCCCGCAGCCGAAAAGCCGATGCCCACCTTTTGGCCCGTGCGCGAAACGATGACAACGCGACCACCATCCTTGGAGCCCTGCAGCGCCTTGATGAAGGCGTCATCGGTCGTTCCCTCGACAAAGCAGCCCTGGACGGAGCAACGGTTGACGCCAGCGGTGCTCTGGTAGCTGCCCACTTCGACGGAAACGCCGGGGGTCAGCAGGAAGTCCAGCGGCAGCACATACTGGATGACATTGCTCTTGGCCTTCGGATCGAAGGCAATGCTCATCACCAGGATGTTGCGGTCGGTGTCCTTCTGGGCGATGCGCTGCTTGATCTGGCAGTTCACGTTGTTGATGGCCGGGTCATAGCACTCCAGCAGCCAGTCGCCATGCTGCTGAACGGTCACCTTCGGACCGCTCTGCACCGTGCCCGGCGCAGCCCCGTCCTTGCCCTTCTGGGCCGCATCGGCGGGCTGGGAGGGCGTGGAGGTCGGCGCAGCCGCCTGGGATGCCGCGGCGGGTGCCGCAGTATCGGCTGCCTTCGGTTTATCACCCGTGCCGGCAGCATGCGCCATCAACGGTATGGCAACACCCAGTGTCACGGAGACAGCAAAGGCAGTGGTCAGGGACTTCAAACGGAATGCATTCTTGGACACGACATCCTCACTTCTTGGAATCAACTTCATGTTGGCTGTGGCACAAAGGCCATTTCTGTGAAAGGGCAAGGTTCGGCTTCCGTGACCATTGCCCCTCCCTTGATCGTCAGTTCTGGAGGCCCAGAACAATTGTCCCGCCGTCGATGCGGTCGACCGCAATGGCGTTGCTGCCATACATCCAGTTCACGACAGCCTGCTGATCATTGCGCAGGGCAAGTAGAGCTGCCATGTAAAGGCTTGAATCCGGCACTTCCGGAACGGACGGACTGGTTGTGCCGGAATTGCGCATGCCGGTTTCGAGCATGCTGCGATTGCCATCCCCACCATCATCAATCGTATTGCCGGCCGTCGCAATGATGCGCAGCGGCGACGGGTTTTGCGAGCGGACCTTGCGCAGCGTGACGTTGCGCGCGCCATGAATGCGCACCCTGCCAAGCCCGCCGTCAATCCATCCCCCCATCATCTGCGTCACACTTCCATCAAGGCTGTCAATGATGACATCCCCGATGCCGGCTGCCGTGATATCCGATGCTGCGCCAATCGAGATATCATGCTGCGCCAGAATGTTGATGTTGCCGTCAGCCGTATCGAGATCATCCTCAAGGACAATGTTGCCAGTTCGGCTGAAGATGCCGAGATCGCCCGTGCCACCCGTCTTCACGTGACCGATCGTGGCATCCGTACCCGCCGACAAGGTCACGCTGCCCGTGCCACCATCGATCAGCGAACCAGAGGCCTGCGTCAGGCTGCCCGTCGTTGCCGTCAGGGATACGCCAGTCGCACCCGCAACCGAGCCCGTCGCGGCAACCACGACATTCCCGTC